>JBASRM010000690.1:0-28309 GCA_049273835.1 Blastocatellia bacterium | reverse complement strand
GGAACAAAGCGCGCGATCACTCAGTTCAAGGATCCGGCGCCGCAACTCGCCGGAGTCGAGAAACAGTTCATCACCTATGAACGCAAGGACGGCGTGAAGCTGTCGGGCACGCTTTACCTGCCGCCGGGCTACAAGAAAGGCGAACGTTTGCCGTTGATTATGTGGGCTTATCCGCGCGAGTTCACCGACACCGACACCGCCAGCCAGGTGTCGGGCTCGCCTTATCGGTTCACGCGGGTGAGCGGGATATCCCACCTGTTCCTGCTCACGCAGGGCTATGCGATCCTCGACAATCCGACCATGCCCATCGTCGGATCGGGCGAGACGGCAAACGACAAATACGTCGAGCAACTCGTCGCGAGCGCCGAAGCGGCAGTCAATAAAGTCGTGGAGTTGGGAATTGCAGACCGCGACCGCATCGGAGTCGGCGGCCATAGCTATGGCGCGTTCATGACGGCAAACCTTCTGGCGCACTGTGATCTGTTCCGGGCGGGCATTGCCAGAAGCGGCGCCTACAACCGCACGCTCACCCCGTTCGGGTTCCAGAGCGAGCGCCGGACGTTCTGGGAAGTGCCGGAAATCTACGGCAAGATGTCGCCATTCTTTTACGCTAACAAGATCAAGGAGCCTATCCTGTTGATCCACGGCGAAGCGGACGACAACTCGGGCACCTTCCCAATTCAATCCGAGCGCTTTTATATGGCGCTGAAAGGTCACGGGGCTACGGTGCGGTACGTTACGCTTCCCTTCGAAGCCCACGGGTACACCGGGAGAGAATCGACACTTCACACGCTTGCCGAAATGATCAACTGGATGGACAAGTACGTGAAAAACGCCGGGAAGGAAAGCGCGGCAGCAGTATCCAAGTGAGGCCGCGCGATCCGATTCACCAACCCTCTTAATCACAGCGACTGAGTTGTCATCGCAACTCAGTCGCTGCCCGTGCGAGGTGGCGCCCATGAAGTTACGTGTCGTCCTCGTGGTTACGTTCTTACTGTCGTTCATAGCCTCGTCCCGAACATCCGAAGCAGTTCAGCCGGAATCACAGTCGCAAGCCGGAGCCAGCGCCTCGATTACCGGCCGGGTTACTCTTCACGGAAAGCCCGTACCGGGAGTGATGATGCTGGTGCGGTCCTGGCCTCCGACCGGCGCCGATCCGCAATCAACCGGAAAGACCGACTCAAACGGCCAATATCAAATCAGAAACCTGCCATCTGGGCGGTACTCAATAGTAGTGCGCGCACCCTCGTTGGTGGAGGTGGAAGAAAGAGATTCAAATAAGACTGAGATAACTCTCGATCGCGGCGAGATCCGTGAGAACATAGATTTCGCGTTGATGCGAGGGGGCGTGATTACCGGGCGAGTCTCGGAGGCTAACGGCCGTTCGATCGTTGAGGAACCGATCAGTGTTATCGCGCTGTCGCCAGACGGCCGGCAGCCTTACTACAGCGACTCCCACCTGATGAGCTCAGACGACCGGGGCGTTTATCGTGTCTACGGGCTTCGGCCGGGCCGATATAAGGTCAGTGTGGGTGCGGGTGGCGGGAGTCTTTACCGAAGGCTTGACCATGGGCAAACCTATTACCTGCAGACCTATTATCCCGGCGTCACTGACGAATCGAAAGCGAGGGTCGTGGAGTTGACAGAGGGCGCCGAAGTCTCTGGCGTCGATATTGTCGTTGGTGGACGCGAGAGGTCGTTCGAAGCCTCGGGTCGAATAGTTGAGGCTGAAACGGGGCGGCCCCAGGCCGGAATAAATTGGGGTTTTGGCGGCAACGCTATGTCAACCTTTGGGCGCAAGAGTGATGAAGAGGGCCGGTTCACGATTACCGGTTTGATGCCCGGGCGATATTCTGTCTTTGCGGGCTGTGAAGGAGATTACTTCAGCGAGAAGGTGGACTTCGAAGTCACCGACCACGACGTCACCGGTCTGGAGATAAGGAGGAACCGGGGCGCAAGCATCAGTGGAAAAGTTGTCGTTGAGGGAGTGAGTGAACCGGCGGTGCTCAGCAAGCTGACTCGGGTGTCGCTGAATGCAGGCACCGTGGGCTCGAGGATTGACCCCGACGGCACATACTACTTCTGCGGGCTTCGCCCCGGAATGGTGAAGATTTCCGCGGGGACATGGCAGGAGCCGGGGTTCTGGTTGCTAAGGATCGAACGCGATGGCGTAGACCTTCGACAGGGAATCGAAGTAACTCCCGGCGATCACGTGACTGAAGTGCGCATAGTCTTGGGCTATGCGACCGGGGTCATTCGCGGACAGGTGACAGTACCTGGTTATGACTTGCCGCGCGGCGTGCGTTTGACAATCAACGCGCGTCGGCTCGCACAGGAAGATGATGACAAGCATCTGTCTGCGGACACTGATGAGCTTGGCCGCTTTACGATAGAGGGGCTGACGTCGGGCGAGTATGAGTTGACAGCAGGACGGGGCTACAGCTCGACATCTGCCGTCGTACGGCTCCCGTTAATGCACAGCGTTACCCAAAAAGTGAGGGTAACGGATGGAGCGGAGTCGGCGGTGACTCTGGTTTTAAGGCTTATCGAGAAACCGAAGAGTCAGTAACCGCGACCTAACGATTGAAGGGATATTCATTAATCCAGAGAAACCCTCGACTCTGAAGCCGAAACAGCGATTCGTCCGCTCGTCGGAGCCTGGCGCGGATCTGCTGGCCCTCGAGCTTGCGGGTCAGCGTTAGCAGCTCGGGCTCGGGATGCTCGTAGGTGAATGCAGCTTTCCACGACGGATCATCGCGCTTGCTCAAATCTGTTTGCTTTTCGGTATCAAGGTCCAGAGCATAGCGGGTGCGAGAATCATTCATCTGTTGCACGGCGATCAAACCGGGACGGTCAAAGATCGCTCGCCGCCAGCGCATCGTATCGGTCGGAAGGGCCGGCCTCATCTGATTTCAGCCTGTTGCGGTCAAGCAGTGGCCGCGCATTAGTGACGCTCAACGGTGAATCCATTACTAGGACTTGCACGAGGGCTCGCGTTATCGTCGACCTGGTCGATCCTTTACCCGAATTACAAACTTAAGCCCGGACCAGATTTCATTTACCGCGCAGACCTTTACATCTACGAGTCCTGCATCGAGACCTATTTGACGCACGTGATAGTCTGCCAGATCAGTGGCTACACCGGAGGCTTTCTTGGGCCACGCTATCCAGAGCATGCCGGTAGGCGCAAGTTTCGCCGCGAGCCTCGAGAAGTTTCCGATCAGTTCAGATTGTGTTTTCGTAAAGAAAAGAATCAAGTCGAGCTGTGACTCCAGACTTGTAATAAAGGACACTTGCTTCGGAAGTTCTCCCAGCTCGCGGCGGAAGCCATTGGGCGCGGCTATCAACGCCACGCGAAAGTTTTCCTTTATCCCTAGTTTTTTTGCCAGCGGGGTTCCTGAGTAACCTGCCATTGACATTCTCGTTCGGACTTACTCGGGCATAGAACATCCGAGTTGGTTCAGCTCCACTCCGAAATGCTCGCGGAGCGCCGCCGTCCACTCCTCGTGACTTGGAATCTCGCTTTCCTTCTTCTCGCCCCGATCGGTAACGATCAGCCGCAAACCGGTGACCGTGATTCGACCGTTCGGTGTAGCGCGGGTGCAAACTCGTTTTTGCGTGAATGGCGACTCGGGTGAGGTCTGATGATAACAACACATCTCGCTGAAATCATCCAGCTTGTATGGATCAAGCGTAAACCTGTACTGCGGCTTCCACAATTCGGATTCGAGGCGCTCCACGATGAGATGCCGCCCTTCACCGTCAACAATCCGATAGGACTCCCAGCTCTGATCCTGCCGATCTCGAAGATCAAGCCGGAGCGGCTCGCGAAATGAATCGCCAAAACCGACATCGGCAAGCCATCGCTCTTCCAGGTGAACCAGCAACGCCATGTGATCGAACGGCGGATCAAAGCCGCCCTCGTCGCGAGCGACTCCTGCCGAAAGCATCGATACTCGAAATCCCAACCCCCGAAGCAGTGAGCAGAACGCACTGTTCAATTCGTAGCAAATGCCACCACGGCGTTCAGCGACGATCTTGTCTACCAGCCTCTCTTCATCGAGAACGATCGCGCGTTTGAGATGAACGTCGAGGTTCTCGAAGGGAACGGCCATCAAATGCGCTCTGTGCAGCTCGCGCAGCGTCTCTTCAGACACCTGGCGAGAACCGCGGTAGCCTATTCGGTCCAGGTAGATCGAAACATCCATTGCTTGTGAACGCGCTACTTGATCCTCTTGGCCTCCATAAGTTGTCCGCCAATGCGAATCAGCATCTTTGCAACTTGCCCGCCTTCATCCCGCACAAACTCCACCTCGGCGCCTACGGTTGCGACCTGAAACTTCGTCGACGACCTGACTATCAGCTCTTCCTTTGAGTTGCCGTCCGGTTGAGCGAACAGCTTGTCTCCTTCGCGGGTCACGGACACTACCCCCAACGGTGACTCGTACACCCCGACATAGTCGGCAAACACCTTGGGATCCATTTTGTCTTCGCCGCTGGTGAGCCGCTTGATCACGTCGATCGCGTTTGTGTTCTTCGGATCAAGCTCGACAGATCGCCTGTAGTTCTCGATTGCCAGCTCGCGGTTGCCTGCCTTCGCGTAAGCTTCACCCAGACTGTCGTACACATTCGACGATTTCGGAAACTCGCGCACGTTCACCTTGAACACCTCGATTGCCTCGGTAGTCTTTCCGTTATTCATCAGTTGATAACCGAGTTGGTTGATTCGGGTCTCATCGATGTAGTAGGTGTCCGGACCTCCGGATTTGCCCTGGTCAAAGGCCTTCAACGCCGCGTCAATTCCTTTGTCGTCAATGTCGCGCTCGAGATTCTTTGCGAGAAGTTTGATTCCCTTCGAGAGTCTGACCGAGTTATCGTAGGATGTAATCTCCCAAGGATAACTGCGTCGGTTAAGCTCGACCGCTTTCTTGTACATCGATGCGGCCTGGACATCGTCGCCAAGATAATAATAGGCATCACCCAGTGTTTCGTGCGCCTCGAAAGAGCGGGGGAACTCTTTGACTCCGATCTTCAGAATCTCGACCGCCTCCCGTCTTTTACCCGACTTTGACATCCGATCGGCGGCTTCCAACAACTCTTCGAGGTCAAAGTAGTAGGAGGCCGGCGGACCGGCCTTCGATTGTTGATAAGCCTTCAACGCGTAGTCGAGACCCTTGTCGTTGATATCGCGCGCAAGATTCTTTGCCAGCGACTCGCGAATATCCTTGAGACTCGACGCCTCTTCCTGCGGCTTCAAGCCGCCGGTCTCGATCAGCGAGACTGCAAGATCCAAAACCTTGTCGCGTTGCGCTTCGATATCTTGCTTGGTGTTGACCTCGCGAATATCCGACGGCACGCCGATTCCTTCCCAGCAGAACCCTGTCGGATCGATGAACAGCTTAAATGAGACGCTGAAGCGCCAGCCGTTGGGCAACCGGTCGCCGTACACATCGGCGAACACACCCGAAGTTGCGTCCCCGACTACTGTAACATTGGGCAGCACACGCATCGCGAGGGCGAAGTTCTCGGCCGCGCTCACCGAGTGACGATGGGTCAACAGAATCACCGGCCTGGTGAATTGAGTCGGTCCGCCCGGCTCAACGTACCAGTACTTCCAGGCCGTGAAATCGTCGCGGCGCGGGCCGTTGCGAATTGCGGTCTTCATATAAAGCCGCTTCTGTGCGGCAAACCGATCAGCGATCAGCTTACCCACGCGATCGTCGCCGCCTCCGTTTCCTCGAACGTCCACCACGATGGCCTTCGCGTCCTTGAACTCTTTGACGATTTCGTCGATCGCCAGACGCGTTTGATCCAAACGGCCAAAGCCGCGAAAGTGAAAGTATCCGATCGAGTCGGTGAGCCAGCCGTAATCGAAGACGCCGTCGACCAGCGGCTTCGACTTGCCTTTCAGGTACTTTTGCTTCACCAGGTCCAGCGAGAAATCTTCCATCTTCATCTGACCAAGAATGCCCGATTGGAACTGCCGTTTCGGCGAAATCAGCCTCACGTGGTTGTCGTTCAGGTTCCCGAGCATATCGGCAAGTATCTGAAACAACTCATCATCGGTTGTCTTCGAAGTCACTCGCGGTCGATAGACTTTGTAGAGCGCGTCCCAATCGATATGCTTGGCGCCGAACAAAGCGTAGTTACGATCATAGGTTTTCCAAAGGTGCTCGAAGTTCTTCTCGGGCTCGCTCAACTCCTGGGCGGCGGCGAACGCCGGACCGAGAGCGATGACCAAAGCTACACATCCCAGGATCTTCGTAATCAATCTCAACATGGTGCCTCCCTCGAGTTGGCCCGCCGCCAACGGGTCCAGGACTCAGACGCTCAATAGTATGATGAACCGATGCTACACCTACGAACGCATTGAGCGACAGGCTTGATAGCGGACTCGCCCTTGAGGAGGGGTCAGGCTTGACTTTCTTGACATTTGGCTAAGACCGTTCTTTCGATCTTAGCGCACTTAATCTGACTCTCGGAAGCACCGACTTGTAAGCCGGCAGGCTTGACATTAAACTAGGCGAAATTTTTGAAAGGGTTCCAATGACAATCGGGCAGAACGTCATGCGTAAAGAGGGTCATGAGAAGCTCACCGGAGCTGCCCGATATGTCGACGATATTGCAATCGAAGGTATGCTGGCCGGCAAGACCATCCGCAGCACGATCGCGCGCGGACGAATCAACTCGATCCGTTTCGACCCTTCGTATGATTGGTCCAACATTGTGGTGGCCGACCATAGAGACATACAGGGGAAAAATTACGTCGCCCTCATCGAGAACGATCAACCGCTACTTGTCCAATCAGAGGTGCGTCACTGTGACGAGCCGATCCTGCTCATCGCCGCGGAGACCAAACAAAGAGTGGAAGAAGCTGCGCGCCACATTAAGATCGAGTACTCCGAACTGAGCCCCGTGCTGACGATCGAGGAATCTCTAACCGTCAGTGAAATCCTTTACGGAACCGATAACGTTTTCAAACGATTCCTGATCGGAAGGGGCGACATCGACGAAGGATTCGCCGCAGCGCAGCGAATCATTGAGGGCGAATACAGGGTGCCCCATCAAGAGCAGCTGTACATCGAGCCCCAGGGTATGATCGCCATTCCCGGCGAACACCAGATGACCGTGATGGGGTCGATGCAGTGTCCGTACTACATTCACAAGGCTCTAAAGCAACTGTTCGATCTCAGCGACGAACAAACGGTGGTGATCCAAACGACGACCGGCGGAGGATTCGGCGGCAAAGAAGAGTACCCGTCGATGATCGCTGCGCACGCCGCGTTGCTGGCGCAAAAGGCGAACCGGCCGGTAAAGATCATCTACGATCGCTCCGAAGACATAGCTGCCACAACCAAGCGGCATCCGGGAGTCATCCGCCATCGAACAGGTGTCACACGCGACGGTCGGTTGACCGCATCCGAGATTGACATTGTTATCGACGGCGGAGCTTATGTGACGCTGACACCGGTGGTGCTGTCGCGAGGTGCGATTCACGCGCTCGGGCCTTATCGCTGCGACAATGTTCGAGTGGCGGCACGGGCAGTTGCGACGAACACTCCGCCAAACGGAGCGTTTCGCGGCTTCGGCGCACCTCAGGTGGCATTCGCTTACGAGATGCAAATGGAGAAAATCGCCGCGGAGCTGAATATCAACCCTCTCGAGCTTCGCAGGATCAACATGCTTCGCGAAGGCGACGTCACCGCCACCGGACAACGACTGACGTTGAGCGTCGGCTCGGAAGACGTATTGAATGCGGCGATTGAGCGATCCGATTTCCTGAACAAGAGGAAAGCGATTGAAACGGCAAACGCGCCCGCTGGCAATTCACACAGCCGGCGGGGTATTGGTGTTTCCTTCTTCTTTCACGGCGCGGGCTTCACTGGAAGCGGTGAAGCTCGAATGAAAGCTCAAGCCGGGGTAGAGCTTACTGCCGAAGGCCGCGTCCGCGTCTTGTCGGGCTCGACCGAAATCGGCCAGGGCACTCGCACCATCTTCTGCCAGATTGTCGCCGATGAGTTGGGCGTCGGCATCGATTGCGTCGAGGTCGTGGATCCAGACACCTCGCGCGTGCCCGACAGCGGGCCAACTGTTGCATCGCGGACGACTATGGTGGTCGGCCGCGTCGTGCAGCTCGCGGCGGGTGAAATCAAGGAGAAGCTGATCAACTTCGTCGCCGAACGTTTTGGCGCGCCCGAAACGAAGCTGGTCAACGGTCGATTTTTTGCCCGAGGAAAGGACCTTGCGAGCTTTGATGAAATCGCGCGCGAATACATCGCGCAACTTGGCGAGTTGCGGGCATACGCTCGTTACGCTTCGCCGCCCAACATCGAATGGGACGATGAAACTTATTCGGGCGACGCTTATCCGGTTTACTCCTGGGGCGCCGATGTGGCGGAGGTCGAAGTCGATATGGACACGTTCGAGGTGACTTGCACGCGAATTACGACTGCTCAAGACATCGGACGCGCGATCCATCCAGTGCTCGCCGCAGGACAGATCGAAGGCGGCACCCTTCAGGCGGTCGGGTATGGGCTGCTGGAGGAAGTGGTGTGGGACAAGGGACGAATCGTCAATAATCGGTTGACCAATTACATCATTCCTACGTCGCTAGATGCTCCGGAGATGGAGACGATTATTGTCGAAAAAGAGTATCTGCACGGGCCCTTCGGCGCCAAGGGTGTCGGCGAGCTGCCGATGGACGGAGCGGCTCCGGCGATCGCGGCAGCTGTGTTCAATGCTACGGGTGCCTTTGTCAGGGAGATTCCAATAACGCCGGAACGCTTACAAGCGGCGATGGAAACAAAATGAAGATAAGCTTTCAAGTCAACGGCGGCAGGCACGAGCTTGACGTAACGCCGATGAAACGGCTGCTCGACGTGCTCCGTGAAGACTTGCGGCTTACAGGAACAAAGGAAGGTTGCGGCGAGGGGGAGTGCGGCGCGTGCTCGGTGATCCTGGACGGCGAAGTGATCAATTCATGCCTGGTGCCGGTCTGCCAGCTTCAAGGCTCGACGATCCTGACGGTCGAAGGACTGGCTCAAGACGGGCGGCTCGATCGGCTTCAGCAAGCGTTCCTTGAGTGCGGCGGGGCGCAGTGCGGAATCTGCACGCCTGGAATGTTGATGGCTGCCAGCGCGCTGTTAGACCAGCACGCTGATCCGTCGCGTGAGCTGATCAAAGAAGCCATCGCGGGTAATCTGTGCCGGTGCACGGGCTATGTGAAGATAATCGATGCGATCGAACAAGCCGCCGCTGAGAACCGCCGCGCTTAAACGGAAGGTGATCAACTTCACGGATTAAAGAGGGTGGCCACTGAAGAGGTCGGATTTATAGTTGATCCCTAGACCCAAGTCGAAGGCTGACGGGTAGCATCCGTAGAAAACCATGATTCTTGATGTCAAAGTGCAATCGCCCGCTACACTCGCCGAAGTCTATGCATGGTTGTCCAAACGTGACCGCGAGATGAAGATAATCGCCGGCGGAACAGACTTGATGGTGCTGATGAATGCCCACATGCTCGACGCCGCCGAGTTCCTCGATATCTGGCGGGTTGATGAACTGAGAGGCATTGAGGACGAAGGAAAAACGATTCGAATCGGCGCGCTCACTACTTATACGCAGGTCATAAACTCGGATTTGATCCAACAACACGCGCCAGCGCTGGTCGCCGCATCGCGGACTATTGGCGCGATTCAGATTCAGAATCGCGGTACTATCGGCGGCAACATCGTCAACGCATCACCCGCAGGCGACAGTCTCCCAGTGCTTGCCGCCTACGATGCACAAATAGAAATTGGAAGTGTCCGGGGCGTAAGGTGGATTCCTTTCACCGCTTTTTACACCGGCTATCGACGGACCGTACTCGACCGACAAGAGCTTGTACTATCGGTGCGCGTACCGAAGCTGAAAGAAGGCGAGCGCGACTTCTACTGCAAAGTGGGTACCCGCCGCGCGCAGGCGATTTCTAAAACCGTAATCGCGGCTAAAGCGCGAATCGAAGGCGGAACAATACGATCGATAAGCATCGCAGTTGGCAGCGTCGCTCCAACCGTGGTCCGGACGCCTCAAACGGAACGATTGCTAACCCTCTCGACCCTCACTCCCGGGCTCATAGAACAAGCTCGTGAGTTGATCGCAAGTGAAATCGCGCCGATTACCGACCTTCGTTCAACCGAACATTACCGCCGCACTGTGACCGGCAACGTGGTGGTCAAGTTTTTGCGACAGCTTGATTCTGCTTCGGGTGGCCGAGCAAACACACCGGCCTGAAATGGAGCCGCTACTGGCTGATTTTTGCTCGGCGGATCGCCAACGCCTTTTGCATGAACATCGCTACTTCATCGCTGTAGGGTCTCGGAAATGACGAAGGCCAGTTTTTCTGGTCTGCGTACATCTTGTTCAACCCTTCCTGGATCTTCGCATCGCCTCCGGTGAAGCCCTGGACCAGAGTTACCCAGCGTTCCGCGAGTGCCTGCGCAGTCTGGCCCGCGGGATCTTCCCCAAGCGCTTGTTCGACCTCCTTGATGAGCGCGGGCCAGTCGCGCTCCGCTTGCTCGATCACTTCGCGAGGGACTGTCCGAGCACGCCCTGTGATTTTTTCTGTTGCTTCTTCAGAGTAATACTTATTGGTCCATTCCATGTCTTTTTGCATATTGATCACCTCGATTATTTCCGCGAACACCTCCCAATCGGGCTCATCGGTTGACGCAAGGACGCGCTCAACTTTTTCGATTGCCTTTACGGCTAAATCTAGCCTGCGTCGTTGCTCGACTATGATCTCGCGCTGACTCTGCAATTCGGCCGCCAGATCGTGCGATCCCCTGTTGAGTATTTCTTTGATTTGTTTCAGAGGAAATCCGATGAATCTGAGCGTTACGATTTGCTGCAAGCGCGCGAAATCACGTTCGCCGTAGAGTCGATGGCCCTTTGCAGTGCGGCCGCTGGGCTCAAGTACTCCAAGACGGTCGTAGTGGTGCAGCGTCCGGACTGTCATGCCATTGAGGCGGGCAAACTCAGCGGTCTTATACCAACGCTTGCTCCTTTTCGGTAGCGCCTTCATCACCGTTCTCTCTTCACTCTCTATGGTACGGTCTAACGTAACGTCAGGCGCAAGAGATTTTTCAGTTGCCGAATGACACAGCAACTGGCCCGAAACAGCCGAGGCTCTAAACTTTGCGGGAGGCTCCGGCCGCTGATCAGTGCCGCCTGGTTAATAAGCTGATCAGTGCGACAAATAGTGCCGCTCCGATAATCGACCAAATGATTGGAAAGCTTTCGCTGCCGATACGCAGTTGGAACAGATGCGGCAAGTGAAGCGCGTCCGCCAGCCAAACACCGATGATCGCACCAATGAAACCCAACGCGATCGATACGAGGCAGCCGCCATGGCTATAGCCGACGATGGCTCGGCCAATTGATCCACACACACCCGCGACCAGCAAGAGTATCAATAAATGCGTCAAAGACATTCTTCGTTCTCCTTTTTGGCTCAAGCGAGATTCAGGCGACGCTTATCTTCGCGTCCCCGACTAACCTTTCGCACGATATCAAATATCCGGCCGGTCATGAACCTGTCATTGAGATATTGACGCAGACTATTTCGCCAACAGCAAGCGGGATGCTGCGCACTGGAGATTGTGTCGATCGCGATAGCCGCAAAAACTGACCGCAGACTTTGATCGCAGAGATGGAATGCGCATTGCCCTGATGACCGTCGAGTAGCGTCTGACGTTCATAGGTCAGGCGATGACTCAAACCAAAAACGATGAGAGTCGTTTCGGTCTAACACGCGCACCGTTCTCAGAGCGGTCCGCCTTCTGAGCGTGGCCAAAGTCATCGCTTGTAGGCGGGCCGCTCGGAGCGGAACACCCGGAAGAAAAGTTCTTGGCCCCACTCCTCGACGACGCGGATTCACACTGGTTGGCGCTTGTGGCGCTTGCTTTCATCTATTCTTCAACGGTAATGGCGATTGTGATTTCGATGCTCGTCAAAAGTTCTCGAGCGCGCAATAAGACTTCGAGTAAGAAAGACGGATCAAATAGTTGATGGTTGTCCGCGCGGATCCGGCATTAATCGGACAGATCGCCTGGCAGACGCTAATTGAAGCAGATAAAGCAGCTGGGAGGTTCTTCTGCAAAGCAGCGCAGCGAAAGAATCACAACCTCTTTGTCCCGGTAGCGGAAGTCAGCTCCGCTCGCACTGAGCCCCAAGAGGGTTGTGCTGTGATCAGGACAGGCAATCGACGCGCGTCGTTCGTGATATAGATCCGTAGGTTGTAAAGTTTATCGTTCTCGCGTCCTTTGACCATGCTTGTGGCTACCCAAACGGTTTCGTAGCTTCCGGCGCGAGTCGTGACTCTCTCCCGTCCTTCAGGCTGGACCTTGAGAGTGTATAACTTGTCATCCTCGAGAAGCGTAAACGTCTTGGCCCGGCCCGGTGTGAGATCCATTCCTCGAATTGCGAAGATCAAACCTGCGAGATCGTAGGTGTCGGCCGGTATTTCCAGCGTTCGGCCCCCACCGATACGCGCAGTTCGGCGTTCGTGGTCGATTGTGACTGACGATTGAGTTTCCTTCTTACCGTGTCTCGAGCGCTTCTCGGCGCGAAACGGCTGAAGCGTCGCTGCGTTCACGAACGAGTCGTAAACGTCGTGGACCTTTAATGCGAGTCCGCTGACGAGACCAACCGACCGCGCCTGCGCAGTCACGTGATAGCCGTCGATGTCATCGAAGGTGCGTCGATTTTCCGTCTCGATCGTAAGCTCGCCCGCTACTATGAAGTCCGCCCACGAGACATCATAGCTCAAGCGCTCACCAGCGATGAATGGATTCCGGGCCGACGCGGTGGTCGCGACGTCTGATTTGACATCGCGCGTTTGCGACAACGAGGTCGGAATAGATAGCACGAACACCGCCAAAACAACCAATGAGCGTCTAAGTAGTAAATTTGAACTCATAGGACTACGAAATGTGATGCATTCCGAAGATTTGATGATGCCTTACTCCGCGCATGTCAGGCAACTGCGGAGTTGCCGCTGCAGAAACAAGGTGGAAATGTTACGAGCCAGGCAGCAAGGCGCGCTTGAGCGCATCGCCCTGGAAGCTCAAAAAAAACAAGGCCCGCTTTTGTGAGCGAGCCCGATCATTCCAGAATTGAAGAGGGATTTAGTTGTCTCGCTGCGTTGCAGCTGTCGAGACGGCAACACCGCGACCGGCGTCCACAGTCGGTCGCGATGGCTTGAAGTAATCGGATGAGGGGTCAAGGGCCAGAGGCTGGAATGGATTCAGAGGACTGCCGTCTAATCGAACTTCATAGTGCAAATGCGGTGACGTTGCGCGCCCAGTGCTTCCAGCACGCCCGATAATCGTTCCACGCTCGACTCGGGCGCCTGTTTCAACATCGAAGCTTGACAGGTGAGCGTAGTGAGTAGTCACGCCTCCGCCGTGAGCGACGATAATCATGTTGCCGTAGCCGTGGTACCAGCCCGCAAAAACCACAATGCCAGGCTGGCTGGCTCCTACCGGGTCGCCCCAGCGAGCTTTAATATCGACGCCCGAGTGAAACTTTGCGCGGCCCGTAAACGGGTCCCGGCGATAGCCGAAGACGCTTCCTACACTGACGCTTGAGGACACCGCCGGGCGCGCTTCATACCGAGGTTCAACATTAGACTTCGCCGAGGCGGCTCCGTCCGCAGTCATCTCCGCGGGTATCATAATGGTGTTCACGCTTCTCTTGACGACAACGGGCGCTGGCGGGATCACGGCGTTATCTACATCCAACTGGACCGTAGGTTCGGCGATCTTCTGTGGTTGGGTCGGGCTCTGAGTAGCCTTGGAAGTTTTAGGTTCGACCGGCGTTTGAGGCGGCGCACCGACTATCTGATTAGTGCTTTGTGGCCGGACCGGTTGTTCTTCTTTGGCCGCCTGAGCAGCCGCGGACTGCCCAAGGGCAGTCCCAGAAGATATGATTGACGCTAAGAATATGGCGGGAAAAAAAGACCCAACTCCTACTTTGATCAAAACCCTCTCCTCTCGAAAAACAGCGGGGTTGCGCTGTGTTACCTGACCATTGGTTCGCTTGTAACTTCTAAAAATCGGGTGGGTGCTTCCTAAGGACGAGGCATTGTAAGAGTCTGAGCTATACACTGTCAACGAAAACCTCTGTCAAAACTTCTTGTAAAATTGTTGCGAGAAACACAATAAGGGGCCTCC
The DNA here is from genome assembly GCA_049273835.1 of Blastocatellia bacterium. Taxonomy (GTDB): domain Bacteria; phylum Acidobacteriota; class Blastocatellia; order UBA7656; family UBA7656; genus Onstottus_A. Next base: position 14,096 of record JBASRM010000690.1, on the reverse strand, counting down.
CGGCAGACTCCTGTGTAGTGTCATGTGATTTGCCTCCCCAAGGAGTCCGATCCTCACGCAACATCAGAAGCAGAAGCTGGAGGGCAATCGAGCGGTCGGCTATAATTCGTGGTCACCAATAGATGATCAAGGAGGAGATTTAATGAAAGAGCTAAATGCGCAGGAGGCGCACGATCTGATGCGGCGCGACGCGGAGTACATTTATCTGGACGTGCGTTCTGTCCCGGAATTTGAAGCCGGCCACCCAGCGAAGGCCATCAACATCCCATTGATGCATTTCACTCCCGGCGCAGGCATGTCTCCAAATCAGGAATTCATTACAGTAGTCGAGGCGGCGCTCCCGAAAGATGCAAAATTGCTAGTCGGCTGCAAAACAGGAGGTCGTTCCGCCCGTGCCTGCGAGATGATGAGTCAAATGGGATACTCGAATGTTGCTAACGTACGAGGGGGATTTGTTGGAGCGATGGATAATTCAGGTCGAGTAACCGAACCAGGCTGGAGCATGCTAAATCTCCCAACCTGCTCAGACTGCACTGATGATGCGCGTTATCAAACGCTCGCCACTAAGGCGCATTCTTAAGCTCAAGCCGCAGTTTTTCGGCCCTGTTCTGGCAAAGCACCTTGGGCGGGCGCATTTTCAGGTTCGAATCAACCGCGACTTGAGCTCCAAGTACACCTATTGAGGTCGTTTGCGTTGGGCCTTCTCCGCTTTTCGCTGAGCTTTGTCTAGAGAAGCGGGAGGGGCGCTCTGCGGTTGGACACTTTGCTGTACGGCTTGTGCGCGCGCAGCCTGACGCTGTGCTCGCATCTGTTCCCGCGCCTGATTCTGTTGTTGTGCCGCCTGCATTGAAGCCCGCTTATTCTGCTCGTCTAACATCGCCCTCTGTTGTGCGTGCCGCTGAGCTTTTATCTGTTCGCGAGCCTGTGTCTGCGTTGCCTGCGCAGCACGCCGGTTTTGTTCATCAATCATTGCCCTCTGCTGTGCGTGCCGCTCCGCTTTGAGCTGCTGCCGCTGGGCTGTTATCTGTGCTTGCCGGGCAGCTTCTTGCTGAGACTGTCTTAGCTGCTGCTGTTGCTGAACCGAAGCCTCCGGAGGTTTTCGTCGTTGTTCTTTGCGTTGTTGCCGCGTCTGTTCTTGCGTGCGGATCTGCTGCTGTTGTTGTTCACGCTCGGCTCGGCGCTGCTGTTTCACCTGGTTTTGTTGAGCGGCTTTTTGTTGAGCACTGGCAGCGGCTTGTCGTTGTTGCCGCTCCGCCCGTCGCTGCTGTTTGATCTGCTGCTGCTGAACAGGCTGCTGTTGAGCCGCGGCTGCTTGCTGCTGGCGCTCGGCTCGACGCTGCTGTTTCAATTGCGCTTGCTGGGCCGACTGTTGTCCCGCCGCCGCAGCCGCTTGCTGCTGCTGCTGGCGCTCAGCTCTCCTCTGCTGTTTCATCTGCTGGTGCAACTGTTCCTGCTGACCTTGCTGAGCTGTTTGTTGCTGTCGCTCCGCCCTGCGCTGCTCTTTCATCTGCTGGCGTGTTTGTTCCTGTTGTTGAGTTGCCTGCTGTTGTTGGCTGGCTTGCTCCTGTCGCATAAGCTGCCGCATTTCGCGGCGCGCCGACTTATCACCCTGTTCAGCGCGAGCAGCAAGGGTAGCCATTCGCTGGTCACGCTCCTGTGAGTGGGCAACGGGCTGTGGCGAGCCATTGGGACGCGTTGAACTTGCCACATCGGATGTCTCGTTTATCCTGAGCTTGTTCTTCTTTCGCTTTTCTCCCAGGGGCTCGACTCGGGACGCCCGCCCTATGTCCTGCCGCATTCGAGAGACTTCGGGTGTTGTACTGGTAATGACCGGGACGTTGAAGGCTTCCAAACGCGCAAGCTTAATTTTGCGGCGCCCATCATTCCGGCTGATGGCCAGTTCTCGAACACCCTCGACCGAATAGGGGTCAAGCACCGATCGGGTGTTTGCAAACACCCTCGGATCGCCGGTGGCGACCACGCCCGGATCAATAAACCGGCTGAAGGTACGAATCGGTACGACCGTGACCGCACCAGGCGCGTTGAAGTTCACAAACGTCCTTTGCACACTGACAACGTTGATGACTTCTTCGGACGCCAGGTACCGCGGCCGGAAAGACTCATCGTAGTACCGTGGAACGTAGACCTCGCTTGGCCCCAGCGGAATCCACGCTATCTGATCCGCTACAGGAATGAATGCTACCGCCGCCGGACAATAATCATGTCGTGATCTCAGCTCTCCTGGAACCCAGAACCAACGTTGGTTCACAGTCGTCCACCGGCCATAGTGATAAGGCGCCCAGCCCCACGGCTCCGACGAAACCCACGATGGACCCCAGAGAGAGTCCAGGTCCCAGTACCCCGACCGGAACGGCGCCCATCCCGCACTCACACTAGGCGACCAGCATCGGCCGTGCTCGTTGATGTCCACCCATTCCCCATAGGAATCCAGATCATAGATGCCGGGTATATCGGCGGAAATATACCGGGCGCTAAGCGACGATCGATACGGATCATAGTAGTCAGGGTCGTCGAGATATGCATCGTAGCTCTGATAACGACCGTCGTAGGTGTTGGGGTATCTGTCACGATAGTAGCCGTCGACGATACTGCCCGCCAGATCAGGAGTCAGTCTCGAGGCCAGCGCTTCTGCGGCGGCTGCTCCAACTAACGTAAACACCTGGCCCTTGCTTATGTACCCGGATCCTTCCCGTCCGACTACCTGGGCGAGACCGCTCAGCACCGAGATGATAGCGTTGTTTCCATCCATCCCGACTTGATAGAGGCCCGGTTCAGTGAAATCCACCGCTCCGCATGGCGTTGCCACCTCATATAGCTCGTCCGATTCGAGCGGCCCAACGTCAAATAAGGCTGATCCGCTTCTGAGAGCGAGTTGGGTTCGGTGGTCTTCGAGCGAGAGGACGTCGAGCGACGTTCCGGAGTTCAACCGCACATAATCATGTCCGGTTAGCGCGATCGATGCCCGCGCGCCGTCACGAGTGTAAATGCGGTCGCCGATGCTGATAGGTGAGTTAACCGTGGCTTCGGTCCATTCGAGTTGACCCTCCTCGTCCTTTACGGGAGCTAATCCCACACTCCCCTCAACTCGATCAATGCGGGCTGCATAAGGCTGTACCAAACTATTCGCATCAGCGTTCGGACCGCCTCGGGTGAGCAACAGGGCAACCCCCGATACCGCGACTATTGTAATCAACGCAGCTACAATTGCTACGCGTGGCGAAACGCTCGATAACGGCTTTAATATTCGTTGAAACATTTCTTCCCCCTGAACCCTGAACTCTGTACAAGACTACTGTACCTTTGCAGCAACAACGATGCCTGAACCGGGTTCATATATTAGCGATGCCTGGTCAGAGAGAAGAGTTTACTTGCCTGCTTTAAATTCGTACTTACAAGGGTTTAGGCGCTGGCAAGGCGGTCCTCATATGAGAGAGCGTTATACGATATGGTGACCTGATTGGGAATGATGCACGGAATGCATCACTAGGCCTCAGCTCAAGCACTGAGCCTTCAGTAACCCTCGGAAAACCACTCAAGAGCTGAGCGTTGGCCGATCAACCTGCTTCTGAACTTAGTTCATCGACAACGCTCGCATTGCGCGATCGCCAGATGAAATAAGCGGGTAGACCCAAGGCGATGGTACCGAGTGCAACCGCGGTCTTTCCAGGTTGGTCCCGCAAATTGTTGACCAGCGTATTGACAACCAGCACCGCGGCCGCAGCGATAAAAAGCATCGGCGTCCACGGGTAACCTGGAACATTATAAGGGCGTTTCGCATCAGGAAGACGCTTGCGATATACGAAGATGGTAGCCGCGGACAGACCGTAGAATATCCAACCGCAAAAGATGACGTAAGTGAGCAGCTCGGTGAACGTGCCCGCGAGAGCGAGCAACATAGCCCACAGCGAACCCGCTATTATCGCGAATGCCGGTGTGCCAAAACGTGGATGCACCTCTGCAAGCTTTCGAAAGAACAGCCCGTCATTGGCCATCGCATAATAAACTCGCGGGCATGTCAGAACGTTGCTGTTAGCGGCGCTGAACACCGAGATCAAAATCGTGACGGCGATCAGCCGGGCAGCGGTGGGATTGATCACAGCGGTCAGAGACTCGGCGGCGACGCTCGTAGAGGCAGCTACGCCCGCCGTTCCTAGTGCAGCTATGTATGCTACATTCGCGAGCAAGTAGATAAGAATCAAGGCGGCCGTCCCAACGAAAAGCGCGCGCGGATAGTTGCGCTGCGGGTTGACGACTTCTCCCGCGCTGAATGTCACGTATTGCCATCCTTCGTAAGCCCAGAGCACACCAATCATCGCGAGGCCGAACCCTGAGACCAGCGAGCCGCTGAAAGTGCTTGGCCAGATCGCCACGTCCGATGTGGAGAAGCCGCGCCCGGCGGCGAGCAGCGCGACGGCCATCAGCAGAATCGCGCCAGCTTTTATCGCCGTCGTCCAGTTCTGCAAGTTCGCGCTGTCGCGAGTACCCTTGATGTTTACAATTGTCAGCACAGCGATCATCGCGATCGAAACTACCTTGCCCATCGCCCCCGACATCGGAACCATCTTCGACAGGGTCGTGCTGAATGCTACCGCAAGGGTCGCTACGGTTCCTCCATTCATGGCGAAGAACAGTGTCCAGCCAAACAGAAACGCCGGAAGCCGCCCGAAACAGTCGCGAATGTGGACGTAGAGGCCGCCGGCTTTGGGGTTCACCGCGCTAAGCTCTCCGTAAGTCAGCGCGCCCAGGAGCGACAGCACACCGCCCACCAACCAGACCAGCATCGCAGGGCCGACCTGCCCGCCGGCCTGTCTAAGGACCTCACCGGGCACCAGGAAAATCCCTGAGCCGATCACCGACCCAATCGTAAGCAGCGTAAGATCTCGAAGTCCGAGAACGCGAGCGAGTTTTGTCATAAAAAAAGTGGCTCAATCCTGCGCTAAGGTGTTAACTACTCTTACCGAAGCGGATAACTTTAACAACGCAATCCCCTAACCGATGCTCTAAACCGTTCACTTGCCGTGGACCACCCGGCCGCCGACGATGGTGTGGACGACGCTTGTCTTTCGAATGTCATCAGGCCGGACCTTAAAAATATCCTGTGAGAGAACCACGATATCGGCGAGCTTTCCTACTTCGAGTGAACCTTTGTTCTTCTCGGCAAACTCGGCATAAGCGCAAGAGGTTGTGTAAGCTCGAACCGCCTCGTCGACCGATATCTTCTGCTCGGGAACCCACCCCTGCGGATTCTTGCCGTCGATAGTCTGGCGCGTCACAGCGGCGTGGATTCCCAGTATCGGCGAGAGCGGTGCAACGTACCAGTCGGAGCCGAAAGCCAGCGTTGCACCTGAGTCCAGCAGCGAACGGAACGCATAAGTCGTTTTGATTCGGACCGGGCCAATGCGTTTCTGGGCCCACCGGCCGTCGTCGATCGCGTGATACGGTTGCATCGAGGCGATGACGCCGAGTTTTTCAAATCTCGGGATGTCCGAGGGAAGCAGGTGCTGCGCGTGCTCGATGCGGAAGCGGCGATCGCGCGGGCCGTTCTCCCTGGCGACATCTTCAAAATAGTTCAGCAGAATGTTGTTGGCTTTATCGCCGATGGCGTGAATGGAGCACTGCAAGCCGGCTTTGTCCGCTTCCTTGATATTCTGCTTGAGCTTGCCTTCGGGTATGTTGTCGTCAACCATCAACCCGGAGGTGTTCGGCGCATCCGCGAACGGCTCGAAGAACAAGGCGGTGGTGGAGCCCAACGATCCATCCATAAACGCCTTCAGTCCGCCGAGCTTAACCCAATCATCGCCGACCCCTTGCCGATCGATAACCTCTACCTGGCGTTTCCACAGGCTCATAGGAGTGCGAGCATAGACCCGAACAGTTAACCGGCCCGCATCGCGAAACCTCTTGTAAACCTCGTAATCATCCCACGGAGTGATATCTTGAATGGAAGTGACTCCGACGCGAGCCGCTTCCGCAAGCGATGCTTTCAGCGCTTCATCGCGCCCGTTTTCAGACGGTTGGGGGATCAGTCGATAGACAAGGCTCTGCGCGCCATCCTTGAGAACACCAGTCGGCTCGCCGGTCGCCTCGTTGCGTACGATCGTTCCGCCGGGCGGGTCTTTGGTTTCCCGAGTGACCCCCGCCATTCGAAGCGCAACGCTGTTGGCTAACGCCATGTGTCCATCGAGTCGCGACACGAACACCGGATTGTTGGGCGTGTATCGATCTATCAGCTCCCTGGTTGGGAGGGATGCATCCGGCCAGCGCTCGTGATCCCAATCGCCGCCAGTGATCCAGCGCCCGGCGGGAAGTTTCGCGGCGTGGTCCTTAATACGCCGAGCAAACTCAGTCGGGGTGGCCGCGTCGCGAAGGTCGACCGAGAGCAAATGAAACCCGCTCTCGATGAAGTGAGTGTGATCGTCTATGAATCCCGGCAACGCAAGCTTGCCGTCGAGGTCCAACACGCGGGTCCTGTCATCGGCTAGCTTTTTGATTTCAGCATTCGAGCCAGTCGCGATGATTCGTTCACCGCGCGACGCAACGGCCTCAACCCATGGTTGAGATTTGCTTCCGGTCCAGATGCGTCCATTAATGATCGCGAGGTCAGCAGCAGGCGGCGTTCGCGAGAAGTCGTCGGCGATCATGCGTGACACGAACGGTATGATATCGGCTTGCTTGCTATTGTCAACGGTGAAGACCGCGAGGATGTACTCGGCGCCGTTCGGCAATCTCACGTAAGCCGAATCGTGCCGAGTGCTGGAGGTCCATCCCGCTTTCGAATAATACTCGGAGCCGGCCGGTAGTCCTTTCGCAGCGAACTTCGTCGCTTGATCGTCGGGATCATCGCTCTTCGATTGGGGGTCGCGACGCATCAGTCTCATCATCGCCAGGCTCCGAGCTGGCGAGACCGCGCGGCCGCTGACAATCTCGTAGATTAGCCGGGCGACTGCTTCGGTCGTTGCCTTGTTGCGATATTCAAAGTTCGGACCAAGTCCCTGGCGTTCGCGCCCATACGGGCCTTCGCACCAGGTCTTCTGATTGACGTTTATCTTTTCGTAGCCGAGGCTCGCAAAGTAGCGATTCATTGCGTTGCGTTTGTTCATCCACTCGCGAAGGGCGGGTTCATCGAGCTCTGGCCCGGCGGTTGTACCGGTCAGAACATCGACGACATAGTGGGTGGCGTCATTGGATGACTCAATGATCATATCGTGGAGCGCGCGTTCAAGCTCGGGCGTTTGCTTCAACACCCCAGTTTCCATTTCGTGATGCGCAGCGGCGAGATAGAAAAGCTTCACAACGCTTGCGGGATATATCTGATTCTGCCCGCGGCGACTTGCCCACGCAGGATGATCGCGGTCGTTAAGGTCAACAATGGTAAGCGCGATCTTGTCCGCGGTCAGACCGCCCGGGCCGAACTGTGCGACTGCTGCCGCAACGACGTCACCGGTGAGCTTCTCGAGACGTACAGATTTTGCTAACCGCACAGGTGGAGTCGATGTAGTTTGGCCGGCAATCCCTGTTGGGCAGATCAGTAATGCTGCGAACATCATGCTGGCGTGGATTAGACAAAGACACAGTGATCGTCTGGGAATCATTGAGATACCTCTGAACTACCTGGTGTGTGAAATTAATGAAGAAAGCCCGGATTTGTAAAAAGGTCGGACAACGATCTCGATATCAGGTCGAGCGTTAATCGGGTCACTTGCCGCTCATCGGCATTTTCTTGCTTTTCCATATGCTCGCTGACGCTCGCGCCAACTGCTCCCGGTTCTGAGCGCCTTCGAGCATGACGACATCCTTGCCGCGGAGCTCGATGGAAGCAAGTCCTTCGTTAGTATCGTAAACGCGTTGCTGGGCCATCGAATCAGCCGGACCGACTTTGTATCGCTTCTCGGAGCGTTCCGAGTAAGCATCGAAGAATTCCTTCGCATCCTTATCGCTGTCCCAGGTGGTGTATTGTGCGAGCAGGACCCCGCCAGTGGATTTGTTCTCATACAGCGCGTACCGATCGCCTCCCCAGCCCGCGGCAGCAGTCTTTGCCGCGCCCTTCGGTAAGAACTCCGCCAGCGCAACCAGGTATCCGAACTCGCCGTTGATATCCGCGTCCGCCTTGCTCCAGCCGGCCCCGAGTGATGCTGCGAGATCCGCCAACTCGATTTTTATTGGATTGTCTCGAGCCAAAAATCGGTCCGGGTGCATAATCTGTTCAGTCGAGGCAGGCAGACTATGGTAGGTAACGTCCAATCCTTGCCACGATCGGTTCTTCAACACAGCACCCACGAAACCCGCGCCATACAAATATGGAAACTGCAAGTTCTCTTTCAAGACCCTCGGCGCCCTCGACAGCACGGGATAGCTTTTTGAGTCGCTGTCGCTGTCCTGCTCGATCAAACTGTCGGCCAGCGCGCCAATCTTTGCGACGTCGAGCTTCATGCCTTGCTGCTCCAAATCGTACTCGATCATAACCAGAGTGGCCTCGCCTTCGACGAGAGCGTGAGCCGCAAGTTCGGCGTCAGAATCGCCTTTAGGCCAGCGTTCGAAGCGGCGCAAGTCGAAATGCTGGTCTTGCAGCGCGTGCACAAGTTCGTGAGCAATCACTCGTTTCTGGTCCGACACCGGGAGCCACGCCGCGAGATAAAACTCCTTTGTTTTTGGCTCATAGAAACCAGCCACCTGTTCGCGCAACAGTTGAACGACGTAGTCACGCAGCCGGAAGTCCTTACTTATAAGCCCAAGCTTTATGAGCGTCTTCTCGGTGGCTTGGAACTCCTCGGGGGTGGTGCTCTCATCCAGGTCCCTTACAACCGTCACTTCGATCTCGTCCTTGGTCTTAAACGAGCTTTTGACAACTTGCTTGATGTCCAGAGCGCGCAGCCGGCTGACAGCTTTGAGTATTTCTTCGGTCGAGTTCAGCGCAGCAGCATCCGGTTTTGCGATCGAGGCCGGACCCTGCCACGCTACAGTCACTGTAGCCGCAAACAAGGCTGCCGCAAGCAACAAAGCGACCGGCGCGGCGAACTTCTTATGCATTCGAAACCTTTCGTAGGAGAATGGCTGGTGGTGAATTGTGGACTGAGAGGATGGCTTTGTCAATTTTAAGCGCAGTTTTTGAAATATGCGTGAGGCTACGCAACCGGAGCGAAGCTTCTCCCGAACAGCTTTGTCTAACCCAAATAGCCCTCGAGTGCTTCGTCCCACTTATTTTGAGATTTCAGGATAAACTCGATCACTTCGCGAACCGCGCCGCGACCGCCCGCGCGCGTGGTAACCAGGTGTGAGTGCTGCTTGGTCTCTTCAACAGCATCGGCGACTGAAATGCCCAGACCCACGCGCCGCAACAGAGGTATGTCCACTACGTCGTCGCCGACGTAACAAACTTCTTCTTCGCTCAATCCTTCCTCGGCGAGGATCTTCTCGTAAGGCTCCGTCTTTACCCAGGCCATTTCATGCAAGTGGGAGACGCGCAACTCTGCCGCGCGGGCGCGCACGACCGACGACTTGCGCCCCGAAATGATCGCGATCGACAGTCCTGCGCGCTCAGCCATCACAATTGCGTGTCCATCCTTGACGTCGAAGGCTTTGGTCTCGTCACCGTCTGGCAACATAATGATTCGCCCATCGGTCAACACGCCGTCGCAGTCAAGAATCAGCATCTTGATCTTGCGCGCCCGGTCGATGATCTCCTCAGTAGCATCAATCACTCGCGTTTCCTCGTGCTGTCCCCGCACCGGCTCTCGCTAATATGATGCTGCGCCCCGTCCGCCAATCTGCTCCGCCCAGGTGGTAGGGACCGTTCACTCTTCGAGCGGCTTCGCGGCGCCGCGCCATCTAACAGAAGGCTTCCATTAGTTGTTCGAACCGGTCGATTATCACATCCGGACTGGCCAAGAGTAGCTGCGCAGCGGTACGGAATCCAAAAGTGACCGCGCAAGTTCGGGTGCCGGCTCCGCGGCCGGCGTTGATGTCGTTTTCGCTGTCGCCCACCATAACAACACCGGCCCGCGAGTCCGTCACACCGGCGTTGGCTGGATCGATAGTCGGGTCACGTAGCAATCTGACAGCCTCGATCACCGGTCTCGGGTCCGGCTTTCGCGCCGGTGTGGTGTCGCCTCCCACGATGGCATCGAAACAGCCGGCAATTCCGAAATGCTCGAGAATTATCTTTGTGAAGCGCACCTCTTTGCTTGTTACAACCGCTTTGCGCTTGCTCTTGAAGTGGTCCAGGGTTTCACGCACTCCGGGGTAAAGCCTGGTAGTCCTCAGCATCTCGGCGGCATAGTGCTGGTGCATCAAAGCGATTCCCTTGGTGTGGAGCTCTTCGGTTGGCGGTTGATGATTGGGATCAGTGGCGGTAAGCGAGCGATAAACGAGCATGCGCACGCCATCACCGACGAAGCCCCCAACTGTTGCTTCTTCCAAGGCCCTACGCCCGAGGTCGGCCAGCATCAAGTTAATCGAGTTGGCTAAGTCGGTCTTCGAATCTATGAGCGTTCCGTCGAGATCGAACAACATTAGGGAAACAGTCAACATACGCAAAGGAGCGAAGGAGCAGAGGAGCAGAGGCGAGAGTGAGCTATTCCTCTGCCCTTCTGCTCCCGCGCTCCTCCGCTCTCATTCCTCTTCTTCCTTTAGCTTCGCCAGCACGCCAAAATCTTCGAGGGTCGTGGTGTCTCCCCGAACCTCGCCGCCCGAAGCGATCTCGCGGAGCAAGCGGCGCATGATCTTTCCGCTTCGCGTTTTCGGCAACGCTTCGCTGAAGCGAATGTCATCGGGCTTGGCGAGCGCGCCTATCTCTTTGGCGACCCAACGGCGCAGTTCCTCTTTCAACCCGTCCGAGGGATCGTTGCCTAGCTCTAGCGTTATGAACGCCGAAATAGCCTGGCCCTTCACCTCGTCCGGTCTCGCGACGACCGCCGCCTCGGCTACCTTAGGATGGGCCACCAGAGCCGATTCCACCTCCATCGTCGAAAGCCGATGACCCGATACGTTTATCACATCATCGACACGCCCCATGATCCAGAAATTGCCGTCCGCGTCTTTTCGCGCGCCGTCGCCCGCAAAATAGACACCCGGTATCTCCGACCAGTACTGGCTCACATAGCGATCCGGATCATTGAATATGGTTCGCAGCATCGCAGGCCAGGGGCGTTTGATAACCAGGTAACCTCCCGAACCCGGCGGAACTGTTTGACCCTGCCGAGTTACCACATCGACGATCACTCCGGGAAACGGTTTTGTGGCGGAGCCCGGTTTCGTGGCGATAGCTCCCGGAAGCGGTGTGATCATTATCATCCCCGTTTCGGTCTGCCACCAGGTGTCCACGATGGGGCAGCGCTCTCGCCCGATCACTTCGCGATACCACATCCACGCCTCGGGGTTGATCGGCTCGCCCACCGTGCCCAGCAGTCTGAGGCTGTTCATTTCGTAGCGTCGTGGCCAGCGCTCGCCCCATTTCATGAATGCTCGAATCGCAGTCGGCGCGGTGTAAAAAATGTTGACCTTGTGCCGCTCGATCATCCGCCAGAACCGGTCGGGCTCGGGGTGATTTGGGGCGCCCTCATACATCACCGCAGTCACGCCGTTTTGCAACGGTCCATACACGATGTAACTGTGTCCGGTTACCCATCCGATGTCGGCAGTGCACCAGTAAACATCTTCGTCCTTAAGATCGAACACCCACTTCGCGGTTATGTATGTCCCGACGGAATAACCACCAGTGGTGTGAACTACACCCTTTGGCTTACCAGTGCTCCCCGAGGTGTAAAGGATGTAAAGCGGATGCTCACCGTCGAGAGGTTCGGCTTCGCAGTGATCCGAAGCGTCCGCCATAACATCATGCCACCAGTGATCGCGGCCCCATTCCATTTTGGTTTCCGAGCCGGTGCGCTTGTACACCACGACGCTCTTGACGGAAGGACAAGCCGGCAAAGCTTCATCGACCGTTGCCTTGAGAGGTATCTCCCCGCCGCGCCTGTAAGATCCGTCCTGGGTGATGACCGCCTTGCATTGCGCATCGTTGATTCGATCCACGAGCGCGTTGGATGAAAAGCCCCCGAAAACCACTGAATGAGTCGCGCCAATTCTCGCGCAGGCGAGCATTGCGATAGGCAGCTCGGGAGTCATTCCCATGTAGATCGCGACGGTGTCGCCCTTTTGTACCCCAAGCGACTTCAATACGTTGGCGAACTTCGAGACTTCGATCAGCAGTTGTTGATAGGTGAGAGTGCGAACTTCGCCCGGCTCGCCTTCCCAGATTATCGCGGCCTTGTTCCTGCGCCAGGTGGCGACGTGCCGATCGAGACAGTTGTAAGAGATGTTGATCTGACCGCCGACGAACCACTTCGCCCAGGGGGCAGTCCACTCCAGCACGCAATCCCACTTACGGAACCAATGCAGGTCGCTCGCGATACGGCCCCAGAATGTCTCGGGATCCTCTTCGGCTTCGCGGTAGAGTTGTTGGTATTGTTCGAGACTCCGGATGTGTGCTTGTTCGCGGAACTGCTTCGGAGGCTCAAAGACGCGAGTCTCCTGAAGAACCGAGTCAATATTGGAACTCGACACGCTGCAGACCTCCGAGTGAGAACTGTTTGCTCATAAATCGGAAACTAACACAGGGCGAGCAGTCGCACAACGAAGCCGCATTTATTGATTGGTGGGACGCGCTTAGGTGAGTTGAACGGCCGCGCTTCGGTTAAATTGATTGAGCGGCACAATAACAAGAAGCAATTGGCGGAATCGCCCGTGAATAGCCTGCTTCTTAGCTGGCGGTTTTGCATTTCTGTTCAATCAATCGTTTGAGCGCCTGCCCGTCCTGATCATTTGGGTCGATCTGAAGCGCCTTATCTGACGATGACTGGGCAGAGGCGCAGTCGTTTTTCAGAACCGCAATCCGTCCGAGCAAAACATGCGCGGCTACCAGTCTGGGGTTCCAAAACACCGCCGCCTTCAGAGCGTTCACCGCTCGCTCGAAATCGCCCTTGCGCTCATAGACGCGACCCATCAACAAGTGCGCATCGTAGTTTTGGGGAGCAACCTGCAGCAGCTTGCCAACCGCGGTCAGCGCATCCTCGTCACGGCCCGCGATGAAAGCGCTCCTGGCCGTTTCCAGGAGCTGTTCGGCTTGCGGTGGCTGGCTGCTGATTTGTGTTTGACTGTTGAGCCGATCGTCCTGCTCGCGTTTGTAACGATAGTAATTGATCTTGCTGAAAGCTGTCTTCAGCCGGGCGAGCGGGGGAACACCCTTCGTCTCCCATTGCGCGAAGGTTGGCAGAAGCTTCTTCGATTGATCCGATGCAGCCACGGCACCGGCTTTGTCGCCTTCAGCAGCCAGGGCTTTGCTCAGAATGTAGAAGGCTTCACCATCCGAAGGTTGAACCCTGGTTTCGTTCTTGAGCGTCACGGCTGCGTTTGTGTTGTCTTTTGCCAGGAAGTACGCGTAGCCCAGATTGAACAACGTATCGGTGTCGCGCGGGGCGGCGTCCGACGCCGGCTTCAAGTGATCTATGGCTTCCTTATATTGCTTCTGTTTTATGAGCAACACGCCGACGTTATTGTACACCTCAAACAGCGGTACTCTTGCCGCCAGCTTCTTCAGTGTCGCCAGGGCCGGCTCAAGCTGGCCAACCCCGTCTTGAGCTACTCCGATGTAAAACTGGGCCTCATCGTAACGAGGGTTCTTTTCGTCGACTAACACAAGCTGTTCGAGCGCTTCTTTGTATTCGGCTGCTTCGAATCGAATACGGCCCAACTCGAATAGCGCGGCAACATAATTGGTTTTTGTCTTTTCGGAATATTCCTTGATTGCGCGGTCCAGGAAGCCCAGACGCGCTTCGCGGTCGCGGGTCAACGTTCCTTTGATGAAATTCTCGAACGCTCCGATCGGCGGCTGGGTCGCGTCGGTTGTTATCTGATCGCGCGAGAACGGCAGCGCCTGGTTGTGCTGATAGAGAATCTCGTACGCGAGATCGCCCTGAAGCTTCTGCAGATCAACGAGCGGGCCTCCGCGGTTGTACTCTTTTCCGACCAGCCGGCCCTCTCGGATATCAACTACGCGGGCGGTAATGGTGACCGTGCTGTCA
>JBASRM010000688.1:0-7456 GCA_049273835.1 Blastocatellia bacterium | reverse complement strand
ACACGAAGTTGCATATGTGGATGAAGAACAATCGAAGCGCATTCGTGTGTGCGTTGCTTCAACCTAACTCCGCATATATGATTTCACCGGATGCTTGGCCACGGGCAATCTTCGTAAACCAGGAAGGAGGAATGGACGTGGAAGACTTTGAAAAGCTAGGCGCTTTCTATTTGGGGCGTCCTTATGATCTAAAGAATAAGAAGCCAAAGGATGGCCTCATTCTCTATGACTCCAAAGACCTGGTCACTCACGCCGTCTGCGTCGGAATGACTGGGAGCGGCAAGACTGGTTTATGCATTGGATTGCTCGAGGAAGCTGCGATCGATGGCATTCCCTCAATCATCATCGACCCGAAAGGCGATCTTTCGAACCTGCTGCTTACCTTTCCTAAACTCACTGGTGCGGATTTCGAGCCCTGGATAAACGACGAGGACGCGCAAAAGAAGAATCTCTCCGGCAGCGAGTACGCGGCCCAGCAAGCCGAACTTTGGACGAAGGGGCTTTCGGAGTGGGGACAGAGCGGCGATCGGATTCAGCGGCTAAAAGATTCCGCAGAGTATGCGATCTACACTCCTGGTTCTAATGCCGGCATTCCGGTGTCGATTCTCAAATCATTCGGCGCGCCCGACCAGGCGGTGCTGGATGATGCCGAGCTGCTTCGCGACCGGATCAACACGACGGCAACGAGTTTGCTTGGTCTGCTTGGAATTCAAGCGGATCCGATTCAGAGCCGCGAGCACATATTGTTATCTACAATCCTCAATTCCTCCTGGAGTCAGGGCCAAGACCTGGATCTGGCAGCGCTGATTCAGCAAATTCAGAATCCCCCGATGAGCAAGATCGGCGTGCTCGACCTCGAATCCTTCTATCCGTCGAAGGACCGATTCGGACTGGTGATGGCGCTTAACAATCTTCTCGCGTCGCCTGGGTTTGCAACGTGGATGGAAGGCGCACCGCTTGACATAGGCCAGCTTTTGCACGGTCCCACCGGCAAGCCGCGCGTATCGATCTTTTCAATCGCCCATCTGAGCGACGCCGAGCGGATGTTTTTTGTGTCGCTGTTGCTTAATCAGGTCCTCGGTTGGATGCGAGCTCAATCCGGAACCACGAGCTTGCGCGCGATCCTGTACATGGATGAGATCTTCGGTTATTTCCCGCCTGTTGCGAACCCACCCTCAAAGCTCCCGCTTCTCACTTTGTTAAAACAGGCTCGAGCGTTTGGACTCGGGATCGTGCTTGCCACTCAGAACCCGGTTGATCTCGATTACAAGGGTCTCGCCAACACCGGCACCTGGTTTATCGGAAGGCTGCAGACCGAGCGCGACAAACAACGAGTGCTCGAAGGACTCGAAGGCGCGGCAGCCACCCAGGGGTCCGGCTTCAATCGGCGGGAGATGGAGGAAACACTGGCCGGATTGGGAAGCAGAGTATTCCTGATGAACAACACGCACGAAGATGCGCCCGAAGTCTTTCAGACGCGTTGGACTATGTCTTACTTGCGCGGACCGCTGACGCGAAACCAGATTAGGATCCTGGTGGACCCGATCAAGGCGGCGTCCTCGTCGCAAGGCCCGATTGCTGAATCGGGTCCGGCTGGGGGGGCCTCCACGGCTAAGCCGGTAGCTAAAGCCTCATCGGACGCGTCATCGGCGCGGCCAGCTATTCCGCCTGGGGTTCCCCAGTTCTTTATCCCCGCGCGCGGAAATCCCCCGGAAGGAAACGCACTTCTCTACCGGCCCATGATTCTTGGCGCCGGGACAGTTCGTTTTGCCGACACAAAATTGGGAGTCGACGAATCACACGATGTAGTTTGCATCGCCGCGATCACTGATCAAGCCGTACCGGTTAGCTGGGACGAGGCGCAAGAGGCCGGCGTCGCGGTCTCCGATTTGGAAAAGGAGCCGGCCGAGGACGCTCAATTTGAAGACGCCCCCCAGGTTGCGGGAAAGCCGAAGAGCTACGCAGAGTGGAGCAAACAATTCGTCGCCTGGTTGTATGGAAACCAGAAGCTGGAACTGTTAAAGAGCCTGAGTACCGGCGAAGTGTCCAAGCCGGGAGAGGCCGAGCGCGACTTCCGAGTAAGACTGCAGCAGACAACCCGCGAACAACGAGACAGCCAGATTGAACAACTCCGTAAGAAATACGCGCCAAAGATGGGGGCGCTGCAGGAGCGTATTCGGCGCGCGGAACAGGCCGTCGAAAGGGAGTCCGCGCAAGCGAGCCAGCAAAAACTACAGACCGCCATTTCGTTCGGGTCAACACTTCTGGGCGCATTGCTAGGTCGCAAGGCCGTGAGCATCGGAACGATGGGGCGCGCGGCAACGGCTGCGCGCGGAGTGAGCCGGTCAATGAAAGAGAAAGAGGACATCGGCCGCGCCCAGGAATCCGTTGAATCACTACAGGGGCAGCTTGCGGATCTCGAGGCGCAACTTCAATCTGAAATCCAGGTTCTCGAATCGAAGGTTGATGCTCAAAGCGAACCACTCGAATCGATTCCCATAAAAGCCAAGAAAGCGAATATTTCGGTTCAAGTCGTAGCGCTTGCGTGGACACCCTTTTGGAAAGATAACGCGGGGACGGAGAACCCAGCTTGGAATTGATTGAGGCATTTAGGCGACGCGAGTTCTATACGCTCATGTTCTCTGGTGCATCCGCCCCAGAATGATTGGTCAGCATTGTCGAAGGCAAAGGTGTAAATGAAAGAGCAAATCAGTTATCGCGATGCGGGCGTGGACATCGACGCCGCCAATGACGCAAAGGATCGCATCAAGCTGTTAGCGCGCGCGACTTTTACCCCGAATGTGATGACTGAAATTGGTTCGTTTGGAGGAATGTTTCGAGCCGACTTTTCTCAAATGAAAGAGCCTGTGCTGGTATCGTCGGCTGACGGAGTAGGCACCAAGCTGCGTGTTGCCTTCATGACCGGCACTCACGACACGGTTGGCTACGATCTTGTTTGCCATTGCGTGAACGACATTCTGGTTCAAGGTGCTCGGCCGCTGTTCTTTCTTGATTACATCGCATCGGGACGGCTTGTGCCTCAAACCATCGCGTCGCTGGTAGAAGGGCTGGCTCGCGGATGTAAAGAAGCTGGTTGCGCGCTGATTGGCGGAGAGACTGCTGAGATGCCAGGCTTCTACGCCGAGAGTGAATATGACGTTGCAGGGTTCATAGTCGGGGTCGTTGATCGCGCGTTGATTATCGACGGCTCGCGCATCCACTCCGGCGATGTGATGATCGGGTTGCCGTCTGTTGGTCTGCATACTAACGGTTACAGCCTTGCTCGAAAGCTGGTATTCGAAGTTGGCGGATATGCATTGGACACTCAAATTGAGGAGCTTGGCTGCACCGCCGCTCAAGAATTGCTCAAACCGCACCGCAGCTATCTCCGCGCTCTGGATGGCTTGCTTGAATCGGGTGTGATAAAAGGGCTGGCACACATCACAGGTGGTGGATTGCTGGAGAACATTCCGCGCATCTTGCCTGAGGGCACCGCCGCCCAGATCGATGCCGGTTCGTGGCCCATCCTTCCTGTGTTCGAATTGTTGACGCGAATCGGGAATGTTCCTGTGCGCGAGATGTATCGCACTTTCAACATGGGAATCGGCATGGTTGTGATCACCGCCGCTGAAAATGCTGGCATGGTGCGCGACCACTTCGATAAGACAAGCGAAGCACACTTCGACATCGGCAGGATCGTTAGTGGCCCGCGAACGACGACAATCAAGTAAAATGGATCTGTATCTTTGATGCAACAGCGACTTTGTGATTCAGCGAGGCGGTATCACCTCCCAATCCAGAGGCGAGGCTATCTCGTTAGCGAGAGACGGAGCGAGAAGGATGGCTAAGTGGTGTCCAAACTGTGGGCGGGCCGTTGAAGACGATGAGAAATTCTGTCGTCAATGCGGTATGCCTCAGGACCTGCGCGGCGAGGATGCCACGGCGTGGATCTTGAGCCCGGAACCGAACCCCGAATCGCAACGCCCCACCATTCCCGTTCAGCCCGGACCAACAGCACCGACCGGAGGATCATATCCGCGCCAGATGCCGTCGGTCTATTACCCGCCACCTCCGCCGGCGGCTTACCAACCGCCGCCGCAAGCTGGGGCGCCCCATATCTCACTTGGCGATTGGCTATCGGGAGGATGGCAAGTGTACAAGGAGAATTGGGCGGTGATGTCATTAGGAACGCTGATCGGGGCGCTGTTGAGCGCGGTAACCCTGGGAATACTCGCGGGCCCGATGTTGATGGGGATGTTCCGGATGGCCTTCAAGACTATGCGCGGTGAAAGGCCGGAGGTAGGCGATCTGTTCAACTGGCGAGGGCGATTTCTTCAATCGTTTCTGACCTTCTTGATTTTTGGCGCGATTTACGTGGGGCTCGGAGGCATCGGGAACAACAATGCGTTCTTTGGGTTGGTGAGCGCTTTTGCAACTCCAGTGCTATCCTTGATGCTCGGGTTTACGATGTCGCTGGTTTACGAACGCGGGCTGGACGTGGCCAACGCGATAAACCAGGTTGCCAAACTGGTCTTTTCTCGTGACGCATTCATGTGGTGGGTAGTAGGACTCGTGTTCGCCGCAATCGCCGGGGGTGGGCTACTGGGTTGCGGAGTAGGAGCGCTGGTGACTCTGCCGTGGATGATCTCGGCGTCTGCCGTCGCCTATCGGGATGTGTTCGGCATCGATGACCCCAATCGCACTCTACATTGAAGGCCGGTCGAGCGAGAGCGGACTTCAACCGGTGTCGCAAAGATTACATATTAAAGTCAAGGCCGTTCAATCTAGTCTTATCAATGAAAACAGGATCCGAACGAAGTGACGGGAGGCCGCTGGTTGCAGTAGTGGGGGCTGGCTACTGGGGCATGAACCACGTGCGAAACTTCAACGAGCTGGGCGCGCTTGGGATGGTGTGCGATACAAGCGAATCCTCATTGGCCGAGGTCATGCGAAAGTTTCCGGCGATCCCCATAGAGCGCAACTTTGAACGGGTCCTGGTTGATAGCGGCATTCGCGGCGTGGTCATCGCTACGCCCGCGGAGACCCACCATCAGATGGCGGTCGCGGCGATCGAAGCAGGCAAGGATGTGCTTGTCGAGAAGCCGCTTACGCTGAACATCGCCGAAGCTCACAGCCTGGTCGAGCTTGCCGATAAACGCGGCGCAATTCTCATGGTGGGTCATCTCCTCGAGTATCATCCGGCAGTGTTGAGGCTTCGTGAACTTATCTTGTCGGGAGAGCTGGGAGAGCTTCGTTACATCTATTCCAATAGGCTGAATTTGGGAAAGGTGAGAAGGGAAGAGAACATACTTTGGAGTTTCGCTCCGCACGACATTGCAATCATTCTTCGGCTGGTTGGCGCCTGGCCCAACCGGATCTGTGCAATCGGGGGAGCTTATCTTCAACCCAGCATAGCCGACGTGACTGTCACAAATATCGAATTCCCGAACGGCATCCGCGCGCACATTTTCGTGAGCTGGCTGCACCCGTACAAAGAGCAACGTCTGGTCGCTGTTGGGTCGAGGCGGATGGCGGTGTTTGACGACGTTCGGATTGACAGCAAGCTGGTGGTGTACGACCAGGGCGTCGAGTTTGTCGATGGAGAACCGATCACGAGGAAAAATGAAGGGATCGCGGAGGCGCTCGACGATGCCGAACCGCTTAGGCGTCAGAGCATACAGTTTCTCGAAAGCATCAACAGTCGCCGGCGCCCGCTCACCGATGGAGAAAGCGGCTTGCGGGTCTTGCGAGTGCTAGACGCGGCCGAACGGTCGCTTGCAGAAGGCGGAACGCCAATGAGCTTATGAGGTGATCTAACGTAGATTGTTCGGGCTCCTATCGTCTCAGGCCTGCGGTAGAAAAGGCAGGTCGAACGCACGGCGGACTGGACAGGCTGCGGCATATTCCCGAGCGTACATGGAAATAGACTATTTCGTACACGAATCCAGCTACGTGGACCAGCCTTGTGAGATCGGCGAAGGTACAAAGATTTGGCACTTTTCTCACATAATGGCCGGTTCGAAGATTGGTCGCAGCTGCAACATCGGCCAGAACGTAGTCATCTCCCCTCAGGTTGTCATCGGCGACAATGTGAAGATTCAGAATAATGTCTCGGTGTACACCGGGGTTGAACTGGAAGACGATGTGTTCTGCGGACCCTCGATGGTCTTCACCAACGTGACTAACCCGCGCAGCCAGGTCTCGCGTAAGGACGAATACCGCAGGACGCTGGTCAAGCGCGGCGCTTCGATCGGCGCGAACGCAACCGTGATTTGCGGTCACACTGTGGGCCGGTACGCGTTTATCGGAGCCGGCGCCGTAGTAACTCGCGATGTACCGGATTATGCGATGGTGGTTGGAAATCCCGGCCGAGTCGCAGGATGGATGTGCCGGTGTGGCGTTAAGCTCGATCTATCGATTGACCCGCAAACAAACGAACAAGCCAGTTGTTCGGTGTGCGGGACAAGTTACATAAAAAAGCGTGGCGCAGTCGCTCCAACCGCCCCCTGACCCGACTATAGCCGGACTATTGGTCCTCATGCGGCAAGATGGTCACCATGTATCGGTGCGGTTATGTCTTCTACAAACGACGGTCGCAGTTCAATCTTGACTTCGCGCTCGGCTCCACATTCATAACATGTTTGAATCAGCCGACTATCAACGTTGCGAGGATGTGGGATTCCCCAGTAGTGTGCGTGATTTCTTAAGAATGCCAGTATTTTCATTGTCATGACCTCTCCGATTCAGGACCGCGTCCGTTTTTCACTTATCCCTTCAATTGATAAGACGCGCTCCGGGCTCACCTCGCTGCAAAAAATATTCCGTGTTCTAAATCAGCAGTTTTAGCGCCCCTAAGTGGCTTCAGGCGTCCGTATAACCGACAGTCTAATGGCAATTCAGTACAGGCTTGGCGTTGGGGTGTGAGGTAGCCGGGAATTGATGACACGCAACCATTCACAAAAGCTGGTCCACGTTTTCGGGTGGACGACCGAGCACCGCCTTGTTGCCCCGCACCACGATGGGACGCTGAATTAGATCGGGGTTTTCGACCATGAGCTGTATCAGTTGATCATCGGAAAGCTCACGTTGGGCGAGCTTCAAGTCCCGAAACACCTGCTCGCCTTTGCGCAGCAGCTGACGCGGGGTGATGCCGAGCTTATCGATCAGCTTGCGAAGTTCTGAAGCGTCGAGCGGGTTCTCATAGTAGTTGATCGACTCAAACTCGGCTCCCCGCTCTTTCAGGATTCCCATCGTCACCCTGCACTTGCTGCAAGTAGGCTTCTGATAAACCTTGATCTTCTCGCTCATGGTCTTCCTCTATGTTCTCGATTCTAGCACAGCAGAGTGATAGGAGTTGCGAACGGAAACCAAATCCGGCTGTGATATAATCGCGCGCACAACAAACAATTGGATTGAGAGCCCGCACAAATGGCAGACGTTTATGAAGTAGAAATGC
>JBASRM010000685.1:0-12577 GCA_049273835.1 Blastocatellia bacterium | reverse complement strand
ATCCAAGACTTGGCCGGCCCTGGCTCAGCCGCGGGAATCAACCGCAGGCCCTACGACCTGAGGGCTCTGACTCCCAGATACGTCAGCCTGATGTTAGTCATCCTGAAGGGTGTGCCGGTTGTGCCTTTGGTTACCAGGTCGCCGCTTATCAGTCCTTCCTTTTTCAAAAAAAGGAGATATTCCAACACATCCCCTTCTTCGGAAAGATCTTTCAAGTGACCGTTGTGGACAGGCAACACCCCGCGACTCAGGTGACTGTCGATCTCCACCAATATGGTTTGCAGTAATTTTTGATCGAGCGTTTCCATTCTGGTTCCACGCCGGTTGAGCACTCTTCAAGCGTTTGCGTCCGCGGATGCTATTCTGGTTGGCACGTCCTGCGTTTCGTGCTGCTGCGGTCTTCTGTTCACAGTTGGTTGCCGAACGTCGCTTGCGAGTTTTACGGCTTTGAGGCCGCTGATCAAATACCATCCGAGGTCGATCTGCCACCACTTGCGGGCAAACCTTGCAACATTGGCGTCTGAGTGATGATTCTTATGCCAGTTTTCTCCCCAGGCTCCTAGCTGGAGCGGTCCAAGCCACCAAATATTCCGGCTCGAGTCCACACCTTCCGGAAGACCGGGGGTCATGTGAAGCAAGCTGTTAACGAACATCTGAAAATGCAGCGCGTAAACCAAACGAATCGCGCCAATCCAGAAGAAAGCCTGCCAGCCCATCACCAGCCACAAGCAAACGGAAAGAGTAATGATGGGGACCTGCATGCGTCTCCAGACGCGATATCTCGGCTTGTCCAGATCAGGACACCAGCGCCGCACTTCCGAACCGGACCATTGATAGACCCATCGAATATGCGCCCACCAGAAGCCGCCGTGCCGCGGGCTGGAGACATCCTCAGCGGTGTCCGCCTTGGCATGGTGGTGACGATGATTAGCTACCCACGACATCGGCTCACCGGAGGCGTTGAAGATGGTGAAAAAAATGAGAATGTTTTCAACGACGCGATTCAGCCGCAATGATCGGTGAGAAAGGCATCGGTGATAACACACGGTCGTTCCGATTCCTCCGATTGAAGCCACCGCGATCGCCGCTACAACCACGCGCCAGTTGGGCACTGGGAATAAGATCAATCCGATCGCGGCAAGGACGTGTATGATGGCTATGTAGAATAAGACAGGACCGTTCCCCTCGGAATACTGCCACCAGGGCCGCGTCCACGGCTGCTCATCTATCAATCGTGTTGATCTCACTCTCGGTTCCTCTAGGTTCTCTTGAGTTTCATAAGCTGATAGCGTGGGGCTGGTCGGGCAACTTAATCGTTAGAAGTCAAAACCCGATTTCAACTCACCAAACGAACGGGGACGCGAAAACAAGGACTCGAACATTGTCATCGAGGTTGTTTGCGCCCGCATTGACACTCCACCAAGTGGCATTTCGTGGAGTCATACCGGCTACCACTTAGACCGGACGGCTTTCTACGGGATTGCAGATACATAAAGACTATACTCCGCTTTTGCTTCGGTCAAGGTTCAGGCAACCGATTCGCTGGCGCCAGTTAGCTTCGATGACGGAAGGTCACCCGGCCCTTTGTCAGATCGTAAGGCGACAACTCAACGGTCACCCTGTCTCCGGCGAGCACTCTGATGTAGTGCTTGCGCATCTTGCCTGACAAATGAGCCAACACCTCGTGACCCTCGCCTATTTTGACTTTGAAGGTGGTGTTCCCCATGCACTCGACCACAGTTCCATCTACCGGAATCATATCTTCTTTTGGAATGATGTCACCTCGTTTCCACGTTTGGCCAGGCTTTGACCTGGCCTCCCGTGTTTAGTCTTCGAGCCGGAAACACAAATAGAGATCGCCGCCGTGATTGACCTCAACGCGACGCCCGAGTCGCCCGGAACGAACGTGTTTGAGACCGGCGAAGCATGCCGATTTCGGTGGTTAATCTCATTTGCTCTTCCGACCTCCCATCCGTAAACCCTGTCACCCTGGCCCGTTCCAACTTGATACCCGCCGCTCGCTCGATCGAGGCCAGAGTAGATTCCTCCTCGGGACTCACAAGCGTAAGGGCCGAGCCGCCGCGGCCCGCCCGCGCTGTGCGGCCGACGCGATGAATGTAGTCGTCAGCAGTCGGTGGAACTTCGTAGTTGACCACAAACGATATGTCATCCACGTCGATGCCGCGAGCTGCAACGTCCGTAGCTACCAGCACTCGCACGCGACCCGAACGAAAACTGTCCAGGGCTTTGTTGCGCTGCGACTGGCTCCGATCAGAATGTAAGGTTACGACTTCGTGCTTGTTCGCAGTCAGTATTCGCGCCACTCTATCGGCTCCGCGCCGGGTTTGGGTGAACACCAGAAATGTGTCCTCGGCGTGCTGTCTGAGCAAGGCGAGCAACATGGGGGTCTTTGCGTGCGACAGCACGGCAAAGGCTTTTTGAGTGAGGGTTGCGACTGTAGTTGCGGAACGCGTCGCTTCGACCCTTACACATGTGGTAAGCAGTTCGCGTGCAAGGCGCTCAACTTCCGTTGAAAGTGTAGCCGTCAAAAGCATCGTCTGACGCTTGTGTGGCACATGCTTGATGATCCTCCTGACTTGCGGAAGAAAGCCCATATCGAGCATGCGATCGGCTTCATCAAGAACGAGGACTTCAATGGCTTTGAGCGAAACGGAGCCGCGCTCCAGCAAATCGTTCAAGCGCCCCGGAGTAGCCACCAATATGTCAATGCCTCCGCGCAGGGCCCTTATCTGTCCGGGAAGGCTTTCGCCGCCCACCACCGCTACCGTGCGAAGCCCGTGCGCACGGCCGTAGAGCTTTGCGTTTGCTTCTATCTGAAGAGCAAGCTCTCGCGTTGGAGCAAGCACAAGCGCGCGAGTCACGCCGTGACCGTTTAGCCGTTGAATGATCGGCAGCAGGAAGGCCAGCGTCTTGCCGGAGCCTGTCTCCGCCGACGCCATGATATTTCGTCCCGCCAGAGCATGCGGTATGGTCTTCGTTTGAATCTCTGTTGGATCGGTGATGCCTAGTCTCTCTAGCGCATCTGCAAGCGGCGCCCGCAGGCCCAGCTTGCCAAAACTGTTTGAACTCATGAATCTCTCTTTCGATGCACTGCTCCAACGATTGTATTAGTTGAAACAGTGGTTTGATGTGGATGTTTTGCTGAAGGGTAAGGATTGGTCGGAGTGTTTAAATCACGTGATTCCGTGCAATCGTTGCCGAGCAGCTTATTACTGACGGAGAGTTGGACGGGAGGCGCGATGAATTACCATCGTTCGGTGACGAAAAAATAGAGCTGTTATTCAACTCACTATTCCGTTCATCTTCTCCCGTCCCTCACCCTCGTTCTACGGACAGGCCGACTCTAGTAGCGGCCTCCGAATCCCCCACGGCCGCCGCCGCCGCCGCTGCTCCGTCCGCCGCCGTAGCCGCCGCGATTGCCTGAACGTTCCTCGCGCGGCCGCGCTTCGTTGACGGTGAGCGTGCGTCCGTTGACCTCTGTCCCGTTGAGCTGCGTGATAGCCTTGTCAGCATCCTCGTTGCTCATCTCTACAAAAGCAAAGCCTTTGGAACGGCCGGTGTCCCGGTCAGTAATAACATTTACTGAATCAACCTGACCAACCTGCTCAAACAGGGTGCTGAGGTCGCCTTCCGTCGTTTGATACGACAGATTTCCGACATAGATTTTCTTACTCATAATTCTCCCAAAACTGGTTATTAGGAACTTCCGAGGCTTTGCGGGAAAGAGGATGAAATAGCAGAGTCAAACGCTCTCCGAAACGGTCAGAGGCTCCTGAAGCCAAATCCAAACAGCAGCATTCGATCTGCTGAACTACGGCCCGATGTTAACAGACAAGTGCCTATAAGTCGAGCCAATTCGGAGACACCAGCACGCAGGTGCCCTCAACTATGTGTTAAGCAATCTACGTGTCTGCTGTCGACAGCAGCCACCTGTGTAGTTGACAAACGCTCCCGCTGCGCTTTAGAACACCTTAAAGATTCGGACGCGCTGCTCAAAAAACGCAGCTAAATATTTCCGGGATGGTGAACAATGAAATTATTCGTGAAGCTCTGCATTCTCGCGACGGCGATTGGCATTGCGATGGCGGGTTGCACTTCGCAGAAGGAGCAGCCGAAGGTGTCTGAATCGAAAGCTCCGGCCAATTCTTTGACCGCCAGAACCGCTCGATTCGCGGCGACTGCTCTGTCCGCGGACACTTCACACCTCAGCGAGAATGATCGGAAGGCTCTGGACAAACTCGTCGAAGCCGCCAGACTGTTCGATCGGTTATACCTTCGCCAGGTCTGGAGCGGCAATGAAGCCTTGCTCACGAAACTCGAGGCGGACA
Organism: Blastocatellia bacterium; assembly: GCA_049273835.1. Classification (GTDB taxonomy): domain Bacteria; phylum Acidobacteriota; class Blastocatellia; order UBA7656; family UBA7656; genus Onstottus_A. The sequence continues at coordinate 8,228 of JBASRM010000685.1, read as the reverse complement.
CGAGTCCCGAGGGCCGCGATCGGTTGCATTATTTTATGATCAACAAAGGTCCGTGGTCGCGGCTGGATATGAATGAGCCGTTCATCGACGGCGTCCCGCACGAGAAGCCGCCGCAGGCCGGTTTCTACCCGGATGACATGACTAAAGATGAATTCAACTCTTGGGTGGCTACGCTTTCAGATCAAGACAAGCAGCGAGCAACGGGCTTTTTTACGGTCATCAGACGTGGGCCGGATCGCAAACTCATGATTGTTCCTTATCACGAAGAGTATCGCGAGTTCCTCGAGCCGGCATCGAAGCTCTTAAAAGAAGCCGCAGAGCTGACCGACAATCCGACCCTGAAAGCCTTTCTGACAAAACGGGCGGAAGCTTTTCTGTCGGATGATTACTACGCGAGCGATGTCGCATGGATGGACCTGGATGCGCCGATTGATGTGACCATCGGGCCTTATGAAACCTATGAGGACGAGTTGTTCGGTTACAAAGCGGCATTTGAGGCTTTTATTACACTTCGGGACGAAGCCGAATCCGCCAAGCTCGGGAGCTTTAGCGGGCACCTTCAAGAGCTTGAAAACAACCTGCCCTTCGATCCGCGCTATCGCAATCCAAAGCTCGGGGCGGCCTCTCCGATTCGAGTGGTGGACAACGTCTTCTGTTCGGGCGACGGAAATCGCGGCGTCCAAACTGCCGCGTTCAATCTTCCAAATGATGAAAAGGTCGTCAAGGAGAAGGGCTCGAAACGCGTAATGCTCAAAAACGTCCAGGAGGCAAAGTTCAACAAGGCCCTGGTGCCGATCTCAAAAATAGTTATGGCGCCTTCTCAGCAATCTCAAATTTCATTTGACGCCTTTTTTACACACATTCTCGCTCATGAGCTGATGCACGGGCTCGGACCTCACAACATCAAGGTCCAGGGTCGCGATACCAACGTCAGAAAAGAATTGAAGGAGCTTTACTCGGCCATTGAGGAGGCAAAGGCCGACATCACCGGGCTGTGGGCTTTGCAATATTTAATCGATAACGGCGGGGTCGATCGCGCGATGGAGCGCGATCTGTACACGACCTACCTCGCCAGCTCGTTTCGTTCGGTGCGCTTCGGGACAACCGAAGCCCACGGCAAAGGCCAGGCTATGCAATTCAACTACCTGCTCGATGAAGGCGGGATCAAGATGGATGAAGCGGGGACATTCAGCATCGACCCGGCTAAAATCAAAGACGCGGTCCGCAAACTGGCCGGTGACATACTCACGCTGGAAGCGGAGGGCTCGTATGAAAAGGCGAAGGCGATGCTCGACAAGTACGGCGTGATAAGACCAGCGATGCAGAAGGCGCTCGACGGACTGGGGGACGTTCCCGTTGATATCGAACCGAACTTCGTACTGGCGAAAAAAGGTTAGGTTGAAAGGTCGATTGTCACTGAAGCGCTCGTTCAGCGAATCGTGAAAGAGAGCTTCGACGCGTGCCACTTCAGTGAACCACCATCGAGGCATCCTTGCCTGGCGACGCTGGGGAATCGAGTTTGCGTAAGCTCGAACCGGGCGTAGTATGCATAGTAGGGCACGGCGGACGTCTCCGTCGCAACGTGACATCGGCGAACGTTAATGACAGCCATTGCAGGTGATCAGCGTGACAAGACCGGAAGGTTTCAAACGGCCAGTGACCTTGAAGTCCTCTGGCTCACTGCCGGACTAGGTTGCGACGGCGAAACAATCGCGATGACCGCGGCTAACCAACCGAGCATCGAAGAAGTGGTGCTCGGAGCCATTCCCGGAATACCCAGGGTAAAACTTCACACCCATGGGAGTGCAAAGTTTTTGGCACCGCCTGCACACCCGAGACTCCGATCGGTTCGTGCGTGGTTTCATCGGAAGGCGCCTGCGCGGCTTACTACAACTTCGGACGCCTTTCGAGAGTTGCGGAACGATCGGCGCTTCATTCGATTGCGTAACAAGATTGTATGGGAGGTCCTCCGCGGCCGCGCCTTCGCACTTGATTCCGCCGCGCAGAAAGGCGTATTTCGTGGCCGCCGTTATTGCATTTGAGACGCCGCGCACTGGAAAGTTCATGCGAAAGAAGGGGCGGCCACGAGTGACGTCCGTAGAGGATAGAATCATCACCGTTTCACTCTTCACTAACCAATTCTCGAGCCAACGAAGCGGAGCTGACTTCAAGGATTAGAAAGAGTATTGATGTCCAGGCCGAATTTTCAGCGAGCCAGGCTGATTGAAAGAATAGACTTCTCGGAGGAACTGGGCCTCTTCCGATTTCGTCCGGAAGGTCCGTTCACCTTTCAACCGGGTCAATATGCGACCCTCGCGCTGGCGGATGGCGATCATTTGATCCAGCGTCCCTACTCGATCGTCTCATCACCTTATGAGCCTTTTCTGGAATTCTTTCTCGAACTGGTGCCTGCGGGGGCGCTGACCTCGAGGCTGTGGGAGTTGAAAGTCCAGGACGAGGTGTTGATCCGAAATCGGATGGTCGGCAAGTTCACATTGGATGAAACGAGCGGAATGAAATTTCACGCGATGTCCGCGACCGTCACCGGCGTTGCGCCGTATGTAAGCATTGCCAGGACCCTTCGCGTGGATCTCGAGCGCGGGAAGTCAGCGGGCCATCAACTGGCTGTCATTCACGGTGCCAGCCGCTCTTCGGAATTCGGCGTCTATCATGACGAACTGGCTGCGCTTGCGCGTGAAGGTTGGCTTACATACATTCCGACAATTAGCCGGCCGTGGGAAGATACGGATTGGAGCGGTGAGACCGGACGCGTTGAGGATGTGGTCAGAAAACACTTCGACCGGCTGGTTTTCGACCACACCAACGCGGTTGGGTATGCTTGCGGGCACCCGCAGATGATCGAGAACGTGAAAGGCATATTGATGCGCGCCGGCTTCCCTAAAGAGCGGATCAGGGAAGAAAAGTTTTTTGTGATCACGGCAACATCGGATTCGTCAGATGAGAGTGAATGAAAGGCCCCCGAATCAAAACGCCGGCTTAGAGCTGAGGAAGTATGTCCAGAGAATTCACAATTCGCTGGTGGAACGTATGAGAGAGAACCCGCTCGGGCGAGAGGCTTGCGTGATCGGAGAAGTGATAGCGGAGCCTCAGGGAATCGTCTCGATGGTGACGGGGTTCGGGGGTACACGCATCGTAGACATGCTGGCCGGTGAGCAATTACCAAGGATTTGCTAGCAAAGCCCCTCCCGACTGAGCGGCTTCGCCGCCCTCTGTGCCGAAGAGCTTTGCTCTCGGAACGAATGCCCTTCGTCAGAGCGGCTTCGCCGCCCTCTGTGCCGAAGGGCTCTGCCCTCGGGAGCCAAGCCCTTCGACTGAGCGGCTTCGCCGCCCTGGACCACTTCTTTGCAAGCCTCAAGCTAATACGCTAGGATTCTCCGCGTGCGAAGCATAGTCGAATGCATACCCAACTTCAGCGAAGGCCGCCGTCCCGAAATCATCGATCAAATAGTAGCGGCCATAAAATCAGTTCAGGGTGCGGTCTTGCTCGACTACGAATCTGATCCCAATCACAATCGCTCTGTCGTGACCTTCGTCGCACCGCCCGACCGAGTCGTCGATGCGGCTCTGGCTGGGGCTCGCAAAGCCGCTGAATTGATCGACCTCAATACGCACGCAGGCGAGCACCCTCGCATGGGCGCGACCGACGTAATTCCGTTTGTGCCGATCTCAGGCGTGACGATGGATGACTGCATCTCTCTTGCGCGCGCTTGCGGAGAGCGTATGTGGAGCGAGCTTGGCATACCGGTTTACCTGTACGAAAAAGCAGCGACAAGGCCCGAGCGCGAAAACCTTGCTAATGTTCGTAAGGGTCAGTTCGAAGGCATTCGCGCAGATATCGCCACCAACGAAGCTCGACGCCCTGACTTCGGTGAAGCGCGAGTTCATGCCAGCGCAGGCATAACCGCGGTTGGCGCTCGTCCGCCGTTGATCGCCTACAACGTCAACCTCGGCACCGCGGACATTGAAATCGCCAACAAGATTGCACGCGCTGTGCGTCATCAGTCGGGCGGGTTGCGCTATGTTAAGGCGCTGGGATTTGAACTAAAGAATCGAGGTATCGTGCAGGTTTCGATGAACATGGTGAACTACGAAGGTACCCCCCTGTTCCGCGCGTTCGAGATGATAAAGCGAGAAGCCGAGCGTTACGGCGTGGCGGTCATCGGCTCTGAGATCGTAGGCCTTGTTCCACAACGCGCGCTGAACGGGGTCGCGGATTTTTATCTTCAGCTTGAACAGTTCAGCGAGGAACAGATTCTCGAGAACAAATTAGCCGGGGCGATGGAGGAAGTCGAATGAGCGTACCTGGCATTGCCGATTCGAATTCGCTTCTCTCAGACAGCATCGGCAATTTCGATGAGCTTGTTGCCGCCGGCACTCCGACGCCCGGCGGCGGAAGTGTTGCGGCTTACAGCGGGGTGCTTGCGGCATCGCTCGGCCGGATGGTATGCAACCTCACAATCGGCAAGGCTAAGTACGCCGAGGTTGAACCGCGGGTGGAAGAGATCGCGGCGGAGCTTCAACGGCTGAGCGCTCGGCTGCGAGAGCTTATCGCGGAAGACGCCGAAAGTTTTGAAGCCGTGCTTCGCGCTTACAAGTTGCCGAAGGAGACAGACGAGCAGAAGGCGGAACGCGCGGAGCATATCCAGGCCGCGCTTCGAGGGGCGATCGATGTTCCGTTTGAAACGGCGCAAAGGAGCTTCAGGGTTCTCGACCTGTTGCGGGAGCTCTCCAATATTGGCAATCCGAATGCGTTATCCGATATGGCCGTAGGGGCGCGTCTGGCACAGGTGGCGGTTAAGGGCGCATCTTACAACATCAGCGTTAACCTTGATTCGATGTCGGATCGTGATGCCGCCACCGCTACCCAGCAGCAGACGAAGCTCATGGTCGAGCGATCCGGCACGCTTGCGGAAGAGATCGAAGCCAAAATGAACATGTAGATGAGGATGGGCGTTCCCTCCGCGGGCGCCGCTTCCGGTAAGGGATCAGCTCCATTTTAATGCACGGCTGCTGGGAATGTTTGACGAATGACTGCTCACTACAAAGACATTCAGTTTGCGATCACCAACCGGGTTGCGCGGATAACTTTCGCCCGGCCGCCGTTAAATATCCTGACGATCTCGATGATGAAGGAGATTGTCGATGCTATAAACCGGAGCGCCCGCGAGCCGGACATATGCGCGATAGTATTCTCGGCATCGCAAGCCGGCGGGGCTTTTTGCGCAGGAGTCTCGATCGAAGAACACAAGCCTGAAACCGTTTTCCAGATGCTTGACGGGTTTCATTCAATATTTCGGTCGCTGAATCTAGTATCAAAGCCGGTCGTTGCGATGGTCGGAGGGGCGGCGTTGGGTGGCGGGTGCGAATTGGCGGCTTTTGCAGATATTGTGATCGCAACCGGGTCGGCGCGCTTCGGCCAGCCGGAGATAAAGCTCGGGGTGTTTCCGCCGGTCGCGGCATTCCTTCTGCCAAGAGTGATCGGTGAAAAGAAAGCGCGAGAGATGATGTTCACGGGCGAGTTGCTGACAGCTGAAGCTGCCCGGTCGTTGGGCCTGGTCAATCACGTCGTCGCCGAAAACGCGCTCGAAGCTAAAGCAGAGGAGTTGCTTGGTGCGTTAAGGCAGATGAGTGTCCCGGCGCTCGAGTTGGCGCGGCGAGCGATGGTTCAAACATTCGGGCTTGGGTTCGATGAGGCGCTGAAACGCTCTGAGGATATCTACCTGAACGAGCTGATGTCACTCAAGGACCCGCAGGAAGGCGTGGAAGCTTTTCTTGCAAAACGCCCGCCCCGCTGGAAACACAAGTAATCGGTGATGCGTGATGCGTGATTCGTGATGCGTCAGTGTGAAGCTCACAGTTCAACACGCGCCACGTATCACGTATCACCTACTCATCATTCTTATGCCAACTCCACTCGAGATAAAGAAAACCGGCGCGAACGAGATCACGGTTCAATGGGATGACGGGCACGTGAGCATCTACCCTATCAAGTATCTGCGGGCCGAGTGCATGTGCGCCAACTGCGTCAGCGAAGTCACCGGTCTTCGGATAATCGATCCCCGCACTGTTGCCGATGATCTTACGGTCCTGAGCGCCGAGCACGTAGGCCGCTACGGGGTGAAGTTCATGTTCAGCGACCGGCACGACAACGGCATCTACACCTGGGAGCGGCTTCGAGAGCTTTGCCTGTGCGAACGGTGCAAGGCGGTAAAGCCACCCAAGACCAACACATGAAAAATCATCGCTAGCATCCGGTTTGATCGGACTTGAAAGTGAGGATCCATATGAAGCACCGTCTCGGTAGGGTTGCAGTCTCGGTATTCGTTTTGCTTGTTAGCCCGTTGCTAACTCTTGGGGCCGATCCCAAAAACAAAGATGAAGCGATCGCCTCGATCGAAAAGCACAAGGCCGAACTGATCGGGCTCAGCGGGCAGATCTGGGGCTTTGCCGAGACCGCGCTGCGCGAAACCCGCTCGTCGAAGCTGCTGGCCGACTATGCCGAGAAGCAAGGCTTCGAGGTTAAGCGGGCCGTCGCGGGTATGCCGACCGCGTTCGTTGCGAGTTACGGTCAGGGCCGGCCGATCATCGGTATTCTAGGCGAGTACGACGCGCTTCCCGGGATATCCCAAAAGGCTCAACCCGTGAAAGAGGCTCTGGAAGCCGGTTCTGCGGGACACGGTTGCGGCCACAACCTGTTTGGCGCGGCCAGCCTCGGAGCTGCCGTTGCCATCAAGGAGCTGATCGCCGCGGGAAAACTTAAAGGAACAGTCCGTTTCTATGGAACTCCTGCCGAGGAATCGATCGGCGGAAAGATCTACATGGCTCGCGAAGGATTGTTTAAGGATCTGGATGTTTGCATCGCGTGGCACCCTGACGACAAAATCCGAGCCGACGTGGACAGCACCCAGGCGATAGTCGACTTCATAGTCGAGTTCAAGGGCAAGGCGGCGCACGCGGCAGCCGATCCCTGGAACGGCCGCAGCGCAGTTGCCGCGCTCGAGTTCTTTACGACCGGGCTGAATCGAATGCGCGAATTTGTCCGGCCTTCCGTGCGAATGCACTACGCGATTCAGAAGGGCGGCGACGTCCCAAACGTCGTGCCTGAGTACGCGCGGGTTTGGTGTTGGTTGCGCGACTCGAAACGCAGCGGAGTAGATGATCTGTTGAGTCGCGCGCGCAAGATCGCCGAAGGCGCGGCGTTGATGGCTGAAGTCGAATCAAAGCTCACGGTGCAGGGGGGCGACTACGAGATTCTGGTTAATATGACCGGCGCAAAGTTGATTCACGCGAATCTCTCGTGGCTGGGGCCGATTCAATACACGGTAGCCGAGCAGGAGTTTGCCAAGGCGATTCAGCGCGCTACCGGCGTCGCGGAGAAGGGTCTGAACGGGGAAGTACAACCGATGCTGCCGCCCAAGCTGGATCCTGACGGAGGCTCAACCGATGTCGGGGATGTGAGCTGGCTTGTTCCGACGTTGCATCTGTCAGTTACGACAGCGCCCGAGGGCGCGCCCTGGCATGCTTGGCCGGTAGTCGCTTGCGCCGGTATGTCGATAGGTCATAAGGGCCTTGTTCAAGCCGCGAAGGCCCTGTCGGCAACAATGGTGGATTTGTTTGAAGACGACAGGACTCGCGAGGCAATTCAGGCGGAGTTCAGGGAGAAGAGCAAGGGAGAGGTGTACAAGCCTTACGTACCCGAGGGCCCGCCTCCAGTGCCGAAGAATTAAGTGTTCCTGAAGACTGCGCGAAAGCAGCCAGCGGCGACTCTACACCCACGGCTCCGCCGCCCTCTGTGCCGATGGGCTTCGCCTCGGTACCGCTACCGCCAGTATATTCCTGCTGCCACTCTCCTCCCGCGGCTTCGCCGCCCACTGTGCCGATGGGCTTCGCCCTCGGTACCGCTACCGCCAGTATATTCCTGCTGCCACTCTACTCCCGCGGCTCCGCCGCCCACTGTGCCGATGGGCTTCGCCCTCGGGAGCGCGCGGCCATCTACTCCCGCGGCTCCGCCGCCCACTGTGCCGATGGGCTTCGCCCTCGGTACCGCTAACGCCAGTATATTCCTGCTGCCACTCTACTCCCGCGGCTCCGCCGCCCTCTGTGCCGATGGGCTTCGCCCTCGGGAAGGCGGCCACTCTACCGCCGCGGCTCCGCCGCCCTCTGTGCCGAAGGGCTTCGCCCTCGGGAGCGCGCGGCCACTCTACCGC
>JBASRM010000664.1:0-13079 GCA_049273835.1 Blastocatellia bacterium | reverse complement strand
ATCCAAGTTCGACCTTTCGCTGCTAGCGGCGGAACAAAACGACTGCATCCGACTCCAGTTTATTTACAACAAGGATCTTTTCGACTCTTCGACGATAACGGCGATGGCCGGGCATTTTCGCAATCTGCTCGAAGCAATCGCCGCCGACCCCAATCACCGCATCGCGGCGATTCCGCTGCTCAGCGATTCACAACAACGTGAGATAAGAATTCAACAACGGAGCATTCCACGGCCGAGGTTATTCACCGAATTCGAAAGAGAACATATCGAGCAGTCCATTCCTGACCGCTTCGCAATGCAGGCGCGGCAATACCCGGACAAAGTAGCGGTGAAGACGCCGAATTACGAGTGGACCTATGCGGATCTCAATGCTCAAAGCGATGCCGTGGCTCAAACCGCGCTCAGGTTGCTCGGAGCGGCGCCCGAGAGGGTCGCGCTGCTATTCGACCGCGACGCGCCGATGGTTGCCGGAATGCTGGGCGCGTTGAAGGCCGGCAAGACTTATGTCCCGCTGGATCCATATTATCCCGCAGATCGAATTGCCTACATGCTGGAAGACTCGGAGGCGGCGGCCATTCTCACCAACAGCAAGAATCTGCGTCTCGCACAGGCTCTGGCGAGCGAGCGGATTCGCATCATCAATATCGATGACCCAAGCCTGGTCGATGTTGTGGGCGCCCCACCTTTCCCTGACCTAAATCCTGACCGCCTTGCTTACGTACTGTATACATCGGGCACTACCGGCCGGCCCAAAGGTGTGATGCAGAACCATCGCAACGTCCTGCACTTCATAAGGAACTACACCAACAATCTCGCGATAAGTCCAGAAGACAAGCTCAGCCTGTTGTCGTCCTACTGCTTTGACGCAGCCATAATGGACATCTTCGGAGCATTGCTCAATGGGGCGGGGCTGTTTCCTGTCGACCTGCGACAAGAAGGACTGGTCCGGTTTGCCGATTGGATGCTAAACCAGGGAGTTACCATCTATCACTCCACACCAACTGTATACAGATATTTCTTAAGAAGCCTGAGCGGGCCGGAACAATTCCCGAGCCTGCGTCTTGTCGTGCTCGGAGGCGAAGCGGTCTACAAGAGAGATGTGGAGGAATACAGACAGCGGTTTGCCCCGCATTGCGTATTCATCAACGGGCTAGGTCCCACCGAATCAACCCTCGGGTTGCAGTTCGTGATCGGCAAGGACACGAAGGTCAAACGCAATGCCATTCCGGTCGGGTACGCAGTTGAAGACACGCAAATCCTCTTGCTCGATGAAAGCGGCAGGCCGGGAGCAGTCCGTGGTGAGATCGGCATTCGAAGCAAGCACCTTGCAATTGGTTACTGGAGACAAGAAGAGCTGACGCGGCGCGCTTTCCTTCCTGATCCTGACGGCGACAGCTTGCGGACCTATAAGACGGGCGACATCGGCAGGCTATTGCCGGATGGAGCTATTGAGTTCATTGGAAGAAATGACACACAGATCAAGATAAGAGGCTACAGAGTCGAAATCGGTGAAATCGAAGCGGTCCTTGCTGAACACGATTCGGTGAAAGATGCGGTCGTGACGGCAACAGAACCGCAATTGGGAGAGCAACGCCTGGCGGCCTATGTTGTGAACAAGGACGGCTTTGCAGAGTCCGTTCAGGAATTACAACAGTATTTGAAGAACAGGCTGCCAGATTACATGGTGCCGGCGGTGCTAATCAAGCTGGACGAAATACCGTTGACGCCAAGCGGCAAGGTTGACCGGAAAAAGCTGCCCGTTCCGGAGTTCACGGGCCCCGAGGACGATGAGGACTTCACTGCCCCGCGCACTGCAATTCAACAAGTGTTGGAGACGATCTGGGCCGAGTTGCTTCAGGTAGAGAGAGCAGGTCTCTACGATAACTTCTTCGCTTTGGGCGGGCATTCGCTGCTCGCTGCTCAGGTCGTTTCGAGAATAAGAGACGTATTTTCGATAGACTTGCCGCTCCTCGCCATATTCGAAAATCCGACGTTGATTGGTCTGTCTCGCATTATTGAATCGAGAATCTCGCGCGCGGATACGCAGACTATTCCTCCGATCGGGAAAACGCCGAGGAATGAACGCCTGCCGCTTTCATTCTCCCAGCAGAGAGTGTGGTTTCTGGAGCAGCTCGAGCCCGGAGGATCGGTCTACAACATACCCTTCGCGGCCCGGCTCAGCGGCAGGCTCGATCTAAGCGCCTTGGAGCGGGCCTTCAGCGAGATAGTGAGAAGACATGAAGTTCTGCGGACGACCTTTGTGGAAATCGCGGGCAAGCCGGCGCAGCAGGTCGAAGAGACAGGCGAGATCGGAGTAGCAGTTGTGGACCTCAGTGGTCTCGATGAATCGGGCAAACAAGATGGGGCGCAGCAGATCATCAAGCGAGAGTCGGAGCTGCCGTTCGACCTGTCGATAGGCCCGCTGATGAGAGTCACGTTGATCAGCCTGGCCGAACAGCAGCACATTTTGGTGGTGGTGATGCACCACATAATCAGCGACGGGTGGTCATCAGGGATATTCCTGGGAGAGATGAGCAAGTTGTATGAAGCTTATAGCGAAGGAAGGGAGACGCCGCTGAGGGAGTTGGAGATACAGTATGCGGATTATGCGAGATGGCAGAGAGAATATCTGACGGGAGAAGTGATAGAAGAACAGATGAAGTACTGGAGGAAGCAGTTGGAGGGAGCACCAGTGGAACTGGAGCTGCCAATAGATAAGGTGAGGAAGGAGAGAGGGAGTCGGAGAGGGGGAGAAAAAGAGATAAGGATAAAAAAGGAGGTAAGCGAGAAGTTAAAGCGATTGAGCCGCAAAGAAGGAGCGACCCTGTTTATGACGCTGCTGGCTGGATTCAACGCGCTTTTGTATCGGTACAGCGGGCAGGAAGACATAGTGATAGGGACGCCGATAGCCAATCGCAACCGAGTGGAGACGGAAGAGCTGATAGGGTTTTTCGTAAACACGTTGGTGATGAGGACGGATTTAGGGGGGGATCCGAGCTTCCGGGAGCTAATGAGAAGAGAGAGGGAAGTAGCGTTAGGTGCATATGCAAATCAGGACGTACCGTTCGAGAAGCTAGTAGAGGAGCTACAGCCGAGGAGGGATTTGAGCAGAACCCCGTTATTCCAGGTCATGTTCACACTGCAAAATGCGCCAAGAGAGCCGCTGAAACTTAAAGATCTGAAACTGCAGTACTGGGTGCTCGGAAGCGGCACAGCGAAGTTCGATTTGGATCTGACATTGACAGATACAGCAGAAGGAGTGAGAGGTTCGCTCGAATATGACAGCGATTTGTTTGAGGAAACAACAATCGAGAGGATGATCAGGCATTACGAGAGATTACTTGAATCAATAGCGGAAGACGCTGACAAAAAGATCAGTAAATTGGAAATGCTCAGCGAGGCCGAGAAGAATCAGATTTTAGTGGAGTGGATTCAGACGGCCACAGAGTACCCCTCAGAACAACTGATGCACGAGCTATTCGAGCAGCAGGTGGAGCGAGCTCCGCAGGCGAAAGCAGCCGGTTGCCAGGACAAAGATCTCACCTATGAAGAGTTGAATATGTGCGCGAACCGGCTGGCGCACTATCTGCTAGAGCGAGGCGCAGGCCCTGAATCGGTCATCGGCATCGCCATGCATCGGTCGCTGGACTTCCTCACGAGCGTCATAGCCTGCTTCAAAACAGGTGCTGCGTATTTGCCACTAGACCCGCTCGATCCCCCTCACCGTCTAAGTCTCATTCTCGATGACTCCAACCCGCTACTTGTATTATCTGACGACGCCCTGCTAGGAGGGCTTGACCGAGGTCGTCACCGCCTCGTGTTCTTCGACGCAATAGCGTGTGAGATCCATTCGCGCCCGTGTACCAATTTACCGCTCAGGGCCAGACCCGACAACCTCGCCTACCTGATCTATACCTCAGGGTCCACCGGCAAGCCAAAAGGCGCGATGATACATCAACGCGGCATGCTCAACCACCTGTATGCCAAGATAGTCGACCTTGCCATCAGCGGCGATGACACCATAGCGCAGAACGCCTCGCAGTGCTTCGACATATCCATCTGGCAGATGCTTGCGGGGCTGTTGGTGGGCGCCAGCGTTCAAATCATCCCAAGCCAGGAGTCGCGAGACCCGGAGAAGCTGGTCGAGCAGGTGAGCAAGCGCCGGGTCACAATTCTAGAGGTGGTGCCGGCGATGCTCAGGGCGATTATCGAAAGTCTGAAGGAAAGGGGCTCAGAGGGCGGCAGCGAGATGAGCGAGCTCAGATGGCTGGTTGCCACTGGCGAGGCCCTGGAGGCGAGCTTGTGTACGCAGTGGCTGCGGTTAAGGCCGAGAGTGAAGATCATAAATGCCTACGGGCCAACTGAGTGCTCCGACGATGTTACTCACGAGGTCATACAAGCACCGCCCGCGGAAGGAGTGCGTTACGCGTCGATAGGAAGACCGGTGGCCAACACCATCATTTATATACTCGGGAAAGACCAGACGGTAGTGCCCGTGGGCGTGGCCGGGGAGATATGCGTTGCAGGAGAAGGCGTAGGAAGGGGCTACCTCGGAGAAAGCGCCAGGACCGCAGAGGTGTTTGTAGCTGACAAGTTCAGCGGAGGCTTTGGGCGGAGATTGTATCGAACGGGTGACATAGGCAAATGGAGGAGCGACGGGCGCATAGACTACCTGGGACGGAAAGATGAGCAGGTGAAGATTCGCGGATTCCGGATCGAGCTGGCAGAGATTGAATGTTCGCTCGGTCAGCACCCGCAGGTTAAGGAGTGCGCGGTTGTGTTGGGTCAAGCTCTAAACGAAGATAAGTCCCTGTTGGCTTATGTTGTGCCGTACCAGCAAGGAGCCGCGAAAGCCGGCGATCTGAGGGCCTTTCTAAAGCAAACATTGCCCGAGTATATGATTCCTTCGGCGTTCGTGATGATAGAGCACCTGCCGTTAACGTCGAATGGAAAACTGGACCGCAAAAGTCTGCCGGGTCCGACGCAGAGCCGGGATGATCTCGGGAGCGGCTATGTCGCTCCGCGCAGTCTCGTCGAACAGGCGATGACCGAAATCTGGTCGCAGGTTCTGCAAGTGGAGCAAGTGGGTGTCCATGACAATTTCTTCGAGCTCGGCGGGCACTCTCTTCTTGCGACGCAGCTCCTGTCACGCCTGCGCCACATGCTGAAGGTTGAGGTGTCGCTACGTAAGCTCTTTGAATTTCCCACGGTCGCTGAACTGGGCCAGGTAATCGAAAAAGATTTGCAGAGCGGGCAAGGGCAGGAGATCTCAACGATTCAGCGAGCATCCAGAGAGGGCCCCTTGCCGCTCTCATTCGCACAGGAAAGACTGTGGTTCCTCGATCAGTTCGAACCAGGCAGCTCTTTCTACAGTATCCCGATGGCGTTGCGGCTTATTGGCCCGCTCGATGTTGATGCCCTGCAATGGGCGCTCGATGAAGTCGTGCGGCGGCACGAATCGCTTCGAACAGTGTTCGCAAGCTCAAATGGGAGACCGTTCCAGCGCATTCTCGAACGCGGCAGTTTGGAGATACAAGTCACAGAGCTTGGTGAAATTGCCGAGCCGGAGCTTGGGATGCGCGTTCAGCAGATCGTTATCAGAGAGGCGCGGCAAGCGTTCAATCTGGAGCGGGGTCCGCTGATAAGAGTGAGCTTGATCAGATTGAGCGGCCAGGAGCACGTGCTGGTAGTTGTCATGCACCACATCATTTCCGACGGCTGGTCGATGGGATTGCTGGTCAAGGAAGTGGCCTCGCTCTATAGATCGTACCGCACTGGAGAGCGGCCTGAACTCGAGGAGCCGCCAGTGCAGTATGCGGATTACGCGCTGTGGCAAAGAGAATGGCTGCAGGGGGAAGTGCTCGAACGTCAGTTGACCTACTGGAGGCAAGAGCTCGATGGTCACCGCGCGGTATTGGAGCTGCCCAGTGACAGGCCTCGTCCGGCGATCCAAAGTTACCGGGGAGCAAGAGAGCGGCAGGAAATACCGGCCGAAGTAATGGCGGACTTGATGAGGATGACCCGCGAGGAAGGAGCGACGCTTTTCATGCTGCTGCTTGCGGCCTTTCAAGTGCTGCTCTACAGGTACTCGGCCCAGGAAGACATCAGCGTTGGGACGCCAATAGCCGGACGCAACCGGTTTGAGACGGAATCTCTGGTGGGACTGTTTGTGAACACCCTTGTGATGCGAGTTGACCTTTCAGGGGAGCCCAGCTTTCGCGAACTGGTTGGCCGGGTGCGCGAAGTTGTAATCGGCGCGTTTACCAATCAGGACGTGCCTTTCGAGAAGCTGGTAGAGGAGCTGAACCCGGAAAGGAGTATGAGCCATTCGCCCTTGTTTCAGGTGATGTTCACGCTTCAGAACGCAGAGATTGAGATGCCGCAATTGCCCGACCTGAGGCTGGATGTGCTGGCCTGTGATACCGCGACTTCGAAGTTCGATCTTTCGCTTGACGTGTACGAAGGACAACGCGGTCTGGTGTGCACTTTCGAGTACAACACCGATCTATTCGACGCGTCTACCATTAAGCGGTTCGCTTCACACTTTCGAACGCTGCTCGAAGGCATCTCCGCCGACCCGAACCGACGGATATCCGATCTGGTGCTTCTGAACGAGTCGGAGCAGCATCAACTGATTTCAGGTTGGAACGACACCGAGAAGGACTATGCTCACGGACGCTGCGTAAACGAATTGTTCGAAGCTCATGCCGAATCGAACCCCGACGATGTTGCAGCCGCCTTTCACCATCTCACGATCACCTATGGTGAATTGAACCGCCGGTCGAATCAGGTCGCTCACTTTCTACGTCAGCTCGGCGTAGGCCCTGACGTACCGGTGGGCATCTATCTGGAATGCTCGATTGATGTGCTGGTTGCTGTGTTCGGCATCCTGAAAGCCGGTGGCGCGTACGTTCCGCTCGACGCCGCGTATCCGAAGGAGCGGCTTGCGCTGCTGGTTGAGGATAGCGGGCTGACAACCGTAGTGACACAGTCTCGGCTGAGCGCGCAGCTTCCTCCATTCGTGCGGCACGTGGTCCGTTTAGATCGCGATTGGGAAGCGATCTCCGGTTACAGCCCGGAATCGCCGCCTCTAGTCGCATCACCGGACAATCTTGCTTATGTGGTTTACACATCAGGTTCGACCGGCAAGCCGAAGGGAGTAATGATCTCTCACCGCAGTCTGGTAAACGCATTTCAAGCGTGGCAGGAAAGTTACCGGCTTGGCTCGGATTGCAAATCGCATTTGCAAATGGCGAGCTTTTCTTTCGACGTATTCGCTGGCGACCTGGTGCGCGCGCTCTGCTCGGGCGGCACTCTCATATTGTGCCCGCGCGAGTTGCTGCTCGAGCCTGAGAAGCTGTACGAGCTGATGCTTCGAGAGCGAGTCGATGCGGCTGAATTCGTGCCCGCGGTTGTGAGGCAACTGGTTGGCTACGTCGCCGAACGCGGCTTATCTTTCGATTTCATGAAGCTGCTCGTGGTGGGCTCAGACACCTGGAACGTTTGGGAATTCGAACAATTGAAGTCTTACTGCGGAGACACCACTCGAGTCATCAATTCTTACGGAGTCAGCGAAGCGGCGGTCGATAGCTGTTACTTTGAGAGTACGCAAATCCAGTTGTCGCCGGGCGGGCTGGTGCCGCTAGGCAGGCCGTTCGGCAACACTCACCTCCACGTGCTAGACCCAAAGTTGCGGCCCGCGCCGGTGGGTGTGGCGGGCGAACTCTTCATTGGCGGGTTAGGACTTGCGCGCGGCTACTTGAATCAGCCGGAATTGACGGCAGAGAGATTCGTCGCAAATCCCTTCAACGAACTCGGCGGATCACGGCTGTATCGGACGGGCGATTGCGCGCGTCGATTGGCGGACGGGACGGTTGAATTTCTCGGACGTTTAGATAATCAGGTCAAGATTCGCGGCTTTCGAATCGAACTCGGTGAGATCGAAACCGCGCTCAGCGAGCATCCCGCTGTGCGCGAAGCGGTCGTCGCCGCAAGTGAAGCTAGACAGGGGAACCGTATCCTTGTGGCCTACACGGTGGCGCACATCGGGCAGTCAATAAGAACCGCTGAATTGCGAAGCTTCTTGAAAGAAAGATTACCCGAGCACATGATCCCTTCGGTTTTCGTCGAGATGGAGCGCATGCCGCTTTCTCCGAATGGCAAGCTCGATCGTCGCGCACTACCTGCGCCGGGCGCCGCCAGACCTGATCTTGAACAGACTTTTGTCGGCCCAAGAAACTACATCGAAGAAACACTCAACGCAATCTGGATCGAAGTGTTGAAAATAGACCGGGTCGGAATCAATGATAACTTCTTTGATCTAGGCGGCCATTCGTTGCTCGCGACGCAGATGATCTCGCGGTTGCGCAAGCAGTTTGACATTGAACTTCCGCTGCGCAGCTTGTTTGAAAACCCAACTATTGCTGAGCTGGGGGAAAGCGTAGACGCGGTGATAAGAGGCGGCCGTCACGGCGAGATCAAACCGATTACGCCGGCGCCGAAAGACAAACCGTTGCAGCTTTCCTTTGCACAGGAGCGACTGTGGTTTTTGAATCGTTTACAACCGGGCAATCCGTTCTACAACAGCCCGGCGGCGGTGCGATTGTTTGGCCGGCTCGATGTGCAGGCGCTCGAGAAATCGTTGGCGGAAATAGTTCGGCGGCACGAGGTGCTGAGAACGACTTTCCCGACAGTGGACGGGGCTCCAGCACTGTTGATTTCGCCGCCTCAACCGTTGAGCCTGCCGGTAATAGACATAGGCAGAGTTCCGGTCGGCGAGCGAGAAACCCGCGCCAGGCTGCTCATCAACGAAGAAGTTATGCGTCATTTCGATCTCGAGAACGGCCCGCTGTTGCGGGCCGTCCTTTTGCGCCTGGCGGAACAGGACCACGTGCTGATCTTTACAACGCATCACATCGTCAGCGATGCATGGTCGATGGACGTGCTGGTTCGCGAAGCTGTAACGCTTTATGAAGCTTTCTCGAATAACAGGCCGTCGCCGCTCGCCGACCTGACCGTTCAGTACACGGACTTCACTGCCTGGCAGCGCGAGTGGATGCGGGGAGAAGTCCTCAATTCGCATCTCGATTATTGGAAGCAGCAATTGAGCGGCGCTCCGGCTCGTTTGCAACTTCCGACGGACCGGCCACGATCATCGGCGCAGAATTATCGCGGCAACCGATTGACGCTTCCGCTATCGCGTTCTTTGTTGGATCCGCTTAAAGAACTCACTCGCCGATCAGGGGCCACGCTGTTCATGGGACTTCTTGCCGCGTTTCAAACTCTGCTTTATCGCTACACTTGCCAGGATGACATTGTGGTCGGGACTGCGATCGCGGGACGCGGCCGCGCCGAGACCGAGGGCCTGATAGGCTTCTTCATTAACATGCTTGTTATGCGCGCGGATCTCTCAGGCGCGCCGAGGTTTCTTGACGTGCTCAGCCGCGTAAGGGAGACAGCGCTGGGGGCATACGCTCATCAAGACCTGCCGTTTGAAAAACTGGTCGACGCGTTGCAACCGCGGCGCGATCCCGGCGTGTCGCCGCTGTTCCAGGTGGCGTTCGGCCTGCAAAACACGCCCGCGCCGCACGTTCAACTGCCGGGCCTCGAGGTGAGACCGGTAGGTTTTGAAGAACAAGCTGTTCGATACGACTTGACGCTTTGGGTTTGGGAATTGCCGGACGGCTTGACTGCCGCTTGGACCTACAGCACGGACTTATTCAACGAAAGCACCATAATACGCATGCACCAGCATTACGACGCGTTGCTTCTGAACATCGTCGCTGATCCAGAAGAGCGCGTGAATGCTCTGGAGATGCTAACCGAAGCCGAAAGAGAGCAGAAGGCTATCGATGAGAGGGAGTCGCACGATCTCAAGCTCGAGAGCTTGATGACCAGCAAACGCACCGCTATCGGAATCACCAGTGAGCGGGCGTAGCGGAGGGCTCCAGCGTAAAACGGAGCGCCAGGGATGCAAAAAGAAAATCCCCACTTCAAAAGCTTCACCTCAATCAAGCGAGAACGTCTAAAGTTATCCGCGGAAACGCTCGTAAGAACAGGCTACCTCGACGCTGAGCGGAGGCTCCCGCTGGTTATTGAACCAAATGTCGACCACCTGAACCTGATTAATTGGGCGAGTAACAACCGTCAATTCGTCGAGGAAGAGCTGTCGAAGCACGCGGCAATTCTCTTTCGAAACTTCAACTTGAAACTCGCGGCGGAATTCGAAGAGTTCATAGAGGTCACCTCGGGAGGCGCTCTGGAATACAATGAGCGGTCATCGCCTCGCACTCAGGTGCGCGGCAACATCTACACATCGACCGAGCACCCGCCTGACCAGAGAATCTTCCTGCATAACGAGCAGTCTTACAATATTACGTTCCCACGTAAGATTTTCTTTATGTGCGTGACTCCGGCTTTGCAGGGAGGAGAAACGCCCGTCGCCGACTGCCGCAAGGTTTTTGATAACATCGCTGCCGACATCAGAGAGCGGTTCCTCGAAAAAGGCTATGTATACGTACGGAACTTTGGCGCCGGCCCCGGTCTTACGTGGCAGATCGCGTTCCAGACCCACGATAAGACCACCGTTGAGCGGTATTGCCACAAGAATGACATCGGCTTCGAATGGAAGGACGGCAACCGTTTGAAGACGCGCCAGAAACGCCGCGCGGCTGCGCGACACCCTCGAACCGGTGAGATGGTCTGGTTCAATCATCTCACTTTCTTTCATGTATCAACTCTGGAGCGGCCCGTCCGCGACGTCATGATGGCTGAATTCGACGAGGATGACCTCCCTAACAACACGTACTACGGGGACGGAACAAAGATCGAGCCCGAAGTCTTGGACAAGCTTCGCGGGGCATATATCAAAGAAGAGGTAGCCTTTGGCTGGCAGCAAGGCGATATATTGATGCTCGACAACATGCTTGCCGCGCACGGACGCCGGTCCTACACGGGGCCGAGAAAAGTGATCGCCGGCATGGCCGAACCTTTCAGTTGGAAGACTCTCTAAACGGTCTGAACGATTCTAACAAGCAGGCAATGTATCGAAACTCTCTCAGGCCACCGAGCGAGAATACGGCGGAGGCCACGGGGGGCGTCTGAGCTAATCAGTGCCCGAACCGGAAAACAGGAATAAAGACATGGAACGGGAGATCATTGAGGGATTCGAACTTTCGCCGCAGCAGAAGAGGCTGTGGCTCTTACAGCAAGGCCGCAACGCGTATTCTTCACAGTGTACTATTCTGATTGAGGGCGAACTCAATAAAGAGGTCCTGACTGAGGCGCTGGAGAAAGTCGCCGTTAGGCACGAGATTCTCAGAACTACTTTTCACGCCTTACCCGGCGTATACGTTCCTATTCAGACCATCAGCAGCAATGGACTCTTTGACTATCGCGAAGCCGACTTGAGTTACCTCGACCCCGAAGAAAGGGAAGCCAGCATTGAGGAGCTATCGCGAGAGGACTGGCGCCGAGACTGGGACTTTGAGCGCGGGCCGCTAGTGCGTTTCACCTTGATCGCGTTATCAAAGGATCGACATAGTCTGCTTGCAAGCCTGCCTTCTATGTGCGCCGACCGTTGGAGCCTGAAGACGCTTCTGCATGACATCTCGCACGCTTATGCGACTAGCTTCGGCGTGGATGATTATTCGGACGAAGTCGTGCAGTATGCGGACTACGCAGCCTGGCAAACCAAACTGCTTGAATCCGATGAAGCAATTGCAGCAAGAGAATACTGGCGAGCGCAGAGCCAGCTACTAAACGCGATTGACAACCTTCCTTTTGAGAAGAGCGATGACGCCGCCTCGAAATTCGATCCAGGCTCGATAGCTTTTGAATTGCCCCGCGACGTCGCTCAAAATGTTTTCTCAGTCATCGATAGGTGCAATGTATCCGCGGCCGAGTTCTTCCTTGCATGCTGGCAAACTCTGCTGTGGACCCTCACCAAAAACAGCGACATCGTTATCGGCTATGTCTCCAACGGTAGAAAATATGAGCCGCTCAAAACAGCGCTTGGTCTTTATGCGAGGTCCGTGCCTTTTCATACACACTTTGAAAACGACTTCCTCTTCAGCGAGGTCCTGAAATCAGTGGTAAGGGCCGCGCGTGATCTCCACACTCAGGAGGACTGCTTCTTTTGGAACGAGAGCCTATCCGCATCCGAAGACCCGCCATTCTTCTCTGTAGGCTTCGAGTATGAGGAAGGTGAAGAGAAAAGGGAGTGGGGAGGAGTGAGCTTTTCGCTGGTGAAGCATGAGTCGATTATCGACAGATTCAAGCTGTGTATGTCGTGTGTGCGGCAGACTGACTCGTTATCGTTAATTCTGCGGTTTGATGCGGCACGATTTGAATCGGCGTCCGTTGAGTTAATGATGAGTTATTTCTCGCGGCTGTTGGAAAGCGCTGCTGGGAACCCTGAGCTTCAAGTGGGAGAGCTGGAGGTGCTCGGGCCTGACCTGAGTGCAAAGGTGCTGGTGGATTGGAATAAGACTCACCAGAGCTTCGGCGTGTTCCGTAGCATACAGGAGCTACTGGAAGGTCAGGTCGAGGAGAGCCCTGATGGCACAGCGGTTAAGTACCTTGACCAGTCGATCACATTCAGGGAACTCAACGCATGCGCAAACCGCCTGGCCCATCACCTGATCAGACGGGGCGCTGGGCCAGAATCAAGAGTGGTGCTTTTCCTCGAGCGCTCTATTGATATGATCTGGGCGCTGTGGGCGGTATGGAAGTCACGAGCTGCTTTGATACCTCTGGACATCGCTCAGCCGCGCGCAAGGCTCAAGCTGATGCTCGACCAGGCGCGTCCAACTCTGATACTCACCCACCGCGACCTGGTCGGTTTATTGCCTGAGACCGAAGGGACGGTGATAGCTTTGGATGAGGAAGCGGTAGGACGACAGATCAGGCAATGCAGCGCCGAAAACCCCGAGCAGCGAGTGGAGCCCAACAATCTTGCGTATCTGATCTACACTTCGGGTTCGACTGGGATTCCGAAGGGCGCCATGGTCGAACACCATTCAGTAACAAATCTACTGTATGCGCTGGATGATGCGATATACGATCACCAGAGAGGTTCT
>JBASRM010000658.1:0-3837 GCA_049273835.1 Blastocatellia bacterium | reverse complement strand
TTCTTCATCGGGGGTCGACGCGCTCACCGTCAGCCTGGGGGTTTCGGCCGCGAATATCGGATTTGCGACTGGGGTATTCGGCTTTTGTCTGCTTTCTATGTGCATTATGCCCGTCCAGATATGCGTGTGTGCGCTGTAAGCTCTCAAGGAGCGGGAGTCATACAAGCCGTACTGTCGCCAAAAACATTCGCAGAGTTGGCCCACGCGTCCGCCAGCAGCGTACCGTCAGACAGCAACGTGCCATCCGCCAGAAGCGTGCCATCGGCGAGCAAGGTTCCGTCCGCCAGAAGGGTGCCATTTGTAAGCAGCGTCCCATCACTCAGCAACGTACCGTTGTTCAGGATTGCGCCGGAGTAAAGATTGATTCCGTACGATGTCAGCGTCTGCGAGCGAGTAAGTATGCTGAGAAGATAAGGTGTTGCATCGGCGAGCACTCTTCCTTGAGCGTAGGCGCCCTGCCAGTAGATCATCAGGTTGCTGCCGTACAGGAAGCCGTAGTTCGTAATCACACCGCGCCCCCAGGGGCATCGCTCGATGTCGCCGACCCAGTTCTCCTGTGGATTGGGGATTGGGGCCGTGAGCATCGGCGCACCGTTGGCCAGCGAAGCGCAATTTGCAACCACAATGGAAGCCATGTGCACGGCCGCTTCAACGTTCAGCCGGCCCGCGCCCTGCTCCAGAGTATTGACGCCTGGTATTGGCTGCGCGGTGTACATCAGAATCGCCTTGACCAGCGCCGGTGTGAGATTCGGATTTGCCTCAACCATCATCGCCGCTGCGCCCGATACAACCGGGGCCGACATTGAGGTACCGCTAAGATACATGACTTGATCGGCAGCATTATTCGAGCTGCCGCACTTCAAATTAGGATTCTGGGATACCAGGCTATACGTCTGACCAACCGAACTGGGAGAGCAAGCTCCGATGAGTTTATTGCCGGGGGCAACGATGTCAGGCTTCAACAGGTTGTCGTACTTCTTAATCCCTGCAATCAATTTGTAACTGCGAGTCGGACCGTGCGAACTGAAGGTTGCCATCGTGTCGTCCGCACGCAGGTTCGTTCCATAGCTGTTAGTCGCGCCGACGGTGATAACCGACGGATCATTTCCCGGTGAGTTGATTGCGCCGTAGAGTTTCTCACCCTGAGCGTCCTTGCCGGTATTTCCCGCGGAAGCCACGACGACGATGCCGGCATTATGTGCGCGGCGCGCGGCGAGACACAGCGGATCGGTTGTGTAGCTGTCGCTGGGCGTGGCGCCGAAGCTGATATTCATCACACGGATGTTGAAGATCCCTTTGTTGCTGATGCACCAGTCGATTGCGGAAACCACATTGCTGGTCAAACCCTTGCCATTGCTGTCCAGCACCGCCAGGCTAATGAGCCTTGCATCATATGCGATGCCCGTGTAGGCGCCGCTTTTGTACGAATCGTCTCCGGCAAGAATCGAAGCCACGTGAGTGCCGTGTCCGTAGTAGTCTCTGTTCGCGTACGCGCCGGTAAAGCTTCTTGAGTACACCACACCAGTGTGAGTAGCGGTCGTCTTTAGCAGGTTGTGAGTATCGTCTATTCCGCTATCCAGTACTGCCACGCCCACCCCGGTGCCGTTGCAGTTGGAAAGGTTAGGGGCTTCTGTGCGGGCATCGATGAGGCTTGCACCAACCGTCATTTCGATATGACCGAAAGACTCAACCGGACGATCCGGGCTGATATAAGCGACTTCCGGATCGTTCTCCAGCTCTTGAATCTTCGATAGCGGCAAGTCCGCGCTGATCAGTCCGAGTTGATTGAGTGATTTCCTGAATCGGCCCTCCAAGCTTTCTATCCTGGCGCGCATCGCGGGCGCGCGCATCGCGTTGACCCGACCGTCGGTCGCGAACATTTCGTCGCGGCGCTCCTGACTGATCGTCGAAGCGTCGTCTACATCATTCAGAGCGGCGGCGCTCCGAAGCTGGATGATGATGCGCTGTTTCTTATCGGGATGACCTAACGCCAATTCTTGAATACTCTGCTCGAGGTCCGGTGCGATTCGATTTTGGGGTGAGTCAAACTGGTTACTGGACTCTTCCAATCTCGCCAGGCCGGCGGGACTGTCACTGCTTTTTTGAGCAAAGGCGCGCGACGGCAGGATTTGTAACAGGACCGGCGCGATGAGGAGTAGAGCGAGTGTTGTCTTCGATTTCAGTAGCTTCTTGATTGGCAGCATCATCGTTAATCCTTGACGGTGAGTCTCCGAATAAGAACCCGCAAAGCCCTTGTCAAGCACCGTACCCAATAATTCAACGAATGCAGGACTCCCGCTAAAGGCCCTGTGCATTGTCGTTCTCAACGTTGTGGAACTAAACCAGCCAAAGGGTTAGGAGTGTGGAACAGTCAGTTTGACCGAAGGCTAAAGGTGGTTTTGACGCCGAGTCGCAAAGACGATTGTTGAAGCGCGGGATTGATTTGATAATTCGATGGGACCGTTGTCAATGTCGGGAAAGGTCTCTGATTCTACTAACGCAAGGTGTCGGGGAGCAGACGCCAGTTGTTTGTCGGACTGGCCGGGATATTCGCATTGCGCTTCACCCAGTCGATTATCAATTCACGCAGATCTTTGCTCGACCGGAAGATCACAGGTGCGCCCTTGAACATGTTGTAACCCGCGCCGCCGTTGACCCGATAGCTGTTGGTAGCGAGACGCAGCCTTTGCGTAGAGCTGACCGGCTCACCGTGGAAACCCATATTCCGGATGCGATCGCCGACCGGCCTGGAGATGTCAAGATCGTAGGTGATGCCTTCAGCCACGTCATAGGTGTAGCCTGGGAATCTCTCATCGACTAGCTCGGGCAATGCCTTGCGCGGGTTGTACACGCCGAAATGACGCGCCGAATGTTCGAGCGCCTCCTTTAACTGCTTACCGGTGACCTCTACAACAAGCGGCGCGGCTTCATACTCATACAGCCCGATTATGCTGCGCACGGTCACCGGTCCCTTGGGTATGTGTGCTTTTGGGTTAAGACTCATAGCGGTAGAGACGTCGGCGTTGCCTGAGTCCAACTGCACGCGGTGAACAAGATCAAGGATGGCGGTATCGCGGAACCGCTCTTCCCCAGCTCTAAGTTCAATGGGTGAATTCCCGATCACCTGGTCGAGCCAGTTCTGGGTCTCGCGATGGTAGGGTTCACCAATTGAAAGCACTTCACGATCAGCTTCAACCTGATCGGCAACAGAAATCGTGCGAGCTGATTTTGCCGCGACGCGCCAACGACCAGTTGCTCCAGTCTCTTCGAGATAAACGTCCACCCGGGCGATGCTTCGCCCCCATTTGTCTGCCTGAGCCAGCAACACCCCGTTGATAAAAAGGGAAGAAACCTCGCGGTGAGTATGACCCATTAAAATGACGTCCACTTCCGGCACCTGCCGCGCAATTGCACAGGCCTTGTTTTCATTGGGCATTTGTCCGGGTAGTTCTTCGCCGGTTCGCAAATCCTCTTCAACACCCATGTGCATAATGAGAATGACCAGGTCAACATGTTCTTTTTCACGCAGCACGGCGCTCCATTTCTTCGCTTCTGCGACCGGCTCGCGCACTTCGATTTTTGAATAGTAACGATCAGGATCATCGAGACTCGGCATCCCCGGTGTAGTCAGACCCACAATCCCGATTCGGATGCCGTTCACTTCCTTGATCATGAAGGGCTGAAAGTAAGGCTGTTCGGTTCCCTTCTTGTAAGTGTTTGCGGAAAGCCAGGGGAAAAGTGCCTCGCCGCGCGCTTTATGGAGCACATCCCACCCAAATTCGTATTCATGATTTCCGACAGCCATCGCGTCATAGCCGATAGCGTTCATCACTGTCA
>JBASRM010000630.1:0-1686 GCA_049273835.1 Blastocatellia bacterium | reverse complement strand
CGTTGAGACCGTACTTATCGGTGAAGAACATGCGCTCGATTGCTCCTCGGACGCGCCTTTTCTCCCGGAGAAAGTTGTTTACATTTTCATCCACCTTGAGGATCCGGGAATCCTTGAACCGCTCTTCAAGCATTTTCGTCTGCTCCTCGCCGGGAGGGGCATTTATCCCGAGTCTCTCTGCTTCTCTAGCTCCGCGTTCAGCCGCATCGATGACCAGATCATCGCTGGCGACAGCCTTCGCAAACTGAATATCTTCGAAGAGAAAAAGGTCTGCTGCGTCTGCCGTTGCGACTGCTGTACGCTGTAGTTGTTCGCTAGACTCGATTGCCGTGGCAAAGCTCAAGTAAGCTACCAGACAGGCCAACGATATCGAGAGGCCCGTTAGAGCCAGAACAACAACGAACAGTTTCATCCCGAGTGTTTTGAGCCCGAGCTTACTGAGAATTCCTATTGCATCAAATCTGGCAATCCAGTTGCGTGTCGGGGCGCTTGTTGTTGGGTTCATGCTTGTACTCATCAGGCGGTCCTCAACGCGTTCCGAAAAGGGGCCAAGAGCCTAAGGCACTCTTGTATGCGACTTAAACTTCCTGGTTTGTTGGCCGGAGGGGACAAAGCGAGAGCTGCGCGGATCAAAAAGAAGGTGCGCCTACACAATTGTTCGTCTGACTAAGTAAATCGACAGGTTGTCTTGCAGGGGCACGCTTTGTGGGAACTTACTCTGAACTGAGCAAACAATCAGACTGCGGCTATTATGCCTTCAACGGGGATGCAGTCAACACTATTCTGCGAATTCCTATTACGTTCGAACATTCGCGATCGAGAAGACTGAGCGGCCGTTCGGGGCCGGCGGTGCTCTAACCACCCTCCATCGTGGCTCACCGATAGAAGGTCAGCAATTCTTTCCAGGGATCCGCAACTAAACCGCACCCATCAAGCTCTTCCAGTCGTCGAGACTTCCTACTTTGAGATAGTAATTCTCTTTCTTCTCATCGCCGATCGTACTCACCGGTTTTGAGGCATAGTTGTGACCCGGAAGTAGCAAGGTGTCATCCGGCAGCCTGGCGAGAACCTGGGTCAACGAGCGATACATATCCTCGTCATTTCCGCCCGGAAGATCGACGCGACCGCATCCGCCGATGAATAACGTATCTCCCGAAACCAGCGTGGAGGCTGCTAGAAAACATTGACTCCCAGGCGTATGTCCGGGAGTGTGAAGGAGTCTGACTTCAAGATTGCCTATCGATACCTTATCCCCGCCGGCGTGCGTTTCGAGATCACCATCGGAGAGACCGGTAACTTGTTTAACGCCTTCGCTCTCGTTCTTATTGATGTGAACCTTGACGGGTCTCATTGAGACGAGATCCGCCAGTCCCGAAATGCTATGGCCGAAGATATTGCCGCCAACGTGATCGGGGTGATAGTGAGTCACCAGCGCACCCGCTACCTCCATGCCGTCGCGGTCCGCAAACTCCAGTATGCCGGGTATGTCCCAGGCTGGATCTACAACCATGCATACTCTTTGTTGGTTATCTCCGATCAAATAAACAAAGTTGGCCATTTGCGATGCAAATTGGTCCGACGTCGCGAAATCGCGGCCCGCCAGAAGCTGTCGAACGTAGAGGCCCATCTGTTACCTCGGTGGCGGTGAAAAGCTCAATCGACCGTCCTTGAAAACCAAGTCAGGCT
>JBASRM010000622.1:0-3771 GCA_049273835.1 Blastocatellia bacterium | reverse complement strand
TAACCGGCAACAATCAACCTCCATTCTTACGCGTCTTTTCATGATTCTATAGCGACTTCAACAGTCACCTATGAAGATGTCCTTTCCTCGCAGGCTCCCCAGCGAACCGTGAATACCTTGCGCCTATAGTGGTCGACGATGAGATATCGGTTGGCCTACCCCTAGTGCGTGCGGTTAAATCCGCCGTACTGCAAAATCGCGCGCGCCGATGACCGTTCTTGGCTGTGGCAAGGTCGAGCTTGGCAGCCATTGACCCATCTAGCCGTGGTGCTATCCTACCTCTAGATTCAACGCTTCCCTTTCCCGAACAAAGAAATCCACTGCACAAGGAGGACTTTTATGCAACTGCTTACTGATGAGCTTCGGGCGAAGCTGCCAGCGCTCTATGCGCAAGAGAATGAGGCTGACGCCGTGGTCTACGCCAAGTTCTTTACGCCCTGGACAGCGTGGACATGGTTTGTTACTGAAGGATCGCAGCAGGAAGATGACTTCATCTTCTTTGGCTATGTCATCGGGCTGGAGGCCGAGTGGGGCTACTTCAGCCTAAATGAGCTAGAGTCCATAAGAGGGCCCGGAGGACTAACCATAGAGCGCGATCTGTACTTCTCTGCCAGGCGCAGGAGCGAAGTACCAGAGATCGAGTAAAGCAATAGAGGGTAGGACCGACCCTCCTATCCTCCCACCACTCTTGACGAGTTGCGCCTAAATGCTAGACTACTCTTATGCTAGTAATGATAATCACCTATGAGTCAAAAATACTTTGTAAACTTCACAACGGACAATCTCAAGCTGTACGCTGATTACTGGTCATATGGTCCACGAAGAAGAGATAGCACCGAAACTGATAAAGAGATTATTCAGCGTTATAGCGGCGATGCCTAGGTCCAGGTCATCTGGGAAAACGAGTACAACCTGGTCGTCATAAGCGTTGACCCCGGTATTGAAGTAATCAACTGCGTCAAGAAGTCAGATATCACCAAATCCCAGACCGTCGAAGGTGTTTTTGGACGAATGAAAAATAAGAATTTCTCGAGCGGAGTATTATCTCTCTGCCAATAACAACATTTCAAAAATGAAAGAAATTGAACGGGGCGGGGCAGCAAATTCGCCGCTGCCCCACGTTCACCTTTTTCTTATGGAATCCTGACGATATCGATACTGAGGGGTCGTTCCTTGCTAGTTCTTAAGTCAGGAAGAAGAGGCTCCCATTCGGGGCAATTGGGAGAATAGAGCTTTAAGTTTTCGAGGGCTTTTCCATCGGCTCTGTACCAGGTGGCTCGCTTCGTCAGTTTTTTTACTTCGGGTGGAACGACGTAAAGGTTGGGATCATCCCTAAACTTAATTGCGGACTCAGCAGGAGTGTCGCCGCGTACGATCCTCATCGCAGGCACATTGTTTTCATCTTTATCTTGATCTACGTTGTTGTCTATGAAGCTGGCTATGTTTTGGAAAGCCTCCTTTGCTGCGCGTTGCAGAGCTTTATCTGATGGTGACTTCGCCGCAACCTGTTTGATCTTCTTGGCTCGAGAGGCCAGCTTTCCTAAGTCATTTTTCTTCTCTGAAGTTTGAAACTCTTTACGCACCTTGTCCAGCTGCTGCTCTAAGGCTTGTATTCTAAGCCTGTGTTGCTCCAACTCTGCCTGCTTAACAGTTGAGCTTGCCAAGAATCCGAGACCAAAAGCCCCAACTATGAAACCGAGTATTACACCCAATGCGGCCCACCGTAGCTTCGTTTTGGTATCCAGATCTCGGTTATTATCCGCCGGGTGCTGCAAGTAACGTCCTAGGTCGTGAACTTATCATCGTTCATTGGTTTACTCTCCCTTTCGTCCTTCGTGAATAACATAGCGCACATACTTGATACAATGCAAGCACTTTTATGAAATATAGTCATATAGATGAAGAGTGGAGTAACTGTGATGATTCAGGAGTCCGATATATTATTGCGATTTTGGGTTGTAACTTCATCTCAAACTCGATATACTGACAAGCCTAGTTGAATCCGTATGTCGTTGTACTGCTGGGCTTAACACTTACAGCAAGGGAGGATTAGTTACATGGCCAAACAGATTATCTTGTACTTCGACCAAAAAACTTTTGACAAAATACAGAACACTCTGCTGCCACGAGAAAAAAGAAGCTTGACCGGGCAGCTCGCCTATTTGCTTCTTCAAGACAGAGGTGAGAAGCAATTGCTTCACATTAAGGAGCTTTGGAAGAGCAAATCAACTCACGAGCGCGCGCCAAGGGTACCGAGAGCCGTTAAGATTATGGAGGATGAATACTGGAAGGGCTCGGAGCAAGCAGTAAAAGCACGCATGCCCCTTCGCGATTTCTGCATCGCCTTAATTGAAGATTGGGCAAAGGAGCCGGCATCAGTCGTGGAAGAGCCCGTGAAGCTGAAAGCAATGGGTGCAAAAAAGTAATTCGGTGCGTCTCCGGCAGCCGACCTCCGGGAGGGACCCAACGCGCTATTGGCGATAACTAGCGCCGCAGAGTTCAGTAGTCACAATCTAGAACAGCGGCAGCTGGGGATTTCCCCCGGCAGGATAGCTTGAAGGATCCATCGGGCTGAATCAGCCACAATCCCTGGCTACCCCCGCGGTTCGACGCAAATAGGACGCCTAGTGTACCCAGTCAGGATTCCAATCCTGAAAGTCCCCGTTCGTTATCTGAGTTCCACCTGAGCCATTCGCGTTTATTCGAAAAAGATTGCATGTACCACCTCCGCGACAGCCGACATACACGATCTGTCCGCCATCGGGCGACCAGCCAGGATCGCTGATTCTTGTACTTATGAGCGCGATAGACCGTTGTCCCGAGCCGTCAGGGTTCATGATCCACAGCTCCCTCTTGCCTGTGCTGTTCGAAAGATAAAGAATGGACAAGCCATTAGGTGAGTACCGGGGTTGATCATGCTCAGCATCATCGAAAGTCAGTTGCTGCGCGTTCGAGCCGTCCGATTCCATATGCTTGCGTACTTCGAGAGATTCTATTGGGTTCGATGGTCTTCCCGATCTCTCGTTGAATGTTGACGGGCTGATTACAGTGCCGTTTGGAAAACAATAACTATAGCTTTATTCGATTAAGCTCCGGATAGTGCTGTCTCCTAAGCAGCCTTCCGTTCAATGAGCTTCAGCCGACTGCGAGCATTATGATCAAGCCCAGCCCGCTTGAAGGCGCGGCACAAAGCTGTGGAACTCGCCTCTATTGAGAATTCTACTCGTAGATCATCACAGAACTCGGCCAGAGTTGCACTTGGATGATGCTGAAGCAGCCGGCGCAGGAATTCGGGTGTGAGCTTGTCCTTAAGCGGCACTACTTCGGGAAGAATCTTCGCAAGTTCAAAGCCAACTTCTGATGCCGAATTGCGGCCAGGGCTATAGGACTCCATAGTCGCAATCCAGTCGGATGCAACTTTGCCGGCAACCGAATTGCGGCTAGGGAATATCAGCCCGGCTAAGAGCAGCCAATCCCACTCTGGTTATAAGCAGCGCTCCCAGAAGGCTTGCCGTGTCCTCACCTATTTTGCCTTTAGCCAGGTTCACCAGAACTGGCATTAGAGTTTTCTATTAGCATCACCTATTTGTTAATAATCCCGGCCAGGTTGTGGGCGATCCACACGGCGGCGACTGTTGAAGAGGCTGAACTGCAGATGGAGGCACCCTCAAGCAAGTGGGATGAGCAGCCGCCCACGATCAGCAAGAGCTGGCGCTTACAGGTTATAGGCCTAAGACCTTAAGCAGCTTCAACGATGTCCGAACTCAGGCG
>JBASRM010000609.1:0-5217 GCA_049273835.1 Blastocatellia bacterium | reverse complement strand
GAAGTTGAAGCCGCCGGGGAAGTTGAAGCCGCCGGGGAACTTGAGGCTTGTCGCCGACGGCGGAGCCCTTAGACACCGCGCTGGCGTAGCCGAACGAGTCTACTGAGTCTCGCGCTTCATCTGTTGCTGGGTCTCGTCGAAAATGTGCGTCGTACGTTCGGTTACGCTCGGAGGCTCGATTATGGGTTCGTACCGCATAGATTCACGCTCAGCCACGGGCGCCGTGTCCTGCCGAAATGAATGCGCTGGTGCCTCCAGAAGCGGTGGCGGTGTGAAGCGTTCAGCCAAAGTAGCCATCGACTCGCCAAAAAACGCCGCGTAGGTGATTTGAGCTAACCCCTTTAATACCGGCAGCAGCGCTATCAACCAGATGATCCTGACAATCGGCTCAAGTCCCTGAACATGTCCTCTCGAGCTCTCTTCTATCTTTTGTATCAGCCCGTGGTCTATTGCATTCTGGCCCAGATAGTACAGGACAACGCCAAACCCCGTACCCCAGAACAGGCTCGCCAAGCCACTTTTGAGGTTATGCTGCCACGAGTAGTGCAGGTACTCCTTGGGCTTTGGGAGGTTTCGCCGCCGCGCTTCCTCTCTCGCTTCCCTTCTTATCTCGCGTGCGGTTCGCGCCGCATCATTGGGACTCGCAGTTCCACTCCATCCACTCTTCCAGCTTTGCGCAAAGTCCCGCGCGTTCTTGGCTAGCGCGTCGACATCGATCCCGAACGGACCCTGAGGAGTGTCGCCGGTTGAAAGCGCGTCATTGATCAATTGCAAATTGGTCCCACATGATTTGCAAAACCGTTGACCATCTACCGCTTCTGTCCCGCATTTCGGACAAAACATTTTCTCCTCCATTTGGCGGCCAAATCTCACCCAAGCTTACTCGCAACCAAAAATCTTGTCACTATCTTAAAACTTCCACCTCGACTCGGGTGTCAGATCGCCGCCAATTCCCATACGCCAACCATAGCGCGATAGTTTTGAACTCAGATAAGCTATTTGCGGAGGTCACATTGATTAGTCAACTCACCTCGCGCCACAGCAGGGTCGTCGCGCTTACTGCGTTTGTTGTCTTGGCGTTTATCCCATTTGACGGTTGCAGCCGCGCCTCGATAACGAAATCTCGGTTAGCCGCGGAGCCGCCTGACCCTCGAAAACTAGCGCTGGCCAAGGTCGAAGAAGATCGCGGCGAAGCAGCCGGCCGAAAGGCAACTGTCACGATCCCGGAACAGCTAAAACACTATGTTGATCGCCGGCGATTCCTGGCGGTGCAAGCGGCGTACTCGCAAGAGCATGTCAATTCGATTTCCCGTGACTTTGCTGATCTCTTGAAGTTGATTCAACGGCATGAGCTTGTTGAGATGAAACCTCTTGGAACTGATTACATTTTGTACGGCGTTGGCGAAAGCGTAAGCGGCGAGCCGTTCTCGCACTACGATCAAGCCGCTCAGCAAGACATACCGCTCGCTGCTACCGAAGCGAGTCTCACCGAACAGGCTCGTCAAGCCGCGGACGCTGCCAGGGAGAGTGCTTCCACACTTGCCGACCTCGAAACAAAGCGCCGTCGCACCCGAAAACGTGATCGCGCCCAGCAAGCTGCTCTGGCAAAAGAGATTGTTCAGGCGAAGAAAACGCTCGCATCGAAAAAATCGCGCAGTAAACTTTTGACGGCCTTCTTTGCAAGTCCCGAGCGGCGCAATTTGCTGCTGGCAGAATATCAATCACTTTCGGATGTGGCCCGGGATTTCGAAGGCGAGACCTACGATCTGACCGATTCGGATTCCCGACGCCGTTTTAAGATTCGTCTTCTCAGTTATATTCGTCCGGAGGCGCGCGATCTACTGATCCAGATCGCAGAAGAGTATAAGCAGAAGTTCGATCGCCCGCTGCCCGTCTCGTCGTTGGTCCGTCCCGTGCAATATCAGCGCGAGCTTGGCGCGACCAACTCGAACGTAGCGCGCGGAGCCACGCCGCCCCACTCTACCGGATTAGCATTCGATCTTTTTTACCGTTATATGAGTGCAGCCGAGCAGGACTATCTGATGTCGACTATCGCACGGCTTGAGGCCCAGGGTCGCGTTGAGGCTCTTCGCGAAACGCGAGATAACATTCACGTTTATGTTTTTGGCAACGGTCACCCGCCGGAGGATCAGGTCATTGCTCGCGTGATTGCGGCGGAAGCACCGCGCAAAGTTTCAAAAAAGACGCGAGTGGCCGCGGCGCAATCACACAAAACTCGCAAGAAACCACGTGTGGCCGCGGCGCGGCGCTGAGCTTCGTGCGTCGGTGGCGAGAGCTACAAATTGAAATGACAAAGGAACGAGTCGACAAGGTGTTAGTCGAGCGCGGGCTTGCCGAGAGCCGCACGCGAGCGCAGGCGCTCATCATCGCCGGCCAGGTCCTGGTTGACGAACAGCGCATCGACAAACCGGGACAGTTGGTCAATCCGAATGTGCAGATTCGAGTCAAAGGCCAGACACCTCGTTACGCCAGCCGTGGTGGGTTAAAGCTCGAAGCGGCGATCCGGGAATTCGGTATCAACCCCCAAGGCAAAAACTGTATCGACGTCGGCGCTTCGACCGGCGGATTCACCGACTGCCTGCTTCAGCATGGAGCAGCTCGCGTCTGGGCGGTTGACGTCGGTCACAACCAGATAGCCTGGAGCCTGCGCCAGGATGCGCGCGTGGAGGTTCTTGAACGCGTCAACGCGCGCAACCTTGGTCCGGACCAGTTTCCCGTTCGTTTCGATCTGGCCACTGTCGACGTCTCGTTCATATCGCTCACCAAAGTCCTGCCGGCATTGAGAAACTGTCTGCGGGAGAACGCGGACTGCGTGGCGCTGATCAAGCCTCAGTTTGAAGTGGGCAAAGGTGAGGTTGGCCGCGGTGGAATCGTGACTGACCCAGCAAAGCACAGGCGGGTTCTCAACGAGATCAAGCTCGAAGCCCTTGTGATTGGTTTTAGCGCCGCCGGTTTGATCGAGTCTCCGATTCTTGGAGCCGAGGGAAATCGCGAGTTTCTCATTCATTTGAAGGCGACTCGGGGCGACGACCCCGGCTCGGCGGCGATTGACGAGCGGATCGCGTCATTAACCGGTTGACTTCAAACTTGTGCGCACAAATCTGCATGCATTAAATTGCAATGGCACCAGTCACTCAGGGACTTCGAGTAACAGTAACACTCCACTAGATTATGCGGGCCACGTTCACCTACTTAATAGGTCCTCAGAAGGGAGAACGCGCAGGGTTTGACGCAGGTAGAATCTCGATCGGGCGGGCCCCGAATAACATGCTCTGTTTAGGCGACGGCGCGCGGCGCGTCTCGTCCCACCACGCTGAAATCATTCGACGGGGCGATGAATACGTATTGCACGATCTTGGCTCGACAAATGGGACGATGATCAACGGGCGCCGCATTGTTGTCAGCGAATTGGAGCATGAAGACTTGATCGAGTTTGGCGCCGGCGGTCCGCTGCTTAGATTCGAAGTCGAACGCGAGGCAAATGAAGATCACCGGGACGGAAACGAGCCGGGATGGGATGGCCCTTTCACCGACGTCGCGCCCGCGGACCCCGCGATAAGCCGTCGCGCCGGCAGCCTGAAAAACAACGGGGCCCTGCTTGCGGCGCTTGTAGTCGCAATGCTGATTGGCGGTGTCGGTGGAATAGTCGCGTCTTCACGGCTTCGCGCTTCAGACCCTGATGCGCTGAATTTCGCCGAAGTCGCCGAGGCCAACAGCCCGGCGGTTGTATTCATACGAACGGAGTTTGAGCTGCTCGATTCAAACGGCCAGGTGACGACCACTGACGCACGAACCGGATCAGGTTTTATCGTGTCCGAGAGAGGATTGATCGTCACAAATCGTCATGTGATTCGCGACTGGGAGTACGCGCCTTCGCTGCCCGGACTTCGCGGAAGAACCACAAAAATCGAGGTCATCCTCCCCAATCACAAGCTCGATGACCCGGTGCCGGCGGAAGTCTACAAGCTTGGACCCGACACCTCTGTTGATGTAGCGATCCTGAAGATCGACCTGCCGGTAACGCGTTCGGTGCTTGGCATCGAGCCGGACATCAATAAAACCAGCCAAGGCGACGAAGTCGTGGTTATCGGTTATCCTCTTGGGCTGGCTCTTCTGCAGGAGACAAAGGACTCGACGGTCGCTCCATCGCTTTCCCCCGGTGTTGTGAGCCGTGTAGGCCGCGACTTTATTCAATTGAATCTGCGGGCCTATCACGGGAACAGCGGCGGCCCGGCCCTCAATCGAAGGGGCGAGGTCATAGGAATTCTGACGGCGAATCTGAGCGGCGCGCAGGACATCTCGCTTTGCACGCCGATAAGTGCTGCGCTGGCGTTATTGAAAGATGATTAATGAAGCTATGACCATAAGAGTCACCCAGATGAATCATGTTCAGATAACCGTTCCAGGTTCAGCGGAGGAACCGTCAAAACATTTCTACGCCGCGATACTGGGTCTGGAAGAAATCCTAAAGCCTCTCAGCCTTCGCAACCGAGGTGGCGCGTGGTATCGTCTCGGGACCGTTGAGCTTCACCTTTCAACAGAAGATCTGGTTGCGGACAACCGGCTCAGCCGGCGGCACGTCTGTCTAGAGGTAGTCGATCTGGCTCAGGCGAAGGAAGCGATGCGCGAGGCAGGAGTTGAGCTCATTCCCGACAAGCAACCGCTTGAAGGATGGCGCCGTTTCTATGTACGCGATCCCGGTGGAAATCGAATCGAGATTGCCGAGCGTGAGATGAAATGACCGATTCGATCAAGAGACACGGAAAAGACGAACACAGCGGGCAGCATGCGGTCACGCTTCCGCCGACGCTTTTTCTCTCGCGTCAGCTTCTTTTAAATCGTGAAGCGAGCTGGCTCGAGTTCAATCGCCGGGTGCTTGGAGAAGCGCTTGATCAGTCACAGCCGCTACTGGAACGCGTCAAGTTCATGTCGATCTTTTCATCGAATCTGGATGAGTTCTTCATGATTCGAGTGTCGGGTCTGAAGGAACAGATCGAAGAAGGCGTTACCGAACTCTCACTCGACGGGTTGACCCCAACCGCACAGCTCAAGCTGCTTAATGAACGATTGCGTCCGATGCTCGGCGAGCAGGTTCGATGCTTCAAGGAAGAACTGTTGCCCGAGCTTGCCTCCAGCAACATCGTTATCAGCCCGTACCGCGCGCTTTCGGATCGAGAGCGGCGCGCGCTCAACACT
>JBASRM010000724.1:0-5104 GCA_049273835.1 Blastocatellia bacterium | reverse complement strand
GGAATCCGGAATCTGGA
This sequence comes from Blastocatellia bacterium, assembly GCA_049273835.1. Taxonomy (GTDB): domain Bacteria; phylum Acidobacteriota; class Blastocatellia; order UBA7656; family UBA7656; genus Onstottus_A. Next base: position 5,087 of record JBASRM010000724.1, on the reverse strand, counting down.
ATCTGGAATCTGGAATCTCCAAAAGCTAAACTCTCAAACCGCGAACCCAAAACCTATTCGTACCGCAACGCGATCATCGGATCGACTTTCGCCGCACGGCGTGCAGGAACAAGACAGGCCACCAGGGCGACCACCGTCAATGCCGACGAGACCACCACAAACACCAGAGGCTCCCTGGCACTGACCCCGAACAGCAAACTCTCGATAGTACGCGTCAACGCAAGCGAGCAAACAAGTCCCACACCCACTCCGGTCAACGCAAGCAAGCCTCCCTGCCGCACGACCATCTTAAGCACGTCAACGCGTCGCGCGCCCAGAGCCACTCTAATGCCAATTTCGCGAGTTCGCTGCGCAACAAGGTTCGACATCACCGCGTACAATCCGACCGACGCCAGCAGCAATGCAACTCCCGCGAAGGTTGAGATGAGGAGCATCGCGAACCGTCGCTGCTCAACCGATTCGGCGATCACGTTATTCATTGTGCGGACGTCGTAGACCGGTAACTCCTCATCGACCCCTCTGATCTGATCTCGCATCGGCGAGACCAGTGCGGACGGATCGCCGGAAGTGCGTGCGATAAAAACTACATTGCGACGTGTTCGTGGTATTTGGAAAATCGGCATGTAAGCCGCCGGCGCCGGTTCTTTTTCGAGGGACGAGACCCTCACATCGCCGACGACGCCGGTCACCGTCAGCCACTCGACGCCCCAGCCGCCCCAGCGGATTCGCTTCCCGATCGGATCCTCGCCAGGCCAAAACTTCAGCGCAAATGCCTGGTTGACGGCGACGACCGGCGGCATCCCCGGGCGATCGTCGTCGGTGAAACCACGACCCTGAATCAGCTGAATTCCCATCGAGCGAAAATAATCGTTGCTCACCCAGTTATTGCTCGCGGTGTGAAACGAATTCTGATCCTCGCCTTCGATCCGGAACCCGATTACCCACTCGTCGGCGAGCGGGAGATTGGAAGCGACGCTGACCGTTTCGACGCCGGGCAGCGCCGCAATGCCGTCGAGCGCCCGCTTGTACATCGACTTGCCGAACTCGATTTTCGGATAACGCTCCGTCGGCATCGAGGTCCGCGCGACCACCACACCCTCGGGATTGAAGCCCGGAGGAGCGTTCAGCAACCTTATGAAACTGACTATCAACAGTCCGGCGCCAATAAGCAGGACCAGTGCGGACGCGGTCTCAAAAACTATGAGCGCGCTTCGCATTCGCGTGCTCACCCTGCCCCCGCTTGCGCGCCCGCCTGCCTCCTTGAGTGATTCATTCAGATTTACACGAGAGCCATAGATTGCCGGCGCAACACCGAATATCACGCCGGTCGCAACGGATATGGCTAACGTAAACAAAAGCACACGTGTGTCCAAATTGACCTCAAGCAACCGGGGCACGTTTTCCGGCCCGAGCTTCACGATGAGCTCGACCGCCCACGACGCAAGCAACAACCCCAACCCTCCGCCGATACCAGCCAGCAGCAAGCTCTCGGTCAGCAGTTGTCGAATGAGTCGCCGACCGCTTGCGCCAACCGCGGTGCGAATCGCCATTTCTTTTACCCGCGCCTGCGATCGCGCCAGCAGCAGGTTCGCGACATTGGCGCAACCTACAAGAAGCACCAACCCCACAGCGCCAAACAAGACCAGCAACACCTTCTTGATCGGCTTCACCATCTCCTGCTCGAGACCAATCACACTCACGGCAACCTCAATGTTGCCCTTATAGATATCCGGATGCTCCTGCTGCATCCGCTCGGCGACGGCCTGGACGTCCGACTGCGCCTGTTCGATCGACACCCCGGGTTTCAAACGGCCGATGACGCCGTAATCAAAGCTGTTCGCGCGGCCGTTCTTTTCCTCATCAGTCATTGCCATCGGCGTCCAGAGATCCACGGCGTCCGAGAAGGTGTTGTCTGTCGAGGGAAACTGAAAGTGCGCCGGCATAACGCCGATGATGGTATGAAGCTTTTCGTCCAGCTTCACCGTTTGTCCCGCTATTGTGGGTTCAGAGCCGAACCGAGTTCTCCACAGGCGTTCGCTGATCAGGATGACCGCATTGGCTCCCGGCTTATCCTCACTCTCGCTGAACGCGCGTCCGATCTTCGGACCGACACCCAGGAGCAGAAACAGACTGGCAGAGACTCGTGCGACCTGGATGCGAGTCGCTTCGCCCTGCCCGGTCAGATTGAGATTCTGCGAGGTGAAAGCGGCGATCTCAGAGAAGACCTGGTTGCGCTCTTTGTAGTCCCAAAACTCAGCCGCGGATACCGCTCCGGTGCGAAGGCTCAACTTGGGCAGCGACTCTTGCACTAACAGGAGCCGCTCGGGCTCCAAGTAGGGCAGCGGCCGCAGAAGAACGGCATTTACCACGCTGAAGATTGCGGTGCCTGCCGCGATCCCCAACGCCAGCACTCCAACCGCGACAATAGTGAACGACGGTGACCGGACTAGCATCCGGAACCCGTACCGAAGATCCAGCCACAGACTTTCCATCGAATCCTTCGCACCACCTGGTCTAGACAATTTGCCTCAAACCAATAGCCAAACAGATGTGTACACCAGCCTCTGGTTCTCACTCCGCTCGCAACGCGGTAATCGGATCGACCTTCATCGCGCGACGGGCCGGAACATAACAGGCCAACAAAGCAACCGAAACCAGCAACACGGAGACACCTGCAAAGATCGTCAGATCGGTGGTGCTCACCGCGAACAAGAGGCTCGACATCAATCTCGTCAACGAGAGCGCACCCAATAAGCCGATGCCCACGCCGGTCACAGCAAGAACCATCCCCTGTCTGATCACCATCGAAAGCACGTCACCCGCCTGAGCTCCAAGCGCTATGCGAATTCCAATCTCGTTCGTGCGTTGGGTCACAGAGTACGACATGACTCCATAGATGCCCGTAATCGCCAGCATCAACGCGACTGCCGCGAAGACGCCGAATAACGTCAAGTTGAAACGGCGATCGTCGAGGGATGACGAGAACACTTGTTCAAGCGTGCGGAAGTTTGCCGGAAGTTGGGAGTTCAGCTCGTGCAGCTCGCTCCTCATCGCCTTCACCAGCGGCGCGGTGCCGAGGCTTGCTCGCGCTATTATCGAAACGCTCGAGTGCTGCGGTCTCTGGAAAGAATTCGCGTAAACTGCCGGGCGCACATCGGAATCCAATTTCTCTCGCACATCGCCGACGATTCCGACCACGTTTAGAAGCCGTTTGTCGCCATCCATATTCCCAAACTGAATGCGCTTTCCGATGGCATCTTCATCCGGCCACATCTTGCGAGCGAGCGATTGGCTAATAACGGCGGCGTGAGGAGAATCCGGGGTGTCGCTCCGCTCGAAGTGCCGGCCCCGTAGAAGCGGGATCCCCATCGCCGCAAAGTAACCAGGGCTCGCGACCCGGTATTCGGCATAACCCGTGTTCGCCGGATTGTTGTCGATCAGGAAAGTTCCGTTGCTTCCGGTGCCGGTCATCGGCAGGCTGTTGACGCTGCCGACGGAGACGACGCCCGGAAGCTCGCTCAACCGCTCGAGCAGCCGCTGATTGAAACGCGCGATTTCCTTCTCCTGGTTTTCATTCTCCGCGGATGCGAGCGAGAGGTCCATCGCCACCGCGCTCTCGATGCGAAACCCGGGATCGATCTGAAGCAATCTCAGAAAGCTCTTGCCCAACAGACCCGCGCCAATCAACAGCACTAACGTCAAGGCCACCTGTGAGACTACCAGCAGGCTCCTCAGCCGCGAGCTCGTCACGCTCGCGGATTGCCCGCGCCCGGCTTCCTTTAAATTCGTCACCAGATCCGTTCCGGAATTTCGAAACGCGGGCACCAGACCAAGGGTCACGGCGACAATGAACGAGAGTCCGAGCGTGAACCCGAGCACTCTCGCGTCGACGCCGATCTCATCCGCTCGCGGCAACGCCTTTTGATCAAGGCCGATCAGAAAGTCCACTCCCCACCAAGAAAGCAAGGCCCCGAGCAATCCGCCGATGGACGCCAGCACAACCGTTTCGGTGATGAACTGCCGCGCCAGTCGAAAGCGCGTGGCTCCGAGCGCTGCGCGGACTGCGAGTTCCTTTTGGCGCGCCGTAGCCTGGGCAAGCATCAGATTGGCTACGTTGGCGCACGCGATTAGCAACAAGAATCCCACGGCTCCAAGCAGAATCAGCAGGCTCCCGCGAACCCTGCCCACCATGTATTCCTGCAACGGGATCAACGCAAGGTCCGCGGCATCCGTTTCTTTGCCATATTCCTGTTTCAGTTGTCTGCCGAGCCCGCTCAAGTCCGCTCTCGCTTGTTCAATTGGAACACCGGCGGCTAGCCGGCCGACCACGCTCCAATTGTGCGCGGTTCGAGAAGTCTGGGGCGGGAACACTTCGCGCGGCACCCAGACTTCAGTGTCCTTTGGAAAACTAAACCCGGACGGCATCACTCCGACGACTTCGAAGCTCTGATCGAAAGCGTTCAGCGTGGTGTTGGCAAGGTCCGCCTTGCCGGCAAGCAAGCGCTGCCAGAAACCATAACTGACAACCGCAACGGGCTGGCCTCCCGCCTTGCTCTCCTCTGGCAGAAATAACCGGCCGACGGCGGGCTGGACTCCAAGAACGCGAAAGAAATCTCCCGACACTCCGTATGCGCGTACCCGCACCGGCTCCCTCCCTCCGGTCACCGTAGTGGTGCTGCCCGAATACTGGGCCAGCGCTTCAAAGGCGTGGCTTCGCGCGCGAATGTCTGCGTAGTTCGGCTCGGTCACCGGCATCGGCGAGCCCTTCTCGCCGACCTCTCGGAGCTGCACGATGCGATCAGCGCCGGGATACGGCAGCGAACGCAGCAACACACCATCAACAACACTGAAGATGGCTGTGCACGCGCCGATGCCGAGCGCAAGCGAGATCACCGCGGCTGCTGTAAAGCCCACGCGTGACCGCAATAGTCGAAGCGCGTATCTGAGGTCCCGCCACATGTAATCCCTCCGTATTCAGTTTCTAGTTTCGGTTTTCCGGTTTCTGGTTTCTAGCTTGTGGTTTCTGATTTTGAAGAGCACCCGGCCTTTTGATTTTCGTAACATCTACGAAAATCCAAACCAGAAAC
>JBASRM010000581.1:0-3105 GCA_049273835.1 Blastocatellia bacterium | reverse complement strand
GAAAGAACCCGAGCGTTACCTTGCCGAGCACGCTGTTGTCCTTTGTTGAATATTTCCAAACAGAACCATAAGGGCGGCCGTGGCCAAGTGAAACGTAGTAGAACTCCTTGTCGGGTGAGACGACGATACCGTGGGGACCGTCGATATCGCTGGGCATCGACCCGGTTTCGATAAGCTTCTCTATTTTTGCGAATTGCTGATTGAACCGAATCAAGGCGATTTTGTCGGCCGACTCGCAAACGACATAGACCAGGTATTCTTGCCTTGGCGCTTGCTGACCGGATGTCGGCACCGCCAGGGGCGCAGCGAAAAGAGAGCAAATGAGAATGCTAAAAGAGAGGACGAATCGATTCATCTGGCTCTCCGGTGTTCGGGTCATAGTTAGGAACCTTAGGCAACTGCAGGATGATGTCAAGCAATCCGTGACACTATTGCGTCACACATCGCAGCCGAGGAAGTGGGGCAGAAGCGTGTAGCACAGCGCAAGTCCGCGCAGCTCTCTGGCTTACGGCCGAAAGGTAACAAACGGATAGACACCGAATTCAACGCTACCCAAGGCGCCTACGACCGTTGACGCAAAGGCGCAAAGACGCGAAGACGCAAACAGCAAGCGGTTCCTAAGCTTGCATAAAAACAGCTTTCGGGGTTTGCTATCTCTCTGCAATTAGCCCGGAGGTTGACCAATGCTTCGATTCATTCCAGCTACATTCGTGATCCTTGTCATGCTCGCCGTTGCCCAGGTCCTGGCGCAGGCGCCTGCGCGTCAGCCGTTGCTGACTAACGTAGACCCCTCACTTTTCATGGGACTGCGCTATCGTCTTGTTGGGCCGTCACGCGGCGGGCGCGTCACGACGGTCACTGGAGTCCCATCTCAGCCCAGAAAGTTTTACATGGGAGTCGCGAGCGGCGGGCTGTTCCGAACCACTGACGCAGGCACCACCTGGGTTCCCATCACCGATGGCAGGGTGCCGCTCGGTTCGACCGGATGCGTTGCGGTTGCCGACTCGGATCCTAATGTGATTTACCTCGGCACCGGCTCTGACGGCGTGCGAAGCAATGTTTCGACCGGGCGTGGGGTGTACAAGACTACAGACGGCGGTCAGACGTGGAAGTTCATCGGACTGTACAACGCCGGTCAGATCGGAGCGGTCCGCATTCACCCGACTAATCCGGACATCGTCTGGGTGTCCGCGATGGGTGACGCATTCAAGACCAACCCCGAGCGCGGTGTGTTCAAGACTACAGACGGAGGCCAGACCTGGCGAAAGGCGCTGTTTTTGTCCGACAGCGTCGGCTCGATGGATGTGGAGCTGCAGCCCGGCAACCCGGATGTCGTGTACGCATGGATGTCGCGTCTCGAGCGAAAGCCCTGGACGATCATCAGCGGCTCGCGAGAAGGCGGCTTCTACAAGAGCACCGACGGCGGCGAGCACTTCACCAACATAAAGACAGGGCTGCCCAACGAATTGATCGGCAAGGCCAACCTTGCGGTCACCCCGGCAAGTCCGAATCGCATTTACGCACTCGTCGAAGCGAAACCGGGCGGCGGACTGTACCGCTCGGATGATGCAGGTCAGACCTGGATGCAGGTCAACTCTCAAGGGTCCTTGATTCAACGTCCCTTCTATTACACTACGCTCGGCGCCGATCCGATCAACGCCGACGTCGTCTATGCCGGGGCCGAAGGCTTCTACAAATCCACCGACGCCGGCAAAACCTTCACGGCCTTTCGCACCCCACACGGCGATAATCACGATATCTGGATCAACCCGAAGGATAGCCAAACGATGATCCAATCAAACGATGGAGGCGCCAATGTCTCAACCGACGGAGGGCGCACCTGGTCGCCACAGATGAATCAGCCGACATCAGAGATTTATGGCGTGTGGGTGGATAACCAGTTCCCCTACAAACTGTACGGTGCGCAGCAGGACAACACGACGCTGATTATCTCAAGTCAGGCCGATCCCGCGTCTCGCGATGACTGGCGCCCAGGCCCAGGCTGCGAGACCGGTCCGATCATGCCTCATCCAAAGAATCCGGACATCGTCTACGGGTCATGCAAGGGGCAGTACGCAGTCATGAACCTCAAGACCGGACAACAGAAGAATTACTGGATCGGCGGGCAGTCGTTGTATGGCAATCCCGCAAGCGATCTCATTTTCCGCATGCAGCGAGTTTCGCCGATGGCTACTTCGCCGCACGATCCCGAGATCCTCTATTACGGATCGCAGTATGTGCATCGCACGCGAGACAAGGGGGTCACGTGGGAGAAGATCTCGCCCGATCTCACCGCCAGGCCCGACTGCTGCCAGGGCGCGAGCGGTGAGCCGATCACTCGCGACATCACTGGCGAAGAGTTCTATAGCACGCTGTACGCGATCGCAGAGTCGCCGCTCGAACAAGGGGTGATCTGGACCGGCGCAAATGATGGCCCGTTCCACGTCACTCGCGACAATGGAAAAACCTGGTCTAACATCACGCCTAAGGACCTGCCGCCGGGCGGGCGTGTGCAGTACATCGAGCCATCTCATCATCGCAAGGGGTCCGCTTACTTCGCCGTGTATCGTTGGCTACTCGGCGATTATCATCCCTATGCTTATCGTACCGACGATTACGGCAAGACCTGGACGCTGCTCACCGACGGGAAGAACGGCATCCCCGCGGATTGGCCCACGCGCGTGGTCCGCGAGGATCCGGACCGCGAAGGCTTACTCTATGCGGGCACTGAATTTGGAATGTTTGTTTCATTCGACAATGGCCGGCATTGGCAGTCGTTCCAGTTGAACCTTCCCAACGTTCCGGTGACGGATATCAAGATTCACCGGAAAGATCTGGTGGTCGCGACCCAAGGGAGAGCGTTTTGGATACTCGACAATATCAGCTCGCTCCATCAGCTGGCGTCGAGTGTTGCACCACCGGAGATGCGTCTCTTCAAGCCGCGCGACGGCTATCGCACGCGGATCAACCCTAACATACTGGGTCCGGCCGTTGAGTTCTATCTGCCCTTGCCGCCCGGAGCGCCGGTGACACTCGAGATACTCGATGCAAAGGGAAACGCGGTCAACTCCTACAACAGCGATGCACCGGCGGCATCCGCAGGCG
>JBASRM010000723.1:0-1825 GCA_049273835.1 Blastocatellia bacterium | reverse complement strand
GCCTTGCCCTATGAACTGATAATTCTGGTAGAAAATGTTGAATCCCAAACTGATCGGCCGGCCTTTAACGTACGGCTCGGTGAAGCCAAACGAGACTATTTTTTGCAGATTGCCGGTCGCAACGTTGAAGGACAGCGCTTCGCCGTAACCTAGCAGGTTGTTGGTTGAATAGTTGATGCCGATATAAGAGCCGCCAATTCCCGACAAACCACCGGTGAAGCTGATCTGCTGACGGCCTTTTTCCTGAACCTTGAGCGTGAGGTCCACCTGGCCCTCTTTCTCGTTTGTGTTGATTGTAGCGTCTTCCTTTTTGACCTGATCGAAATAACCGAGCTGGTTCAGCCGCAAAATGCTCAAATCCCACATCTGCTCGTTGTACCGCTCACCTTCATTTAGCAGAACTTCGCGACGCATCACGTTGTCGCGGGTGAACGTGTTACCGATGAACTCCAACCGCCGGAGCGTGTATTGTTTGCCCTCTTCAACACTGAAGGTGATGTCCACAATCCCCTTGGTGGAGTCCGCCGGATCATCCTTGAAGTCGGGCACGAACCCTGAGTTGAACTGAATGTAACCGCGCGATCCGTAAACCTTCTTCAGGTTGTCCAGCCCCTTCTGAACGACGCTATAGCCTTTTACTACGTCTCCGCTCTTCAAGCCGACAACTGTTTTGATCTCGTCTGCCGTAAACTCGGTATTGTCTTCAACCTTGATCTCGCCGGCCCGGTATTGGCGGCCCTCATCTACCGGGATAACGATTTTCAATCCCTGCCCTTTGTGTCCGAATAGAGGCACCCAGGTGCCCACCTTGCCGACCTCCTCGACGCGAGGCTCGCCAAAGCGAGCTCTCAGATAGCCGTGGTCCGCATACACCAGCACCCTGAGCCGGTCCAGATCGGTCTCGAGTTTCTCCTTGTGATAAATGTCCTTCGAGCTGAAGGTAGTGAACAGGCCAAGTTCTTTCACGAGCTTCATCTGTTTTCGCAGATAGGAGTTGGAAAAGACCTTGTTGCCTTCGAACTCGATCGCGGCTACGCGGTAGCGCGGGCCCTCTTCTATCTTGAAGGTGAGTCCGACGGCAGTGCTGGAGATGTTCTCGACAACAGGCTCGACTGTGGCTTCCGGACGCCCTTCGTTTGCGAGCAGTTCCTTGATAACCGCCGCGGCTCGTTTGGCCTTCACCGCGTCGTATTGGGATTCTTTAGAAAGTCCTACAGAGCGCTTGCGGAACTCCTCGAGCACCGTCGATTGTTGAACCGACTTGAGGCCTTCGTACTTAATATCAAGAAGCAGGGGACGTTCCTTTAATTCAAATGTAATGATCTTACCGCCGCGGGTGCCTTCCTCGACAAATACCTTCACGTCTTCGAAATGGCCCTGGGCGTATAAGGCGCGCACATCGCGGTCCAACTGGGTGAGATTGAATGGATCGCCTTCGCGGGTGCCGATCCAGATCTTGACCGTGGATTCGGGAATCCGTCGATTACCGCGAATAAGCACTTGCTCGACGGTGACGTTCTGGGAGCTTGCCTGTGCAAGCGGCTGAACCAGAGCGACCCGTGAGACCACCGGCCAACCGACGGCTAATGCTGCGAGCGCCGCGACAACAAAAAGAACACGGTTACTCATAGATAAAATGCACGCTCCCTAGAAGTGCTTGGTCCGTTTCGATCTTTTTCTTTAGTTTGTTAGTCTACCCGAGCGAGTTGCGAAACATATACGTTTGTCGATCGACTCCCGGACGCGCAACGCCATAACTGCGCACCAACGGCCCGGGCCCTCATTTAGAACTCTGTATGGATTCGCCCCTCACCGAAATATAGAA
>JBASRM010000574.1:0-3451 GCA_049273835.1 Blastocatellia bacterium | reverse complement strand
AGGGCGGCTACGACAACGACCGCGAATGCCGGCAGGGTTATTGATTTGATGCTGTTCCAAGGCGATTTCCAGTTTAGTCTCATCCGTTACTCCATTTCTCCATCACAACCTTGAATCTTGTTCCGAGTTCCGGGTTCGTGGCTCCGGGTTTCTGGTTTGCCGGAACCCTGACCCCTTATTCGTATCGCAGTGCCACCATCGGATCAACCTTCGTCGCGCGAAGCGCCGGGATCAAACAGGCTCCCAGAGCCACTCCTGTTAACACGAGTGAAATGGTCGCAAACGTCAGCGGATCGCTCGGGCTTACTCCGTAGAGAAGGCTCGACATCACGCGAGTCAACGCAAACGCGACCACCAGTCCGATGGCAACGCCGATCAGCGCCAGCATCAACCCCTGTCTGACGACTAGTCGGAGCACGTCTCCCTGCTCGGCCCCAAGCGCCATTCGTATGCCAATCTCGCGCTTGCGTTCGGCAACCGAATATGACATCACCCCGTAGATTCCGACCGAAGCAAGGATCACCGCCACTCCAGCGAAAACGCCAAGCAGTAATGTGTACAACCTGGGTTCGGCCACCAGATCGGCCAGATGGCGATCGACCGTCATGGCGCCGGACAACGGCAGGTCCCGGTCGACTTCCCAGATCGCTTGCTGCAATTCCTTCTTCAAAATCATCGGATCGCCGCTCGAAGCTCTCACCACCAGTGCGGCGCCCAACCACGGGACTTGTTGATATGGAACATACATCTCAGGCTTTGCGGGCAAGCTCAACTCTTCCTGCTTGATATCCGCAGATATTCCGACGATCTCACGAACCAACCGCCGACCCATATATCCGAGCACAATCTTTCTGCCGATCGGATCGCCATCCGGAAAGTATCGGCGCGCAAGCGTCTCATTGACGATGGCGACCCCGGGTGCCCGCGCGTCGTCGCGATCGTCGAAGTCGCGGCCGGCGCGTATCTGAGACTTCAGCACCTTGAAGTAACCCGCCGAGACCGAACTATAGCGAACGTTGGCGTCTCCGGCCGGCAGCGGATCGCCTTCGATGTTGAATTGAAAGTTGAGAAGTCCGAACCAGGTTTCGCAGGTCAAGGCCACGCCCTCCGCGCCGTGCACTTGTGAAGCCTGTTCCAGGAGCCGCTGGTAGAAACGCGCTTTTGCTTCGTCATTCGGGTATCTGGAAAACGGCGCGGACACCCACATAGTCAGCAAGCTGCTCGGATCATAACCGAGGTCCACCCGTCTCAACCGAACAAAGCTCTGAATTAGCAGTGCGGCGCCGATTAGCAACACCAGCGCCACCGCGATTTCACTGATGATCAACGCGCTGCGCGTGCGCTGGTGACCCGCCTCGGGTCCGCGGCCACCTTCCTTGAGCCAATCGCTTACATCCGGGCGTGAAGCCTGCCAGGCCGGGACCAACCCAAAGACTATCCCGGTCACCACCGAGGTCGTAAGTGTAAAAAACATCACCGCGCGGTCGATGCGAATCTCAACCGGAAGCTGAAACGCTTCCTTGTCCGGGAGAATCCCGATCAGCAGATCGAGACCCCAGGCGGCAAGCAGCAATCCGACTGCTCCTCCCGCAACCGCGAGCACTACGCTCTCGGTCAACAACTGGCGCATCAGTCTCGCGCGGCCTGCTCCCAGCGCAAGTCGAATGGCCATCTCTTTGCGCCGCGACGCCGCCCGAGCAAGGAGCAAATTCGCTACGTTTGTGCATGCGATCAACAGCACGCAGCCAACAGCCCCCAGCAACACCAACAACGCGGTCCTGGTGCCGCCGATCAATCTCTCTCGCGACGGGGTCAAGTGCGCGCTCCAGCCTCTATTCGCCTGCGTGTGCGCCGCTTCCAAACGACTGGCTATGGTCTTGAGTTCCGCCTCCGCGCTATCGATTGTCTGATCGTGCTTGATGCGTCCTACGACGTTGAAGTATCGGCTTGCGCGGTTTCGCATCTCGCCGGAGTTTCGCGCTAGCGGAGTCCACACTTCGGCGTAGCTGGGAAACTTAAAGGCGGGCGGCATGATTCCGATGACCGTCGTACCGCCTTCAAATGTGTTGAAGGTCCTCCCTACGACCGCAGGATCGCCGCCAAAGAGCCGCATCCAAAGCCGGTAACTCAGCACCACCGTTCCAGGCGCGTTGAGCTGTCCGTCTTCGGCGGCGAAGACCCGGCCAAGCAATGGCTGAACGCCGAAGGTCTCAAAGAAATTGAACGAGACTCGCGCACCGTTGAACACTTCCGGTTGATCCGTGTCCTTCAGGCTGAAGCCTGCACCGCCCGAATGAGCAGCGAGTTGCTCGAATGCCTGGCTCTGTTCCTTCCAGTCCCAGAAATCCGCGGGGGATACGCCGCTAATCTCGCGTTGCGGGTTGCTCGAGTTCACCGACTCAGCAACTACCAACCTCGCGGGGTCGGCATAGGGCAACGGTCGGAGCATCACCGCGTTGACCACGCTGAAGATTGCGCTGTTGGCGCCGATGCCAAGCGCCAGCGCGACCACGGCAACGGCGGTGAAGCCCGGCTTTTTGATCAACATTCTGAATCCGTACCGCAGGTCTCGTCGCAAACTCTCCATCGGGCTCCTCCTTTTAAGCGTATGAACACCGGCGTTGGGTGCGTAGTTGACCAACTTCCGTGCCAGACAGATAGACCGCTAACTTCTCGATTATGTTAACGAAGCTGGGCTGGATTCATCGCTGACCTGGGAGCGTGTGCGGCTTTGGGAATCGCAAGTCTCAGAATCAGGAAACAGGATCCCGCGCCGCCGAGCCCGCGCAGGGGCGTCAGCGTGAGACCTGGGCAAGTCCTCGCAGCACTGGGTTGGCGTAGGTCAAGGCTACAAAGCCCGCGTAACAGCCGCGTATCTGACTGACAACTCAAAGCAGAAACTCTTTGCTCCACTCGATGCGCGTGCGCTCGTCATTAACCTTCACCAGATGTACTCTGTCGACAACACATCTATAGTCAAAATCCAGGCACGCCGCCTCCTCAAAAGTTTCTGAATATGCCTGGAGGTTTCCGGTGAATACGCCTAAGGTAACGTGCGGGACGAACCGGGACACTGCTCGGCTCGCAAGCATTCCTGTGCAAATCTCCTTGTGGAGGCGGATTATTTCACCGCTTCCCTCTTCGAGAGTCAAGAACAGGTAGTCGTCCCAGGACTTCTCGAGCCCTCTTAAATGGATAGGGAATCGCACCCAATGTACCAAGACAGTTTCTATGTGGGCTGTTAGATTCTGCTCACCAATGGATTCAGGTTGGGGAAATACTATCGTGATATGCGGCGCGATGAGATCAAATTGAGGATCGTACTTTCTCCTCAACCGATCGATATGTGTCGTATCAATCTCGGGGTAGTGGACAAGGGCGTAGTTCATCAAGAGTTGTCACGATCCCAATGCTGCGGGCGTCAGCCCGTAGTAGCTTGCTTTCAACCTAA
>JBASRM010000573.1:0-4381 GCA_049273835.1 Blastocatellia bacterium | reverse complement strand
GCGAAGCTCTTGCATTGGAAACACGATGAGTGCGTGGCTGGAAAAAAACGGCCCCACCACAGAGGGGAACCTGATGAAATGGGACGCGATGCCAAAACTGCTTTCCCCCAAGTAGCTTAATCGACTGTTTGTGCGCCAAACCCTTTGAACGCAAGATAAGAACACTAGTCTTGCTTTCGTCCCGTCGCAGGCGCGACTAGTTCAAATGCTTTTGTCCGGTGACTAATCCGCGGTTTTGCGATCATCGTCGGCTTTGCCTTCAAACTCCCCGTAACGTACAAGTCGTCGGCTACAGAGTTACTTCAACTACGGCGGGCAATCCACCCGCGTATAAGTAAGCTCGAGCGTTTCGGTGCTGTCAGGATTGCGAACTTTCAGCTTATCGCCGTCGAAGGTGCGCTTGCCTGCTTTGAACGCTATCACCTGGTTCGACGAGACGAACCGCGTCTTCTTCTCCACGCCTCCATTAATTAGGACCTTAGCTCCATCGACGAAGCCTGATCCGTTAATGATTAGCTGTTTGCCGGCTCCCTTGCATGCGTTGTTGATTCTGAGAGCGTTGGGATTCTCTACAGCTATACAAGCAGAGAACTCAGATGTGTTGCCAACGCCATCAGTCGCGGTCGAGTTGACAAAGCCACTACTCATTCCGCTCGGGAAGTCGAATGTAAACGTAAACATCGCATTGCCATTGTTGTCGGTAGAGACCTGAATCGTTGGTTGGAGCGGTATTGGTATGGCCCCGAAGAACTGCTGGCCCGATGCAGTGCAGCCGCTGCCTAAGAAGAACTGCAGCGTGAACGTGGAGTTAGGCACGCTATTAAACGTTCCCCGGACTGTTGTGCTTGCGGCGGGCGAAACCGATCCGCCGGCCGTTCGTGCAGCAATCACGGTGTCGGCCGATAAGAGCTGCGGAAAGTTCTGCCTAAGATTCGCTCCCGGATCAACATCAGAGGGATCGTTGGCAGTAATCCCGTCGTCCCCGAGATCGATACCAAGGGCACCGTTGGAAAAGATCGAGTTGTCGACGATTCTTACGCTGAAGGCAGGCAACAATTCGGGCACGGGGACTCCGCGGTCCGGGAGGCTGACTCCGCTGCCGGCATTGAAAGCAATGCGGTTCGCCCTGATGTCGTGACTAAATGCCTTTTGTTCAATTCGAATGCCATCTCCGCCGTTGCCCAAAGGCTGGGTCCCGCTGAAATCGGTGCCAATATAGTTCCCCTGAATTTCAAAATCCGAGCTGGGAACCAGGAAGGCAGCCGCAGGACCACAGTTAATCAGGAACTCCAATGGAACTGTGCGTATATTAATGCCGTTCTCTCGACTGCCAGAAATTATGTTTCGCGCGCCGGCTATTGCCCCGCCAATCGTAATACCTCTGGCAAACGCGAGAGCCACTCCATCCCGATTGCCTACTGGCTTCGTACCCGTCACGTCAGTACCGATATAGTTACCCAGCACCAGGTGCCCGGTTACGGTGACCCCGTCCGAATTAATGCCGACGCCAAAATCACCGTTCCCGGATATTACGTTGCGCGCTTGAGGTGTGGTCCCTCCTATAGTGTCGTTCGACTCGCCGTCTATGCCGACACCAAAATTAGTGTTGGAGGAGAGAGTGCCCGTCGCATCCACCCCTATGAAATTTGCCTGGATTAGATTTCCCGAGCCAGACCGCATTAGAATCGGGGAACCAGAGATCACATTACGCGCCTGAGACGTCGTTCCACCTATGATATTGTTTGACGCATTCTGCGTAGAAATGGCTACGCCTAGTGGGCAAGTGTGGTTTGGAGCGCAACTATTCGGATTCACAACAAAGGAGTTCCCCTGAACTTGATTATCGGTTGCGGGCTGGCCCTTCAGAACGAGACCGTTATGATTCCCGTTGGTTGAAAAACTGTTGCCTGCACCCCGGGCAGTCCCGCCCACGATATTTTTTGACGATGTTATTATTGCCCCTGCTTCGCTTATGACGTTCCCCTCGATTCGGTTGCCTCCTGCGGCAGTAATCTCCAGGTCGGTGGCGTCGGCCGGGAATTGGTCTTTAAACCCATTAATGACACTGCATATATCCAGACCGCGCACCGTAGAGTTTCCGCCTGTGATCTTCAGCGTTGATCCTTGAGCGCCCCTTCGTAAGGCGATGACTGGAGAACCCGCAAACCCAGGTTGAGTAGTTCCGTCGATCACTGCTGATTCTGTGACCACCGGCAGCGGACTCTGGAGAGTGATCGTTTTTATTCCCGATCCTGGGATGTTAAAGCTGATCGTGTCCGACCCCGCCTGACCGTTCACGTCCAGTATCGCCTGTCTAAGCGAACCGGCACCGCCGTCGTTGGTGTTGGTCACCGTGAAGGTTGCTTGAGGGGCAACCTCGCTGCCACCTGTTGCCTTCGATTTGGTGGTCAGAGCTACGGCACGCGTCCGCGCGCTTCTCAATACGACCAGATCGCTTACCGCATCCGGGTCAAGTAGCATCGGCAGTACTGCTCTCGTTTCGCGCTCTGAATCGAAGGTCGCCGACGAGACGCAACACGAAAGTTTCGAGGGGAGGGATCTCTGATTGCTTGTTCCATCGTTGACTGTAAGGATTTCAACGCCGTGGGATTGCGGATCAACTACCAGCAGGTTGTCTTGCGGCAGGCTCGACACTCGGGCGCTAACCAATTGACTTGATTCACTCCACGAGCCGCGCGCCAGCAGCGCGCTGCTCCATTGCGTGATCGAGCGCTTTGATGCCGGGCTCTGGGCGCCAGGTTCTTTGTTGTTGATCAAACGCAGGGTCCCATTCGCGAACAGGAGCGCGATTCCGGAGTGCCCATTGCCGGCAAAATCTCCTATGGCAACGGAAAGAATAGATCGAAAAGAGCGGCTATTAATAAAGGCTTCGGGAACTTCGGCCTGGCGCCGCTGGTCAAGCGATAATCTTCGATCTCGGCCGTGGACAATCATCAACTCGCGGCCCGCAGCGATTGCCAAGTCCATCTCGTAAGAATCATCCAATTGACCAAGCGCCAGCGAGGTGGCTTCCGACCGCAAGTCGAATGTCTCAGGCTTGGCTCTCAAAGCCCCTTCGGCGCCCTCGAACACAAGCACTTTCGCGCCTTGTTCACCTGAGACTCCCACCACGACGTCATTTAACCCATCGCGGCGATTAATTTCGCCTACCACCATTGCCGTCACTCCGCCCGTCAAGTCAATTCGCTTCGTCTCACGCAATCCACCTTTGCCGTCGCCTGACATCAAGTAAAGCTTGTAGCCCCCTCGAGCCGCAGTGACCACATCCCAATGACCATCTGCGTCGAAGTCTCCTGCTCCGATGAAGTCCGCAGCTTCTGGCACACCGAACACAAAAGCCGGAGACAGAAACGGAGCATCGGTGAAAATGCCTTTAGCTCTCCGCTGCTTTGCCTCCGGTGCGTTGGGATAGATAGAATCGACGTTGCCTCGAATCAGTGTGATGATTCCAGTGTTCCGTGCCGCGTACCCGCTGATCAAGTCAGGCACTCCGTCTTCATCGAAGTCAGCCGAGCACAAGGAGAACGATCGTGCTCCGTTGCGTTCCAGCAACTGTGTGATTTCCGGCGGCCCGCTGTAAGAAGTGATTAATTCATGTCCGTCGTCCAGGTTGATCCAGGGATTCCCGCGTCCGGCTGCATGCACCGAGATCTCATCGCTCATCGTAGCGAGTTGGAAACCGGACTGCTTCGCTGCATTACCCTTCTGTCCAGTGGCGGCGGTTTTGCGCGCGAAGAACACGGCGACCAAGGCTATCGCTGCTATTACAATTATCATTACGAGAGGATTTCGTGTAGTCATCTTTGTAAGCTCGCCGGTGGCGGCTGCTTCGCGTCGCTTTCTGTTTGTTGGCCGACGAAAGAAGCAATCAGCCATCGCGACGTCTTTTCTTTTTTGTCGGTCTATCTCACCGCTTGTGAGTCTTACCCATAGAAACTCGATTTCAGAATGTATGCGGCTAAAGTAACAACAGGAGGGCTATTCTATGACATACAAACTTATTTGTCTGCTGAAAAACGCTAGTCCCGAAAAGGCGCCGGCTGAAACTCTGGCCAGGAGTTCAGAAATGCCGAGCACAAGCGCGACGACGCCTAACGTTGGCACGTTCCACGAACTAACGCCAAAGTAAGCAGTCGGAAATGTGAATCTTAGTGAGCCGATCACAGCAATCAGGCGCCGAAAAATGTTGCCACCTTATGCTGGGTGTCATGGTACTCGCGCATCGCGATGATCTTCCCACCACGAATCGTCAGTAACATGTGGTAATCGTTGTTATAGATACGCCCGTTCGGGAGTTCGCCGTACGATTCAAGCTCGACAGCCACCTTCTCGCCCTCAGCAATCATGCTCTTGATGGTCA
>JBASRM010000570.1:0-3908 GCA_049273835.1 Blastocatellia bacterium | reverse complement strand
CTGCTCGCCCAGGATCGAACTGGGCGCAATGGCGCGGACCTGACAGTCAGGGGATTTCCAACGAAACGAACCTCCCAACCGAGTGGAGTGAGACCAAGAACGTGCTTTGGAAGACGGCAATTCCAGGTCTCGGATTTTCCTCGCCGATCATTTGGGAGAAGAAGGTGTTCGTAACCACCGCTATCGAAGGGGGGCCGGCACCCGCTGAACACAAGCCTGCGAAGCACATGATCGGCGACCGCGAGTTCAAGCATCCAGACTGGGTGGGCTCGGACAAGATTCACACTTTTAAGGTGTTCTGCGTTGACCGCGATACCGGCAAGATTTTGTGGGAGCGAACCTCATACGAAGGCCCAGTATACGATTATCGCCATCGCCGGGGAACCTACGCGGCCCCCACCCCGGTAACAGACGGCAAAAATGTTTATGTCTACTTCGGCTCGGAAGGCTTCTACTGCTACGACTTCAATGGCAAGCTGATCTGGAAGAAGAATCTCGGCGGCATCGCGACGATGGGCATGGGAGTCGGCACTTCACCGGTGCTCTACCAGAACCTCGTGATCCTGCTATGCGATCAGGAGTTCGATGGGACTTACTCGTTTATGACCGCATTGGACAAGAAGACCGGCAAGGAGGTCTGGCGCGTGCGCCGGCCGGTGCAAAGCAGCTGGGCGACGCCGGTCATCGCGAAAACTCCCGAACGAACCGAAATGGTAGTGAGTGGCAATGAGTTTTTGATCTCATATGACCCTGCTACCGGCAAGGAACTCTGGCGAGCCGCCGGGCTCCACAGTCACGCCATAGCCACGCCGGTCATCGGCCACGGACTGGTCATTCTCTCGTCGGGTTTTCCCTCGAAAACAATTGTTGCAATTCGGCTCGGCGGATCGGGCAACCTCGATGGAACCGATAGAATTGTTTGGCGCTACAACAAGGGCACGGCTTATGTCCCGTCGCCAATCCTGTATGGCGACTATGTCTACCTGATGAGCGACGCGGGCATTCTCACCTGCTTGAACGCCAAAACCGGCGAGCTGGTCTACGAAGGGGGGCGGGTTCCGGTAGCTACTAAGTTCTACGGCGCATCGCCAGTCGCATTCGACGGCAAGATTCTACTCACTTGCGATGATGGCGAGACCTTTGTGATTAAGGCCGGCCCGAAGCACGAGGTGCTCGGCACTAATTCAATCGGCGAACCGAGCCGGGTGTCGATTGCCATCGCCGATCGTAAGCTCTTCTTGCGAGGCGAGAAGCATTTGTTTTGCATCATCAACAAAGACAATGTCGTACAGGCCAACTGACTCGCCCTATGATACGCGCTACTCATCGAATGCTGTTTGGAACTTTGATCCTGCTCCTCGCCCGTGAGGCGATCGCGCAGCGGCCTGACTTCTCGAAGCTGATTGAAGCAATGAACAAGGACGGCTGCTCGATTCATGAACAGTCGGGAGTCAAAGTCTGTAAGCGCGATTATTCCGTCGATGGAAAAAACGTTGAAGCAATATCCTTCGAGCCTCGAGGTCAGGGTCCGTTCCCTGGGTTGTTGCTCATACCCGGGCACGCGACGACGGCGCGCGATTGGATTCCCAACGGCCTGACCTACGCGCGAGAAGGATTCGCCGGTCTTGCAGTTTCGCAGCCCGGATACGGCACATCGGCAGGGCCGGGGGACTATGTGGGTCCGAGGACCATCAAAATGTTTATCGAGGGCTATAGACGGCTGCAGCGCGAACCTTTTGTCGACTCCAGGCGGATGGGCATTGTCGGCTACTCCCGTGGTGGAATGGCGGCGTCGCTGCTCGCTGTCCAACTGGACGACCTGAAGGCTGCGGTGCTCGGCGCGGGAGTCTACGATTTCAAACGACAATACGACGAGACCGGGCTCGACGGCATCCGTCAAAACATGAAAGCTGAAACCGGCATGACTGAAGACGCGATCAGACAACGATCTTCAGTCTTGCTAATGGAGAAACTGAAGTGCCCGGTGCTGATCTTGCACGGAGAGAAGGACATCAACGTGCCGGTTAGCCAGGCTCATCTGCTGCGCGACCGATTGACGGCGCTCAAAAAGGAGTTCGAGATTCAACTCTTTCCCGACCGCGAGCACGGGATAGGGCCTGAGAATCTTTACAAGTACTCGCTTGATTTTCTGAAGCGCAAACTGGCCGGTGAGCCGGCTAAGAAATGATCTTCGATTTCATACCGGGCTCAATCTCGTGTCCTAGATCGACCCGTTCCACGTACAAGGAGTCTTGCAACAATGAAACGTTCATCAAACCGGGCCTCAACCTGGATCGCTTGCGTGATCGCGATCGCAGCCCTGGGACTCTCAGCCGAGGCCGCGCCTAAGAACAACTGGTCGCAATGGCGCGGCCCTGAAGGCAACGGCGTCTCCTCTGAAACCAACCTGCCGGCGCAGTGGAGCGACACTCAAAACATAAAATGGAAGACGGCAATCCCCGGCCGCGGGCATTCATCTCCGATCGTCTGGGATAACAGGATCTTTCTAACCACGGACGTGGAAGGCGAGGCCGTTCCCGGCGCCAAGGCGGTCGAGCACAAGGACGAAGGAAAACCTTATAAGCACCCCGACAGCATAGGCGCCGATCGCAAGCACACCTTCAAAGTGCTCTGCATGGATGGCGGCACCGGCAAGATGATTTGGGAGCGTACCGCTTACGAAGGCACGGTCTACGATGATCGGCATCGCAAGGCCAGTTACGCATCTCCCACCCCGGCTACGGATGGAACCTATGTGTTTGCTTACTTTGGCACCGAGGGTCTTTACTGCTATGACTTCGGCGGCAAGTTGATCTGGAAAGCCCTGCCTGGTCAAATTGCGACGTTTGGAATGGGGACCGGCACTTCTCCAGTGCTATTCGAGAACACGGTCATCCTTCAATGTGACGAAGATAACGGCGAAAAATCTTCTTTGCTCGCTCTGGACAAAAAGACCGGAAAGGAAGTGTGGAAAACGCCGCGCAAGGTCCAGGCTAGTTGGTCGACGCCTCTCATCGTTCGAGGCCGCCAACGAACAGAGTTGATCACCAGCGGTAATGAATTGATCATTTCTTATGATCCAAAAACCGGCAAGGAGTTGTGGCGCACAAAAGGTCACGCGAGCAATGCCATTGCTACTCCGGTGGCTGGAAACGGAATGGTCTTCGTCTACGCGGGTTTTCCGGTTAAGAAAACCCTCGCGATTACGCTGGGCGCATCGGGTGACCTGAGCGATACCAAAAACATTGTCTGGCAATACGATAAGGGCACCGCCTATGTGCCTTCCTCGATCCTGTACGGCGATTATCTTTATTTGTTGTCGGACCGGGGGATCATCACTTGCCTCGATGCGAAGACCGGCAAGATCGTTTATGAGGGCGGACGCGTGCCGATTCCGGCTACCTTCACCGCCTCGCCTGTAGCATTCGACGGAAAGATCCTGTTGACCAGCGAAGACGGCGACACGTTCGTGATCAAAGCCGGCCCAAAGCACGAAGTGATCGCAACTAACTCAATCTCTGAACCTGTGTATGCTTCTCCCGCGATTTCAGATGGAATGATTTTTATTCGTGGCGAGAAAAACCTTTATGCGATAGGGCGGTAGTCGTTCTCGCGTGAGTGTCTAAGGGCCGGACTACGAACGCTCGTTGAAGAAGAACGCTCGTCAAGAACGCTCGTCGGAGACTTATGGTATGAAATCCAATTTAGCACTAAGTTGCGCAGTTATGCTTTGCCTTCTGCAAATCGGTTTTGCGGTTGCGAAGCCCGATTTCAGCGGTACCTGGGTGTTGGATAAGAATCGCAGCTTTAGCAATCCCGCCGGCCTGGAACAAACTCTGACCGTTGTCCACACCGGCGATCAGATCAAGCTCGACTCCAAACAAGTGACTGGTCGAGGAGAGCAGGCG
>JBASRM010000566.1:0-2654 GCA_049273835.1 Blastocatellia bacterium | reverse complement strand
GTGAAGGCCACTATTTGCACAAAACCTGTGCAATTTCAAAAAAATAGGTACGGTTCTGCGCTTGACATCGCCTATCGGTCTTATACAATGGGCCGCCTGCGTTTTTTCGGTTTACACCGACTAAATTAGTTCTCTCATTTGAGTGCAAACTCTTTTTCTACGTGGCTGGATAAGCTTTGGATGGAGGTGGCAAATGCTGTCAGACGAAAGTGAAGCGGCTCGACCCGACTTTATTACCTTTGCCGATCCGGATGCATTAAAGGGTGCGAAGATCAAAGTGATTGGGGTTGGTGGAGCCGGTGGAAACGCCGTGAATCGGCTCATCGAAGATGGCATGGAAGGGGTCGAGTTCCTGGTAGCCAATACGGATCTCCAGGCACTTAAGGACTCCCAGGCTTCAGTTAAGATCCAGATCGGCGAAGACATTGCTCGCGGGCTTGGCGCGGGTGGAAACCCCGACATCGGAAAACGTGCCGCGCTTGAAGCAACCGATAAACTGGTCGACGCGCTGGATGGAGCGGACATGATCTTCGTCACCGCGGGTCTGGGTGGCGGAACAGGCACAGGCGCTGCGCCGATTATTGGCAGCTTGGCGACCGAGTTGGGCGCTTTAACCGTCGCCGTCGTCACAAAGCCGTTCGGCTTTGAAGGAAGACGCCGGGGCCTACAGGCTGAGCAAGGGCTAGGGGAGTTGCGAGGCTGCGTCGACAGTGTCATCACCATCCCGAACGAACGCCTATTGAAATCGATCACCAAAGCAATTCCCTTCACCGACGCGTTCGGGCTTGCCGATGGCGTGCTGCGACAGGCCGTCCGAGGCATCTCGGATATCGTTACGCTTCCGGGACTCATCAATGTCGACTTCGCGGATGTCAGAGCGATCATGGAAAGCAAGGGCGTTGCTTTGATGGGCACCGGTCTGGCTTCTGGCGAGAACCGCGCGCTCGAAGCGGTACAGCGGGCCATATCAAGCCCGCTGCTTGAAGAAGCGTCGATCCAGGGTGCAAAGGCGCTGCTGGTGAACGTGACTGGGAGTCCCGACGTGACCCTGTTTGAGATCAGCGAGGCGATGAATCTGATTCACGACTCCGCCGACCCGGAAGCGAACATCATCTTCGGAGCCGTGATCGACGATCGTCTCTCCGGAGCGATAAAGATAACCGTGATCGCGACAAACTTTGCAACCGCCGCCGAATCGGAATCAACTCAAAACTCCGCGCTTCTGGCTACCGGCACGGCGGCTGGAGCGGCCGCCGCGGAGGCTCAACTGGATTTCAATACACCGGCCTTTATGCGGAAGTCGGTGAACTAATCTCGCATAACACCGCCTTCTGTGAGAGCTGTCCTCGAGTGGTGTGAAGATGACAGGGTGGCTTTCCCGTCGGGGTGGTACCGTGGACAGTCTAGTCTGCGGACGACTGAACGCAGACTGGACAGTCTACGCTACATTCGGCGTGAGCAAGCCACCCTCCCTGGACCGGTGCTCGTTCACACGGGACGAGCCACGGGCACCATCACACGCGCGATCCCACCAAACCAGATCGTGCTCCTTTTATTGATTAAGGGGCTAATCTTTTCTAGTCGAAGCCGACGTGTAGTATCATCAAGCTTGAGACTTCAATCCTTGAGATTTCAGATGATCATGCCAGAAAGCCGGCTCCGTTTGGGACTGATAACTATTTTTCTTGCCCTCCCTGCGAGCGGATTGGCAATCATCGCCTCACAACGCTCGACTGGCGTCAAACACGATTCGGCTTACGGGACGGAGATCGAAAAGTGGCGCACGGAGCGTCTCGAGGAAATCAACGGGGAGGACGGTTGGAATACACTGGTTGGGTTGTTCTGGCTCAACGAGGGGAAAAACAAGTTTGGGAGCGATCCGTCAAACGATATCGTCCTGCCGCCAGACAGGGCAAAAAAGTTCGCCGGCGTTCTGTGGCGCGAGGGAGACGCCGTGCGCCTTGAAGCGAGCGCTGAAGCCGGAATCACGATCGATGGCAAGGCCGCCGGCAGCCTGGTCCTACAACACGGGGACGACAAACCGACGGTCTTAGTGATGAGTTCCCTTTCGCTTTTTGTCATCAAGCGGGGCGAGAAACTCGGTTTGCGGGTCAAAGACAAGCTTCATCCGGCGCGTTCCCTGTTCACCGGACTCCACTACTTCCCAATCGATCCCGGGTGGAGAGTTGAGGCAAGGTTCGACCCTTACCAACCTCCGAAGACGATCCCGATAGCCAACGTGCTTGGAATGGTGGATGACATGATCTCGCCCGGCGCTCTGGTTTTCGAGCTTGGCGGAAAGACTTATCGGCTCGACCCTGTGTTAGAGAAGGGTTCGAAACAGCTATTCGTCATCTTCGCAGACAAGACGAACGGGAATCAGACCTACGGCGCCGGGCGCTATCTTTACGTTGAGCCTCCAGACGCAAACGGCAAAGTGATCGTGGACTTCAACAAGGCTCACAATCCCCCTTGCGCGTTTACGAGGTTCGCCACGTGTCCACTGCCGCCTCGTCAAAATCGGCTTGCGGTCCGAGTATTGGCGGGCGAAAAGAAGTACGCAGGTGGACACTGACAGGAGATCAGAAATGAGTTATGAACACCTTCTCGTGGAAGCCGGCGCGCCGGTGGCGATCATCACAATGAACCGCCCC
>JBASRM010000543.1:0-5135 GCA_049273835.1 Blastocatellia bacterium | reverse complement strand
ACTACGGGCTCGAAAAGGTCAAAGAGCGAATCATCGAGACGCTTGCGGTTCGCAAGCTCAAAGAAAAGGTCAAGGGTCAAATACTCTGCCTGGTTGGACCACCGGGCGTTGGAAAGACCAGCCTTGGCCGGTCGATCGCGCGCGCCCTCAATCGCAAGTTTCAACGGCTCAGCCTGGGCGGGTTGCACGACGAGGCCGAGATCCGCGGGCATCGGCGAACCTACATCGGCGCGATGCCCGGCCGGATCATTCAATCCATTCAGCAGGCGGGAACCAATAACCCTCTGATCATGCTTGATGAGATTGACAAGGTCGGCGCTGACTTCAGAGGCGACCCCTCGTCTGCGCTTCTTGAGGTGCTGGACCCTGAACAGAACTTTTCGTTCCGCGACAACTATCTGGGCGTGCCGTTCGATTTATCGAACGTAATGTTCATGACTACTGCAAACATGCTCGATACGGTCCACGCCGCGTTGCGAGACCGGATGGAAGTCATCCGGCTGGCGGGTTATACCGAGGAGGAGAAAGCCGAGATCGCGCGCCGACACATAATGCCCAAGCAGATGGATGCGCACGGCATCACTCCTCGGAATCTGACCATCAGCCGCTCGGCGCTAAAGGGCATAATCTTGCAGTACACCCACGAAGCGGGGTTGCGCCAGTTCGAGCGGGAGATTGCGAGCATCAACCGAAAGGTCGCGCGCCGCGTAGCGGAAGGAAGCGATAACGTGGTTCGCGTTACAGTCAACAACCTCCACGAATTCCTTGGCATCCCCCACGTTTATCCGGAAGAAGTGCTCAAGAAGGACCAGGTGGGCGTCGCAACCGGGCTCGCCTGGACACCCGCGGGTGGCGACGTTCTGTTCATCGAAGCGCTGTTGACGGCGGGGAAGGGTTCCCTGCAGCTCACCGGTCAGTTGGGTGAAGTGATGAAAGAGTCCGCGCAGGCCGCGCTCTCCTGGGCAAAAGCGCGCGCAGAGGAGTTGGACATCGATCCGGAAAAGTTCAGCAAGTTTGACATTCATGTTCACGTGCCCGAGGGCGCAATACCGAAAGACGGGCCTTCCGCAGGAGTCACTCTTGCGGCCGCAATGGTATCAGCGCTTTCAGGCAAAGCTGTCCGCCGATCCGTGGCTATGACCGGTGAAATCACCTTGCGAGGGAACGTGCTTCCGGTGGGCGGCATCAAGGAGAAAGTCCTCGCAGCGCGCCGGGCTCGAGTCACCACCATCGTGTTACCTCAGCAAAATCGCCGCGACATGGAAGAAGTGCCCAAGGAGCTGCAGAAAGAAATCACCTTCGTCTATGTCGAGTCGGTCCGCCAGGCTTTGAAAGCCGCGCTGGTCGCGCCCGCCTCTTGATCAAAACGGGTCAGTGGGCAAAGGCTCGTTAAAGTGTTTCAAATTTCTTGCGAACCAGACTTCTGTTGACTCGCCAAAATTTAGCGTGATATAAAGGCTCCACTTGGCAGGAAGCATTGCCGAATGGTTGAGAATGCGGCTCGCGCCCCTTGGGTGGAGAGGCAACTGAGCAAATCACCTGAGCCGCGAATTCATCCTGACTCTAGCACGGAAGGTAAGACCTATAGATGAGGCTAGCAAGAGAAGCGAGTCGTGTTGTTGTTGTGTTGCTCCTTTCATTACTGCTCATCGGCGCCGTCGGACCAATACCAGCCCTTGGTCAATCACAGCAGGCGGCCTCATCCGTAACAACTCAAACGGTGATCGATCGCGCGGAGGAAAGTTACCTTCGAGGCGAGGAAGCCATGTCAAAAGGCCTCCCGGACATCGCGAGAAAGATGTTCGATCAGGCTCTCGATGCGGTCTTACAATCCGGCATCGATATGAAGGCTGACTCCAAGCTCGCAGCTTACTATCGCTTGCTACTTGATCGGATTCACAAACACGAGGCTACCCCCGGAGACGTTCACGATGCCGCCGAGCGTCCCGAGGTTGCTGAACCATCCGTGCTCGACGAAGTCTCGGAAATCAAAGAAGACGAGCTGGCGATGGTGACTCCCGACGGTGTGAAGATCTACGGACATTACGACTTCGAGTTCTCGGTTGCGCCGCCTGTTTTTCAGTTCATCAACTTCTTCGTCTCTGGCCGCGGGCACTCGACGATGGAAATAGGGCTTCAACGCTCGGGCCGGTATCGTCAAATGGTCGAGAAGATCTTCAAGGAAGAAAAAGTACCGCTCGATCTGATGTGGCTCGCGCAGGCCGAATCCGTGTGGAAACCAAACGCGCTTTCACGCGCGGCCGCCAAGGGCATCTGGCAATTCATTCCTTCAACCGGCACTCGTTACGGGTTAGCGCAGACGACCTGGATTGATGAGCGTTCGCAACCGGAGAAGTCCACTCGAGCGGCGGCCCGTTATCTGCGCTGGCTGCACGACCACTTTGAAGGCGATTGGCTTCTGGCGATGGCGGCATACAACTCCGGCGAAGGCCGCGTTGACAACGCGATCGCCCGATGCGGCTACGCCGACTTCTGGGAGCTCTACAAACGCGGGCTGTTGCCTCAGGAGACTCGCAACTACGTGCCGTGCATTCTTTCGATCATCATCGTTAGCAGGAACCAGAAACACTACGGGTTCGATGTGAAGCCCGATTCGCCGCTCAGCTATGACGCGTTTGAGCTACCTGCCCAGACCGATCTGAAAGTCGTAGGCGACCTTATCGGCGTGCCGTACGAAACAATTCAGGATTTGAATCCCGAACTTCGACGCGGCACATCGCCCGCCGGATCGCGCTACGTGATAAGGCTCCCCAAAGGGCTGAAGAAGCAGTTTGAGATTGCTTACGCGGACTTACCCGAGGAGCAGCGAGTACGCAAGATCACAGTTCCTGCTGAAGAGGTAGCCGAACGCTCTCGTGCCGCTTACCGTTTGCAGGTTGCTTCGTATCAAGTGAAGCGAGGCGACACGCTCGCCTCTGTCGCGCGGCGTTCAGGAGTGTCGGTGAAGGAACTTGCCAGACTGAATCGAATCTCAAGCCGGGGCGAGCTACGCAAGGGGCAGACGGTTAAGATCCCCAAAGCGGTGCGTGCGGCACGTGGGCGATACAGCCGAGTCGGCCGCTACCGCGCCTCATCCGTGGTGCGGTCACGGCAGCGAGGCTCTTCAGCGCGGGTTAAGGTCCGTGCTTCCCGCCGCCACCGCCGGTGAGCCCCATCTTTTGGCTAACTCTTAGCCCGCAGATAGTGATCCGTACCCTCGATCCAGTCGGTGCGAACCGGTGAAAACACGTCCACTTCGTGGGTATCCTCGAGCGCTTCCGCACTGTGCGGCACAAATGCCGGGATGAGCAACGTCTCGCCGCCTCGAACGACGACCTCCCGTCCTTCGATGAGAAACTTCAAGGCGCCGGTGAATACCGTCGTCAACTGCTCGCTCTCGTGATTGTGAGTTGGGACCAGGCATCCCTTTTTTAGAAAGATCCTCGCCATCGTCATCTGGTCGCCGGAGATGAACCGACGGGTAAAGAGTTCGTGGACGTGCTCTTCAGGCATTTCATCCCACTTGAATAATTCCATTGAGATCCCTCCGTCGCGGAAATGTTATTGCGCTCAGGTTGGAACGAGTTCATTACACTCAAGTTGACTGGCTGCAGTTTACGTCTTGAGCCATGCCCAACAATAACCGGTGCACGCGGCGGTCTTCTGTGAGCTCAGGATGAAAGGTCGCCACCAGAATATTATTATCTCGCACCAACACCGGCTCGTCTTTCAAGCTTGCAAGCACCTCGACATGCGGCCCGACACGTTTGATTCTTGGAGCGCGTATGAAAACGCCTTCGAGTGTGCCGCCGTCGAGGGTTGTTTCAGCGTTCGCGATGAAACTGTCTACTTGCCTTCCGTAGGCGTTGCGCTCGACTGTTATGTCGATCAACCCGAGCGAAGGCTGCGTGGGATTATACACTTCTCGCGCCAGCAGAATAGTTCCGGCGCAGGTCCCTAGAATGGGCTTGCCCGCGCCAGCTAAGCGGGCGATCGATTGATCAAAGCCTTCCTCTTCAATCAACTTGAGCATGGTCGTGCTTTCACCGCCGGGAATTATCAGACCATCAATACCATCCAAATCCGGGACGGCCCGTACTTCGATTGCGTCGGCGCCGATCCGTCGAAGCGCGAAACAATGAGCAGCGAAGTCCCCCTGGATCGCGAGCACTCCGATTCTCATAACCACCATTCGTTTTCAGGGAGTTGGTAATCGATTCGCATAACCGCTGAATCAGCCTCGATGAAACCGTTTTTGACGTAGAAACCGCGCCGGTAGCTCTCGCGTGCGCGGTTGGTTTCAAGCTCGAGCCTTCGTGCGCCGAGCTTCTTTGCCATCGCTTCGGCCGCCCTCAGAATCTGTTGGCCCACTCCTCGACCGCGCGCTCGGTCAGCTACCACGAGTTCGTCAATGGTGACCAGAAGAGCCGTAAGCCTTAGTTGCGGCCGGCTCGATAACGACGCCAGACCGATGACTTCCTCGTTCTCGTCCTCGGCCACTATCAATATCATTGCCGGATGGTCAAGCACGGCATGATAAGCGTTTGCGAATCTCGGGAGCGAGAGTCCGTCATATCCGAGCTCCGACATGAGCTTGAACGCGGGCTGAACGTCGGATTCGGTCGCAAGTCTGATGATAAGTTTTCCGCTCATTCCGATCACCACCCTCGGGTTTGGAGCAACTCGCTCGGATCCATCTTCGAGACGTCGAGTCCCCTCATCGCGTCTCCCAGTTCTTCGCTCGCCTCCAGTAGCGTCGCGGGTTCGTTGAAGTGCGTGGTGGCTTTGACTATCGCCCGCGCGCGAGCTGCGGGATCTGTCGATTTGAAAATGCCGGAGCCAACGAACACCGACTCCGCACCCAACTGCATGCACAGCGACGCGTCGGCCGGCGTGGCTATTCCGCCGGCGGCAAAGTTCGGAACCGGCAGACGTCCGTCGCGCGCGACGACCCTAACCAGTTCATAAGGAGCGCCGAGTTGCTTCGCTTCAGCCATCAATTCCTCCGGTCCAAGAATCATCAGTCGTTTGATCTGGTGCGCGATCCGACGAAGATGACGGACCGCCTCGACTATGTTCCCCGACCCCGCTTCGCCCTTTGTTCGGATCATCGCGGCGCCTTCACCTATCCGGCG
>JBASRM010000719.1:0-10205 GCA_049273835.1 Blastocatellia bacterium | reverse complement strand
CCTGTCGGCTGTGAGCATCTCCGAGCAATCGCAGCATGTCTGTAGGCTGAAACGTGAAGCTCTCACGCCTGTCGGCTGTGAGCATCTCCGAGCATCGCGGCGGCTTTGTAGGCTGGAACGTGAGTCTCTCACGCCTGTCGGCTGTGAGCATCGCCGAATTCCGGATGCCCACGCGGGGAAGCGTCGGTGCGTAGGCTGGAACGTGAATCTCTCACGCCTGATAGAAATATGAAGCGAGGTAACTTCGCAGTCGTACAGGGTGCAGTCAATGCCTGTGTGCAGTCAATCCTTTGTGCAGTCAATGCCTGTTGCCCGTTTGAGCAAGCGTCCTTTATAGTGGAATTCAACGAGCGGCCCGCGCCGGACAACGTATGACAACGGAGCCGAAGGAAAAAATCAAACCCGATCTTTCGGCCTTGAGAATTCATCGCGATGAGGACGACGTGTCAGCCACCCCGCGCACTGTGCGTGTGGTGCTGCTGGGTACCGCGCTCATTGTCTTAGCTGGCGCCGGGCTTCTCGGTTACCGGATGTGGGGCTCAGCGGCGATGCCCGAGGTTGAAGTCGCCCGCGCGGCTATCGAATCGGGAAACGCCGGTCTCGAGATTCTCACCGCAACCGGGTACATCGTTGCCGATCGAAAGGCGGCAGTCAGCCCAAAAATCTCAGGACGACTCGAGTACCTCGGAGTTGATACGGGCAGTCGCGTGAAACCCGGCCAGATTATCGCGCGCCTAGAACACCGCGATCTTGACGCGCAGTTGAGTGAGGCGAAGAGTTCGCTTGCCAACTATCGGTCCGCGCAGACTCAAGCCGAAGCGGAGCTGGAGCAAGCGCGCGCGAGTCTATCCCAGGCACAAGCAAGCAGGCAGAAGAGCAGTCTCGAGCTAGCCAGACAGACAAAGCTGCTGGAAAACGGCGTCACCTCCAAGGCCGATTCCGATAATGCGATGGCGCAAGCTCGCGTTGATGAGGGACAGGTCCGTTCTGCCGAAGCTCAGATCAGGGCCATCCAGGCAAAGATCGCGTCCTCATCTTCGCAAGTGCAATCCGCCGATGCTCGAATTCGCATGGTGGAGGCGCAGCTCGAATACTCCAACATTCGCAGCCCGTTCGACGGACTGGTAATCTCGAAGGACGCCGAGGTTGGCGAGACGGTTGCGCCCGCGATCTTTGGGGGGACTTCCACTCGCGGTTCGGTTGTAACTATTGTCGATCCCAACTCGCTCGAAGTTGAAGCCGACATAAACGAGTCCAGCATCGGAAAGATAACTCCCGGGCTTACAGCCGAAGTTACGCTGGATGCGCTGCCCAATGAGAAGCTTCCCGCCGAGGTTCGAAAGATCATCCCAACCGCGGACCGCCAGAAAGCTACGGTGAAGGTGAAGGTTCGCTTCAAGGAAATCGATCCGCGAATACTTCCTGATATGAACGCGAAGGTGACGTTTATTCAGAAGGAGCAGCCTGGCGTGAAGACCGAAGCTTCCCGAGTGACCATTCCAAAATCTGCCGTTCTACAACGGGATGGCAAAACAATCGTGATGCTGTTGCTCGACGGCCGAGCGGTGACCCAACAGGTCACGCTCGGCAGCGAGTTCGGCGACCGGGTCGAGATCAAACAAGGCCTGGCAGGCGGCGAGACGGTTCTGGTCCGGGGTGCTGAGAACCTCACTGAGGGCTCGCGCGTCAGAGTGAAAACGGGGATGTAGCGTAGACTGTCCAGTCTGCGCCCGCCGACAGGTCCGAGATTGTCAGCGCGGGTGCACACTGTACAGTCTACGCTACATTCTCACGGAGACGCTCGAATGGCAGAAACGCTCATCAATCTAGCTCAAGTTACCAAGCATTACCGCCGCGACACTATTGATATTCCGGTGCTCGACAACATCGATTTGGAGATCGCTCGCGGCGAGTTCCTGGCGTTGATGGGCCCTTCGGGCTCGGGGAAGACGACGTTGCTCAATTTGATTGCAGGCATCGACAAGCCTAACTCGGGCCGGGTGGTAATCGACGGCAAGGACATATCCAAGTTTAACGAGCAACAACTGGCAACGTGGCGAGCCCGTCACGTGGGATTCATCTTTCAACTTTACAATCTTATTCCGGTGCTGAACGCCTTTGAGAACGTGGAACTTCCTCTATTGTTGACCAGCCTTTCAAAAAAGAAGCGCCGCGAGCACGTGATGACTGCGCTCTCGGTGGTTGGCCTCGAAGACCGTGAACATCACTACCCCCGGCAACTTTCCGGCGGTCAGGAGCAACGCGTCGCGATCGCGCGCGCTATCGTGACCGATCCGAGTCTGCTTGTAGCGGATGAACCGACCGGCGATCTCGACGCCAAGTCCGCCGAAGAGATCCTCGATCTGCTCAAGCAACTCAACGAACAGTTTCACAAGACTATCATCATGGTGACTCACGATCCGCGCGCGGCCGGTCACGCTCACGCCGTGCTTCATCTCGAGAAAGGGGTGCTCAGCAAATCAGGAGGCATTTATGAAGTTCCTGCGGCTCATAACTAAGAACCTCGGACGAAACAAACGGCGCACGGTGCTCACTGGGTTGAGCGTATCGGTGTCGGTTTTTTTGCTTGCGACTATGCAGGCAGTGATCTCCGCACTTGGGTCGATCTCGGATGTGACCGGGGGTGAGAAGAGGGTGGTAGTGCGCCGCAACACCTCACTTGCCGATGCGATGCCCGAGTCTTATCGCCAGAAGATCGAACAGGTGCCCGGCGTCGTCGCGATCTGTCCTGCAAACTGGTTCGGCGGTATCTATAAAGAAGATAAGCCTAAATACATGTTTGCCCAGTTTTATGTAGACCCAAAAACGTTATTCGACGTGCACACCGAATACGAGATTTCGCCGGGAGAGAAGGCGGCATTTGAGCAGGAGCGCACCGCCGCAATCGTGGGCCGCAAGCTTGCAGACAAGTACGGCTGGAAGCTCGGCGATGTGATCGATCTAAAGGGCACGATCTATCCGGTTGACCCGAGGCTCACAATCAGGGGAATCTATACCACAAAGCAGGAAGGAGGGTTGTTTTTTCATCGTGACTATGTGGAAGAGTCGCTTGTGCGACGAGGATGGGTAGGCACATATCGAGTGCGGCTCGATTCACCCGAAAGCGCGCCGCGGGTGATGGAAGAGATCGACCGTATGTTTTATAACTCGACCGCCCCGACCAAGACCGAAACTGAAGCGGCCTTCGCAGCAAGCTTCGTATCGATGCTCGGAAACGTTAAGGGATTGATCACCGGCGTTGGGCTGGTAGTGGTGTTCGCGATCACGTTGATCGGGGCAAACACGATGGCGATGTCGGCGCGTGAACGCTTCACCGAAGTTGCCGTCATGAAGGCTCTGGGGTTCAAGCCGGCGTTGATTCTCACGCTGATGCTTTCGGAGTCCGTGCTGATTGCGTTACTGGGTGGCGTGCTTGCCGCGGTCGGAGCTAAGGTGATTTACCAATTCGTGGGGCTGGGGGACACGATGGCGCTGTTTCTCCAGAATTTCAAGATTGATACCGGCACGATCGTTCTGGCGCTTGGGACCTCGGCTCTCATCGGTCTGGTGAGCGGTGGGATTCCAGCCTGGAACGCGGCAAGGGTAAGAATCGTCGATGGGCTGAGAAGAGTGGCGTGAGAATCGGTTCGGGTTTCTGGTTTTGTGGTTTCTGGTTTCCGGTTGTGGTTCGGGTTGTGGGTTGCGGAAAGATACTGGCGACCCATTAACGCTGAACTGAAGACTGGAACACAAACCACAAACCACAAACCAAAAACTATTGAACCCTGAACCCAAACCCGGAACCTGTTCTAATGGCAATTCCGCTAAAATACAATCTTCGCAACCTGGTGGTCAGACGGGTCAGCACCCTCATGACCATCGGGACGATCGCGCTTGTAGTCGCCGTCTTCGTCGCATTGATGTCGCTGGCTAACGGGCTCAACAGTTCGCTCGTAGCCACAGGCTCGGCTGAAAACATACTGGTCATCCGCGATGGCTCCCAAACCGAAATGCAGAGCTTCATCACCAAGGACGCGTTTCAAGTCATCCAGACGATTCCCGGAATAGCCCGCGACCCGCAGGGCAAGCCGATGGCTTCGGGTGAAGTTGTCGTGTTGGTAAATCTCACCCGGCGCGGCGACAGTTCGGCTTCAAACGTCACTGTTCGAGGCGTCTCAGATACCGGACGCGCACTCCGGCCGCAGATTAATCTGGTCGAGGGCAGAATGTTTCGACCGGATGTCGGCGAGGCGATAACCAGCCGCAAGATCGCCGATCGCTTTGAAGGCGCGGGGCTTGGAGACACGCTCCAACTGGGACGTCGCAAGCTCACGATAACCGGTATCTTTGAAGCCGGAGGCACGGGGTTCGACTCCGAGATCTGGTCCGATGCCGTCGCGGTTGCGGATGCGTTTGACCGCAGCGGCTATTCCTCGATGTTGGTTCGCGCTGAGAACCTCGCCACCCGCGATCAGGTCATAAACCGAATAGCAGCCGAACAGCGATTGAAGCTCGAAGCGAAACCTGAGCTGGCCTATTACGAGGAACAAACCAGCGCATCGGGTCCGATCCGCGGGCTCGGGATCTTCGTAGCGATCATCATGGGAATTGGCGCGTGCTTCGGCGGGATGAACACAATGTACGCGTCGGTGGCTCACCGGACGCGCGAGATCGGAACGTTGCGCGCGCTCGGCTTCTCGAAAACGGCCGTGTTGGTGAGCTTCGTGATTGAATCTATGATAGTGGCGCTGATCGGCGGCGTCGTCGGATGCTTGTTGGCGTTGCCGGTGAACGGAATCGCGACCGGGACGATGAACTTCAGAACGTTCAGTGAGCTCGCGTTCAGTTTTAGAATAACACCCGACCTGTTGGTAACCGCGTTGATCTTTTCTTTG
Source organism: Blastocatellia bacterium (assembly GCA_049273835.1). Lineage (GTDB taxonomy): Bacteria > Acidobacteriota > Blastocatellia > UBA7656 > UBA7656 > Onstottus_A. Next base: position 5,310 of record JBASRM010000719.1, on the reverse strand, counting down.
ATCCTCGGATTCATCGGAGGTCTGCTGCCTTCGAGACTCGCCGCTCGTATGCCGATCACCAAGGCGTTGAGGGAGATTTGAACAAGAGCTCGTTTACGAAGTGATCTGGCGTGTCGGTGGTTCCTGTTATCCTTACCAATCACACTCAATTACGCAATCACGAATCTGACTAAACCAGAAATTATCTCTGACGAGACCGGTCAACGAATAGCGTTGAGGTGTTGTTTCATCCACGGCGGGTTTTTCATTGCGACGCGCTCGTACACCGGGCAAGCCGCTACGTGCGCGCCTGGAAGATAGCCGGTGCTGATCAAGAACTCGCCGGTGATCTCGCCACCGGTAAACAGAAATGTTTTCTTGAACAGCTTTACCCACTCTTCCTTCGGCAGCGGATGATGAGAATCCAGCCATCGAGCGAAGGAGCGGTGGCTCTCCCGAATTACGACGATCCGGCGCGCGTTTTCGATCACCGCGTTAATCTTTAGCTCGTTGCGAATGATGCCCGAGTCGCGCAGTAACCGCGAACGCTCTCTCTTTCCATAAGCCGCAACGCGATCGACGTCGAACTGGTCGAACGCCGCGCTGAAGTTCTCTCGCTTTTTAAGAATCGTCAGCCACGACAAGCCCGCCTGATTGATCTCCAGTGCCAGCCGCTCGAATAGCCTGGCTTCGTCGCGAATAGGAAAGCCGTACTCATTCGCGTGGTAAGGACCGTGATATGGATGCCCGGGTGCAATGTCGCAATAGCTGCCCATTTTGACTCCTTTGACGACAATCTAACGTGCGCGTCGGCCCGGATCAAATACAGTCGAGCTTCTCTTGCGCTTAAACGTGGTCGCACTGTAGAACTCATGCCTGTGCCCGCGACCTCAAGAAAAGGAACGCAATATGAGTCTCGATTTCGAAACCCAGATCTTGGAAACCTGGAACATAAGCAATCGCATAAACCTCTACTTGCTGGAATCCGTTCCCCCAGGCGCGCTGAATAACGTATCTGCCTCAAAAGGGCGAACCGTCGCCGAGCAGTTCGCTCACCTCCACAACGTTCGGTTGATGTGGCTGAAAGTCTCCGGACCCGAGTTGATGGAAAAGCTGGAGAAGATCGAAAAGGAAGAAGCCCCTGATAAGAAACTGCTCGCGCGTCGATTGAAAGACTCTGGCCAGGCTATGGAGACGCTGCTCAGGAAATCGATCGAAAATGGCGGCAAGATTAAAGGGTTCAAGCCACATGTGACTGCGTTTCTCGGTTATGTCATCGCCCACGAATCGCATCACCGAGGCCAGATCGCACTCTCGCTGAAGCAGTCGGGGTACCCGCTTGATAAGAAAGTTGGATACGGAATCTGGGAATGGGGCGTGCGATAGACGATGCGGCAAACGAATTCGATTCGGAGCGCGGACATTCTCGTCAACGATATCGCCTCGCGCATCCGGGCGCTGCCCACTTTGAATACAGAAAACATCCGGGCGGTTCGACGAGAGTTCTCAAGAGAGCTCTCAAAGGCGCCTCCCGAGCATGTTATTCAAGTTTCACTGAGGCTGCTGAATCGGCACGCCATCGAGTCTCGCTTCGTTGCATATGAACTCATCCGGCGCCACCCGGCCGCGCTCGCGAGCTTACGGGAAAAGGACCTTAAAAGATTTGGTAACGGCATCGACAGTTGGGGCGCGGTCGATATGTTCGGCTGCTATCTTGCCGGACCGGCGTGGCGCGAGAATCAGGTCGCAGACAGGGTGATTCATCGTTGGGCGCGCGCGAAGGATCGGTGGTGGCGGCGAGCCGCCCTGGTCAGTACCGTACCGCTCAACAGCAAGGCTCATGGTGGACGCGGGGATACCGCTCGCACCCTTGAGGTTTGCCGAATGTTGGCTAGTGATCGCGACGATATGGTTGTCAAAGCCCTGTCGTGGGCGTTGCGTGTCCTTGCGAAGCACGACTCTACGTCGGTGCGCGAGTTTGTCGCTGAGCACAGAGACTTGCTCTCCGCGCGTGTTGTGAGAGAAGTAGGAAACAAGCTTTCAACGGGGCTGAAGAACCCGCGAGTGCGAAGGAGCATCGCGTGAGCAATATTGAGTACAAAAGCGGAAACAATTTGGATCTCGATCAGGTGATCGAACTTTATAAAGACTCAACCTTAGGCGAAAGAAGGCCGATCGAGGATCGAGAAACCATGTCCGGCATGATTACCAATGCGAATCTCACGATCACCGCGTGGGATGAAGATTTGCTGGTGGGGATCGCGCGCACGTTGACCGACTTCAGCTACGCCGGCTACCTGTCGGATCTCGCGGTCAGGGTTTCGTATCAAAAGAAAGGGATTGGCACGGAGTTGATCCGCAAGACACGCGAGCAGATGGGGCCGCAATCCATGCTCGTCCTTCTGTCAGCCCCGAAAGCAGCCGGTTACTATCCGAAGATTGGTTTTACTCAACATCCAAGCGCCTGGGTGTTATGGGCGACTGATCCTTTTCCCGCTGCAGAGTCATCGGATGCCCGGCGTAGCATGCCACGCATTTATCGTCCGTGACTGCGGTGGTTCTCATGCTTGTTTCCGAATTCGATTACGATCTTCCAGAGCGGCTGATCGCACAGGAACCCGCTGGGCAACGCGACCTCTCGCGGTTGATGGTAATCAATCGCGCAAGCGGAGACATTTTCGATTCGACCTTCCAGGCTTTGCCCGATCATCTCCGCTCGGGCGACTTGCTCGTGCTCAACAACACCCGGGTGTTTCCGGCGCGGCTCATCGGCCGGCGTCTTCGGACTACCGCGCGTGGCGAAACGGTGCTCGGAGGGCGGGTCGAAGTGTTTCTCGTCAGCCGGCTCGAACCGCTTGTATGGGAAACGCTTGTGAAGCCAGGCAGAGCCCTGCTTCCAGGAGCGCGAGTCGAGTTCGCGCGGGGCAAGCTTACCGCCGAAGTGCTCGAGTGGCGAGAAGGCGGCCGCCGGGTGGTCCGCTTTGAAGCGGCGGGCGATTTCGACGGGATCATCGATCGCATCGGCCGCACGCCGCTTCCGCCTTACATCAAACGCGATGAAGAAGACCGGCTGGACGCCGACCGGTATCAAACGGTTTTCGCGCGCGAGCGGGGCGCGGTAGCCGCTCCGACCGCCGGATTGCATTTCACCACCGGGCTGATCGATCGCCTGCACGCGGCGGGAATCGAAACCACCGAGATCACGTTGCATGTCGGCTACGGGACCTTTCAACCGGTGCGGGTGGATCTAGTGGAGGACCATCAGGTTGAACTCGAAAACTATTCGATCACCGAGGAAGCGGCGGCTCAAATCAACCGGGCGCTCAGTGATGGCCGGCGCGTGATCGCGGTAGGTACGACTACAACTCGCGCGCTCGAATCGGCAGCGAGACGTGCAGAGGAGCGGAGGAGCGGAGGAGCGGAGGGGCAGGGGAGTAGCGGAGCAGAGGAGCCGAGGAGCGGAGGAGCGAACGAGCGGGCGCCGGCGCGAATCACGCCCGGCTCCGCCACCACCGATCTATTCATCTATCCTGGCTTTAAACTCAAAGTGGTCGGGGGACTGGTGACTAACTTTCACCTGCCGCGTTCGTCTTTGTTGATGCTGGTGAGCGCATTGGCGGGACGCGAGTTGATTCTGAAGGCCTACCGCTACGCTATCGAACGCGAATATCGATTCTACAGCTACGGCGACGCGATGCTAGTGTTGTGACGAAGCTATCGGTCGATGAGTAACGCGTGGTACGGCATCGTCAGAAAACAGTCTCTGGTACTGTATTATTGGTAAGTTAGTCGTTGGGTTGGGACAATCACTGTGCTAGGATTTCACACCAGACGGAGGGCGTATGATTGAATCTGTACAGTTTCGGAATTTCAAAGCCCTGCGAAACACGACTCTTCAGCTCGGTCGCTTCACGCTCATTGTAGGGCCGAATGCAAGCGGTAAGAGCACTGCCTTGCAAGGCCTAAAAATGGCACTTGACGGAGAGTATGTAAACTTTCGTCAGGTAGTAGCCGCTGGGCTGAAGTTGGATAATTCGACCGTCATAGAAGTCGCTGTACACCTGGGGAAACCATATGATGTAACAGCACGCGTAAGTTGGAAGGCAAGCGGCCTTGTCAAAGTTAGCGAGATCGACTCAAACGGCGCGCCGACCCGTTCAACGATATCGCTGCAGAGCGCAGTTGGGAGCATCCAAATCTACTCCTTCGACGCGACCGCTATCTCCGCTGGGGCGCCCCTCGAACCACGCGTGCGCTTGGATCCGAATGGCGGCAATCTAGCGGTAGTTCTTGACCAGATTCATAATCTCCAGTCGGAACGCTTCGAGCAGCTAAACGAAGAGATGGGTCGCTGGCTACCGGAGTTTGACCGCATCTTGTTCGATACGCCTGGCAATGGACGGCGAGGCCTTGTTCTTCGAACTCGGGAAGGCCATTTCCAGATACAAGCAAGCGACGTTTCCCAAGGAACGCTTCTGGCGCTGGCCATTCTAACGTTAACCTATGTCCCGCATCCTCCATCAATCGTCTGCCTGGAGGAGCCCGACCGTGGAATTCATCCCAGATTGCTTCGCGACGTGCGGGACGCAATGTATCGGCTCAGTTACCCTGAAAACTTTGGAGAGAAGCGCGACCCCGTTCAAGTGATTGCAACCACGCATTCCCCTTATTTGTTGGATCTCTTCAGGGACCATCCTGAAGAAGTGGTTATTGCGAATAAGCTTGGACAGGACGTGAGCTTCGAACGGCTATCCGACAGAGAAGATCTTGACGAAATCCTTGGAGACGCACAACTCGGGGACGCTTGGTACAGCGGCGTTCTCGGCGGAGTACCATCGCACCCATGAAGCTCGTCGTGCTCAGCGAATCTCCTGAGGACGAGGCAGCGATACGTATTTTAACTGACGGCATCCTCGGAACTGAGACCGATTCTGTTACACCCCCATTCCTGCGCGCTCGCGGATGGTCCCCACTTCTAGGCGTTTTGCCTACCATTCTGCGACAACTTCACTACCACACCGACGCCGAGGCACTTGTCGTTATCGTCGATTCCGACGATTCCCCGCCTCATCAACTGTTGCACACTCCAAGCGATGGCGCAGCTCAAGGGTGCCGTCTTTGTAGGTTGAGATTGCTTGCAGATCAGGTCCAGAATGGCCTAACTCAGGTTCCGAATCGGGCGCCGCTCAAAACGGCATTTGGCCTCGCGATCCCTGCACTCGAAGCGTGGCTGCTTTGCGGACTCGACCCTCGCGCAATTGAAGCGACACTACTTCAGAGAACGGACGCCGGAACTCGAACACTGAGGATTCAGCTCAAGCGGGATGTCTA
>JBASRM010000526.1:0-6791 GCA_049273835.1 Blastocatellia bacterium | reverse complement strand
CCTACTACTACATCATCTAATCCATCAGAGCGGTTAATCTCTCCGGCCAACATCGTCGTCACGGCGCCCCGCAAGTCGATTTGTTTCGCCTGAAGCAACCCCCCTCTTCCGTCGCCTGACATCAAGTAGAGCCTGTTGCTTCGGCGAGCCGCGGCAACGACATCCAAATGACTGTCTCCATCGAAGTCTCCCGCTCCGATGAAGTCCGCTTCCTCGGGCACTCCGAACACAAACGCCGGAGACAAGAATGGAGCGCCGGTAAATGTGCCTTCTAATTTGCGCTGCTTTGCTTCGGGAGCGTTAGGATAAATCGAATCGACATTACCCCGAAGCAACGTGACGATTCCGCCGTTCGGACCTGAATAGCCGGTGACCAAATCAGGCATGCCGTCTTCGTCGAAGTCTCCAGCTGCCAGAGATAGTCCTCGCGCTTCATTCCTCTCGAGCGCCGCGATCAACGGCTGCGCTCCTCGGTACGAGGTAATCAGCTCGTGACCGTCGCTTAGGTTGATCCACGGATTCCCGCGCCCGGCCGCCTGCACGCTCACTCGTTCGCTCAAGACTGCCTTCGGGATGGGCGCTTCTCGGGTTGCAGCTTTGCCGTTCGAATTCAGCGCGTCCACCAGCGGAGCTCCCTTAAGCACGATCAATCCCAGTGCTACGACCGACGCCGCCAGAAAGATTTGATCCTTTTTCATCTGACACATCCAACCGAATTAATATTCAGCGGCCGGTTCAGTCGAACCTCCTTGAGCGACGACAATGAATACACAGAACTGAAGCTTCTGCAATCCAAGGACGCAAGTTCAGCGATTGGTTGTGGCCCTTAATCGCTCATCAAAATTATTAGAAAATGATCGCCCGCAGGATTCGTTGCTCTGCATTACCTGATAAAGGCCGACGGCGCCGGCACGTCCCCGTTGATTCCCCACCCTTGATTTCGGATCGTCCCGTTCGAGCTGTTTATGATAAACCACACCCCGCTCGAAGGCCGCCACACCGCTATGTCTACTCTCCCGTCTCCATCAAAATCGCCACACAGCGGCTTGTCGGTGCTCACTCCCCAGCCATAGAAGCTCACCGAACCGTTCGAGCTGTTGATCACATACCACGTCCCTGTAGACGGTCTCCAAGCCGCGATGTCCGTCTTTCCGTCGCCATCGTAGTCCCCAGGAACTACCTTGTCGGTGCTGATCCCCCACTCTGTTTGGGTCACACCACTGTCAGTGCTTCGGATGATGTACCAGATGCGATTCGACGGTCGCCACACTGCCACATCCGCTCTCGCGTCTCCGTCGTAGTCTCCTGCAACCGGCACATCCGTACTCACACCCCACCCCACAAATCTCTGACTCTGATTGCTGCTGTTGATGATGAACCACCCTCCTGTCGACGGCCGCCACACAGCGATGTCAGTGATCCCATCGGCGTCGTAGTCGGCCGGCACCGGTATGTCTCCATTCACTCCCCACCCCACCACTCGCTGAGTCTGATTCCCGCTGTTGATAATGAACCAGGTGCCTGTCGAAGGCCGCCAAACCGCTGTATCGGTTCTGCCGTCTCCGTCATAGTCACCCGGCACGATCACATCCGGGCTGACTCCCCAATTTACCGTCGAAGTCGCGCTGTTAGAACTGTTGATCAGGAACCAGCGTCCATCCGTTGGCCGCCAAACCGCCAGATCGCTCTTTCCATCAGCGTCAAAGTCAAACAATGCCTTGCTCCCCTTCTGCGTAACGGTGAAAGTCTGATCTCCCACGCTGATCGTTCCCATCCGGCTGGGACCAAAATTCTGAGAGACCGTGAAACTGGCAATTCCACTTCCGCTCCCGGTGCTTGATGTGCTGATCCATGCTGCATTGCTGCCGGCAATCCAACTACATCCTGTCTGTGAAGTGACATTGAAGATGCCGCCCCCTCCTCCCTTCGGTATTGGAGTTTGGGTGGATGTTGGCGAGAGCGTGAACGCGCAGACCACCGACGCGGCGTCTTGAGTGATCGTCACCGTTTGGCCTTCAACGGTGATGTGTCCGGTCCGGCTGGCAGACGAGTTTTCGTCAATAAAGAAAGTGACCTGTCCGCTGGTTGATCCTGTGCTGCCGGTGCTGATCCATCCCGCGTCTGACAACGCAGACCAATTACACCCGCTTCCAGTGGTTACATTGAAGGACCCACCGGCTGCGCTCGAGGTAAAGTTCTGATTTGAAGAACTGAGCATGAAGCTACAAGGAACCGATGCACCGCCCTGGGTTACCGTCACGCTCTGACTGAACGATTGGCCTGTGATAGTTATGTTACCGGAGCGGCCGGACGCGCTCGTATTAGCCTGGACCGTGTAACTCAGCGTTCCATTTCCTTGGCCATCGATTCCGGAAGTGAGAGTGATGAAAGTGTCATTGGTGGTAGCGGTCCAGTTGCAGCCTGGTCCTGCGGTGATGTTGACGAAGTTGGAGCCGCCGTTTGGCAGAAACGATTGATTGGTAGTCGAAAGCGAATAGCTGCAACTCACACTGCTGTTTATCTGTGTACAGAAAGAAAATTCAGACGTGTTGAGCGCGGCGTCGCGAGCTACCGCATTGACCCATCCGGTAATCGGAGGAGTCGCGAACGACAGATTGATCGGCGCATCACCGCTGGCGTTGGTATGCACAAGGTAGTTTTGGGTGATTACGTTTTGTCCGCTCTGAGGATTTGACTGCTGGCATTGATCGCTGGAAAACAGATCCAACCAGAAGTTGCTGTTCGGGGTTGAGTTGAAGTTTCCAAGTATCGAAAGCTGGCCGTTGAGATAAGTGGCAGATACCACCGTCGGATAATTCTGCTGGAGGTTGGCGCCTCTATCCGAATCGCGAGGATCGTTTTTAGTAACGCCCGGCGCGCCCAGGTCGATTCCCAACGCCTGATTGGTGAAGATCGAGTTGGATTTGATGCTGATTTCCAATCCGGGAGTGCCGCTGGTTGTTGCCGGTATGCAAACTCCATTGTTGCCGTTAAAAGCGATGACGTTACCTTCGATTTGATTCTGTACCGAGTCGGCATCAACAAAGATTCCATTCTGTAAATTGCCGAGCGGACTGACCCCGTCGGCGGCGGTGCCGATATAATTATTCAGGATTTGAACGCCGGTTCCGCCCGTGCCGGTCAGACTGCCGCCGCCGAGTGATGCCGGAGCGTCGAGATGGATCCCAATTGAGATGCCGTGGCCGGTGTTGCCTGAAATAACATTTCGCTCGGCGGAGGTTCCGCCTATTTTGTTGTTAAGCGCGTTAGTTATTTGTACTCCATTCCTGTTGCCGATCGCCGAAGTTCCCGCAACATTTGTCCCGATGAAATTCCCTTGAACGCTGTTTTGGCTCGATGTGCCGTTTCCAAGATTGCTGGGGCCGGCATATATTGAAATTCCGGCATCCAGATTTCCCGAAATGATGTTCCTGGCTCCGGAGGTCGAACCACCCATCTGATTGAGATTTGCATTGAAGATCCACACACCGGTGCCCGAGTTGCTCAAGACGTTACCGGCGGCGTTGATGCCAATGTGGTTACCCTGGATGTGACTGCCAAACACTGACAACGCGACGATCACGCCATCTCCAATGTTGCCCGCAATGATGTTGCGAGCGCTCGCAGTGGTGCCTCCAATGGTTTGAGTGTTTTCGCTTATGATATAGACGCCGCCGTGATTACCCACAGCGCTTATCCCGGTGGCATCGGTGCCAATGTAGTTACCTTGCACCAGGTTCGAAAACGCATCGCTCCCTTGAATCTGTATGCCGAATGCGCTATTCCCGGAGATGACATTCCGCGCGCCGGCTGCAGTGCCTCCGATGATATTTCCCGCGCCGTTTGGCCCAGCAGTGATAAAGATGCCGAGCCGAGCGTTGCCCAATGGTGCGGAGCCACTGGCGTTCGTGCCTATGAAATTCCCCTGGACCATATTCGTGCCCGCGCTGCTGGGAAATATCAAGACTCCATCCAATGCATTACCCGAGATAATGTTTCGAGCGCTCGCCGTCGTCCCTCCTATCAAATTGCCGGAAGCATTGAAGATCGAAATGCCCCATCCAAGATTCGGTTTGGCGGAAACGCCAGTGGCGTTTGTCCCGATGTAGTTACCCTCGATGATATTCCCATTCTGGTTTGCTATTGCGATGCCGTCGGTACCAAAGTTATTGATTGCGAAACCTCGTATGCGGCAATTGGGCGCGGTTACGAACAGTCCATGCGCACCGGCTCCCGCGCCCGCTCCGTCCAATTCGATAAGGGGAATTCCAGAAAATCCAGGTTGCGAGCTGCCATCAACCGTCACAGTCTCGGTAATCACCGGTAGCTCAGAGGTCAAGTTTATCGTTCTCGTTCCCGCGCCTGGGATATTGAACGTAATCGTATCGGCGCCCGAAATCGCGTTAGCCTGACTGATTGCCCACCTCAGAGTGCCAACGCTACCGTCATCGCTTGTCTTCGTCACAACGAGAGAAGTGCCGGTTGAAATAGTAAGACTCCAGCCTCCACTAATGTTTCCTAGTAGGAATCCTTCATCATCAACCACGTAGAGGCTCCATAACCCGTTTGGACTGGTGCCGTTGAAAACAGATAGCGCGCTTGCATAAGAGGGACCGGGAGCTGGCGCGGGAAATGTTTCTGTTCCGGTCGTGAATGGGCCATCAGTGGGCTTGTATGTACCAGTCGAAATCAGGCCCTCATCAGGCAATGATCCAGGCGCTGCGTCATCAAAGGTGAGAGTGACGTTGCTGCAAGAGTTGCCGCCGCCCGCGTCTGACATCAAGATCATCTTCTGGCCTGATGGACCAACAAGCAGAATGTCTATGTCATCGGGGAAAGTATGACTAAGACCGGTCAGCGTAACGGTGACTTTGCTTGTTGTCCCAGAAACACCCGATACGTTAATAGTCGAAGGATAAGGTGTGGCCGGGGTTGGTGGGCTCAACGTATCGTTGATCGCAATAGAGGCAGAATTTGAGAACGTAACCTGAGGAGATAGCAGGTCGCTCGCGGGAGAGATCTGCTCGCTGGCTGCCTGAATCTGTGAACTCAGAATCACGGTGGGCCTGGAATTGCCTGCGCGGAATAGCACGAGGTCGTTGAGTCCATCGCCATCGAGCCGCATAGGAAGCGCGCCCAGAGGCTCACCCTCAACCTCCAGCGACGCAAGTGTCAGGTCGGCTTCGGAATCCGCGGCTGTTTGAGTGCGAGAGTACGAGCGTGACTTTGAGTTGGCTGCTACTACGGTCAATCGGCGGTTGGATGAATCAATCAGCATAAGGTCGTCGCCGGGCAAGCTTGATACATCCGCCTTAAGGATTCGGGTCCCGGGAGATATGTGAGAGGCGATGACCTCACTCCGCGATGACTGCACCTCCTGCCTTGCTTTGGAACCCTTCGAACCTCTCTCTGCCCGACTTAGAAGATGTAGCGTCCCTTCCTCTAACAGCAGCGCAAGTTCCGGCTGGTTACGTCTGCCGAAATCGCCGGCCGCAAGCGATCTGATTGCCGACGGGTAACTCCGCTTGCTCGTGGTTGCCCGTCGCACCCGCGATCGGCTTGACTGGTCTGCCGACAATCTGGTGTCGCGTCCATGAACGATCAGCAAGGTGCGGCCGGCGGCTATCGCCAGGTCCTGCTCGTAGCCATTGTCCAACTGGCCCAGCGCAAGCGATGAGGCCTGCGCGGGAAGATCGAACACTTCCGGGTTACCGTTCAACGCTCCCTCTGGCGCTTCGAGCACAACAACCTTCGGTCCATCCGCTCCGAGGATGCCCACAACCAAATCATCCAACCCATCGCGCCGGTTTATTTCACCACTCGTCATTGCAGTGATAGTGCCGGACAACTGAACCGACACTGCGTCTTTCAAGTTGCCGTGGCCGTCGCCTGAAAGCAGGTACAGCCTATCGCTTCCCTGAGCAGCCGCAACTACATCCCAATGAGTATCACCGTCGAAGTCTCCGGCGGCCACGAAGTCCGGGGCTTCTGGCACCTCAAAAACAAAGGCTGGAGACAAAAATGGAGCATCAGTGAAAGCATTTTCTGCTTTGCGCTGTGTAGCCTCGGGCGAATTCGGATAGATCGAATCCACGTTGCCTCTCATCAGCGTGAGAATCCCTCCGTGTCCTCCGGCATACCCGCTTACCAAATCGGGCACGCCGTCTTCATCGAAGTCCGCCGAGGCAAGGGATAATCCTCGAGCGTCGTTCCGCTCTAACGATTGAACCGATTCCGCCGGGCCCTGATAGGCAGTGACCATCTCACGACCGTCTCTCAGGTTGATCCACGGGTTCCCGCGGCCCGCCGCCTGAACGCTCACGTGATCGCTTAACGCCGCCTTCTCGATTCGACCCTCAAAGAGTGCTGACTTCGTCTCAGATGCGCGCACGCGAATCAAATGAAATGATTCAACGAGGACAAGACCCAGCGCGATGGCCAAAGCCGCCAACAACAATTGAATCTTTTTCATATCAGTTCTTATCGCCCTTGTTCAGGACTCTGACGTCATCCCACAGTCCTTAGCTAGTTATGACCTTAAACTTGAAAAGGTTTCATGCGGCTATGGTATTCGTCGGACTCAACATTCTGTGAGTCCGTTTAGACTCGTAGCTCTCCACGCACTGAGAAAGCGCCAACCCTGCTCTCTGGTGAAAGGGATATCGTTCCGTAGGATTGTCTACCTGATAAAGGCCGACGGCGCGGGCACGTCTCCAGTGATCCCCCAACCTTGGTTCCGCACCGTCCCGTTCGAACTGTTTATGATGAACCACACCCCGCTCGATGGCCGC
>JBASRM010000508.1:0-3283 GCA_049273835.1 Blastocatellia bacterium | reverse complement strand
ATCATCTTGTGAAGCAACTGATCGATGTCGCCTGCGGGCACGCGAAGCACCGCGGCGCGTTCATCGATCAAGTCTTCCTGCACCATATCGACTGCGATCTTGACCGCCGCGGGTCCGGTGCGCTTGCCGTTTCGTGTTTGAAGCATCCACAGCTTCCCGCGCTCGATCGTGAACTCGATGTCCTGCATGTCGCGATAGTGGCGTTCGAGCTTATTGGCGACCTGGACAAACTCGCGATAGATTCCCGGCATCTCGTGCTTCAACTCGTCGATATGCTTGGGAGTTCGGATGCCTGCAACCACGTCTTCGCCCTGGGCATTGGTAAGGTAGTCACCGAACAGCTTCTTTTCACCGGTCGCCGGGTTGCGTGTAAACGCCACGCCTGTACCTGAGTCGTTGCCCATGTTCCCGAAGACCATCGTTTGAATATTGACTGCGGTTCCCAGATCATCGGGAATCCTTTCGCGGCGCCGATAGGCTTTGGCGCGATCGCCGTTCCAGGAGCGAAAGACCGCTTTCACAGCTTCCTCAAGCTGTTTGTAGGAGTCTGTCGGAAATGGCTTGCCGCTGTGACTGCGAACGAGTTTTTTGAAATCCTTGCAAACGCGTTTGAGATCACCGGCAGTGAGATCAGTGTCAAGCTTTACGCGAGCCTTCCGCTTTGCCGCGTCAAGTGCGTGCTCGAACAGATCTCCATCAATCCCGAGCACGATCTTGCCGAACATTTGAATGAACCTGCGATAAGCGTCGTAAGCAAACCGTTCATTCGAGGTGAGACGAGCCAGTCCTTTGAGCGTCTCGTCGTTGAGACCGAGGTTTAGCACTGTGTCCATCATCCCCGGCATTGAGAACTTGGCGCCCGACCGGACCGACACAAGCAATGGGTTTGAAGGGGCGCCGAACTCTTTGCCGGTCGCGCGCTCGACTTGCTGCATGGATTCAAGGACCTGATCCCACAGGCCTTTTGGAAATTTCTCGCCGGCCGCGTAATAAGCGTTGCACGCTTCAGTAGTGATGGTGAATCCGGGGGGCACCGGCAGTGAGGCATTGGTCATCTCGGCGAGCCCCGCACCCTTGCCGCCGAGCAAATCTTTCATATCCGCGCGCCCGTCAGCCTTGCCGTTCGCGAAAAGGTAAACGTACTTTCCTGGCATTAAGATCTCCGTTTGAAGTAGAACGATGTGCTCACTAGTGAGAAATAATCACGCGAGCCAAACTAATCGAATAATGGATGGCGCATTGGATGTCAAGCAATCCGACTGAGCTGTAGTGCTGTAAAGTGTGTGCTCTAACCGGCAACTCGCGCCGCCACCATGAAAGGAAGGATGAAAGTCGCACGAAGAAAGCCTTTGTGAATCCTGGTGACTTGGTGACTTTGTGGCAATTCTCTTGCGCAAAGACGCCAAGAGCCAACGCCCTTTTATGCGATCACCGATACCATCTCAAGCGCAGTCGCGCCCAGCGATCGATTCCCAATCAGTGAAGCCTTCCCAAAAGCCTCGTCCTTGCTGATGCCCCTGGTGAACAGTCTCCAGGCTATGTCCTGGTCGATCACGATCTCGGCCTCTACGGCTTGCTCGGCCTCGACGTACAAGCTCCAGGCACCGGTATCCCGCAACAGGACCCATCGTCCGCCCGAATCCCCCGTTATCGTCAGCGCTACTCGAGTGCCGTCTCTTGCCTCCACGTTTCTGTAGGTTCGCGGTAGCGCTCGAACGAAAGCATCGAGCAGTGGGGCGAAGAACCTCGGCTCCTTGAGACCGGGCTTTCCCACGGCGTCGCGAATCTGTTGTTGATGATGCCACCGCTCGGTGTACTCACGCGCAAGATCCAGCCATACCGGCGCCGGCTCGGAACCAGCCCAGTCCACGGGAACACCAAGCGCATAAGGGTCGAGCGATCTGAAATAAGCGCATACTTGATCGCCGGTGATCTTGAGAAGATCGCACAGCAGACGCGGGCTGAGCCTGCTCGTGGCCTTTACCCAGGTGTCATTCAGGGTATTGATGAGAGTGACCAGTTCCCCCCATTGCATAAATGGATCACCAGAGTATCTATATCCGTCGCGACGTCGTGAAAGAATGCCAATCTCACCTCCCAGCAAGTGTGCAGAAATGTCTTTGACTGACCAGCGGGGACAGACAGTGGGTCGATTCCAGTCTTCAGGTGAGAGGCCAGCCAGAAGATCGAGGAGGGCTTCCAGGACTGGGGAAAATAAACCGGTGACGATTATCGGCTCTGGAGGCTTCATTGATTCCGCCAAACGGGAAACAACCAACTACTTGATGTCAGACTCAATCGAGGTCAAAAGGTACTCAAGTTCGCCATCGTGTCCTTTCACCGGGATGCCGAGCTTCGAGTGCAGCCACCATTCAGATATTTCTTTGCCGGTCGTCCTTATAATATGCCGCGCTCGGAACTCTCCGGCCGGCACACGCACGGTTTCTTCCCCTTTGGAATCACAGCTCACTTTAGCAAGAGTACTCATCGCTCTATCGAACTCGCGCGGGGTTCGATACCCGGAAATCTGGTAGCGTTCACTGTCCGGTAGCTGAACAAACCCGCTGGCGGCAATCGACGGTGATGAGAAGAGCAATTGCTCCGGCACTTCGAGGGTTTGCGATATCACCCCCGAAGCACTGCCGCGCATGCGAACGGTCATCGTGCTCTTATCGAAGTTGAACCTCGCGCGAGTTCGATCATCGCCTTGCAGCTTTGTTATTTCGGCGAAAGAGGGTCGTCGCTTAGCGTCGACGCGGTGGAATACCTCGGTCGTCAACTGGCCCATCGTTATGCGGCTTTGAACCAGGAAGCCGCCTTCCGCGGTGCTGAACAGTTCCCACTGCTCGGTACCAACTTGTTTACCCGTGCCGTCGCGATATGAGTAAGAGCCGCTCGCGATTTTTGGCCCGCGATCCCATCGTCCGTTGTGCGACGGCGGCTTTCCGTTGAGGATCGCAGCAAGATCTTCTTCGATGGTCGAGGCCGCCGGGGTCTCGACTATGCGCCCGATTTCGCGCCCGTCGCGTTCCACTATAACCGTGGGAACGTTGGTTATGCGCCGCGGCTGAACGGTGCCGACTGGTTCGTGGAATTGATTGTCGATCCCGATCAACTTCAGTTGAATCTTCTGATTTCCAGCGGCGCGAAGAGCTTTTATCACGCGAGGAATGTAGTTCTTGCTGTCCGGGCACCACGTTCCGAAAGCAAGAGTGACAGTCGTGTCATTGTCGTTCGCTTTGATCGCGGCAACCGCCTGCGCGTTCGGTTCGTAGCTCGCCAT
>JBASRM010000476.1:0-1797 GCA_049273835.1 Blastocatellia bacterium | reverse complement strand
CCAGGGTACCGGCTGCAAAATAATCCAATCGCTTACTTGCGATTCTATTCTCGGCCCTCGACCCGTAGTCACCCTCGCTTCTCACTTCGACGGCAAAGACGGGGGCGCCTTGAAGGAACTTGCCGCCGGCACGAGGACCGATGAAGAAGGCGGCGTCGGGACTGAAGGATTTGCGATTAGGCAGGTCGACAATGAAGGCTGCGTTGTCGGTGTATGCGCGACCTGTCTTTCCGCGCCGGCCGTACTCGCGCAAACTGACGAATATTTCGCCGGCCGCTGCGCTCGGCATATCTCCGGTGGGACTCATAAGAACGAGTTCTCCGTTCACAATCTCGGCCTTACCGTCCCAGGAAACGTGGTAGAGGTCTTCTATGGTCGCTTCAGTATCTGTGCTCATATGTAACTGGGTTTGTGCTGAAAGTTCACCCCGATAACTTTGTTGACCGCGCGGCGATTATAACGCAGTCATAGACGGGTTGCACCGTTGGTTGATGGAGTGGCATCGGCTAGTCGTCTCCCACCCATCCACTGATAGAGCGGTTTGGCGATCATGACAATCGCGAACGCCAGCAGCGCACCAGCGATAACATCAATGACGTAATGGTACCGAAGATACACTGTTGAAATGATGATGCCGCTTCCCAGGGGCAGCAGCCACCAGAAAACCTTCCGATGAAACTTGCTTGCATAGTAGAGCACCAGCAGCGTCAACTCGGTGTGACCGCTTGGAAAACAGTCGCGAGTGATGCCTTCCGCGCGGTCAAGCGCCTCGCGTACGGTTTTGAAAAACAGGATCCCGGTTAGCGGCTTGGTCTGCGCCTCGACAATCTCGGGCAGAAAACGCGGCCCAATCGCCGGGACGGCAATGTATCCTACATACGAGAGGTAAAACCCCAACACAACGATGAACACCCAGAAATGAAACTCTTCAAAACGCCGCTTACGCCAAAGTACCGCACCAAGGATCACCGGCAAGAGATAGTAAGTTGAATAGGTGAGCTGAAGGACTTCGGTTACTGGAGGCCAGGTGAATCGCTCGAGCCATATCGTCGGATGGGCGCCGAAGATCCGATAATCAATCGCCGCCAGCGCCGAGTCAAAATCGCCAGGATGAACTAGAGGTATCAGATAGCTCAGTTCTTTGTATGTGATCGGTATTAGGGCGACCGGATACCACCCCCGGAGGAAGAGGCGAAAACGGGTTAGGGCGGGAGGGTGGGACGGGGAGAGGGAAAGAGGGGGAGAAATGGAGACGCGGTTTGAATGCGCGATCAGGACAACCAGAGCGACGAGGGCAGCGTGTCCGGCGCAGAGCCAAACCCAGCTTTCGATCCTGTAGCTGAAGATGACAATTATGAACGCTATGGTTACGAGGTAGACGATCGCGGTTTTGTCGGCAGGACTAAGTTGTGAGGTCACCTTACTGGTAAGCATTTTCTTGACGTTAAACTTCTTCCCTTCTCGGCCTCTCCCCCTCTCCCCTTCTCCTCTTCCCCTCTTCCCCTCACTCCCCCCTCTTCACAGCCAACCTTCCCGCTTATACCAATCGATTGTTTCGCGAAGTCCCTCTTCCAGCGGCACGCGAGGATTGTACCCAAGCTCGCTTCGCGCGCGATCTATCGAGCAACTCCAGGATGTCTGGGAGAGATCCGTTACCTTGTCGCGATTGATCACCGGCGGTTTCCGCGTGACCGCCGCCGCCGCCTCCGCCGCCATCGCGACACCGTATGCCACCGATCGCGGGATGGTTATCGTGCGCAGCCGTCTTCGCATAAGCGCAGCCATCAAATCCGCCAC
>JBASRM010000472.1:0-15562 GCA_049273835.1 Blastocatellia bacterium | reverse complement strand
GTCCAGAACCTGATGGTGTTCCGGTTCGCCAACGGTATTTTCGAACCGATTTGGAATCGGCGCTACGTCGACTACGTGCAGATAACCAATGCCGAGGCGCTAGGTGTCGAGGGACGGGGCGGCTACTACGATACCGCCGGCGTGCTGCGCGACATGATTCAAAACCACGTCTTTCAAGTGATGTCGCTGGTCGCAATGGAACCACCAATCAATCTTGGCGCCAATGCGGTGCGCGACGAAAAGATAAAAGCCATGCAGGCAGTCCGGGCAATTCCTCCCGACAGGGTCAACGAATTCTCGGTCCGTGGGCAATACAGCGCCGGTGCGATAGCCGGCAAACCGGTGCCCGGGTATCGCGAGGAGAAGGATGTTCGTCCTGACTCCCAAACGGATACCTTTGCTGCCGTGAAACTGTACTTTGACAACTGGCGGTGGGCCGACGTGCCGTTCTACCTGCGCTCGGGTAAGCGACTGCCGAAGCGCGTCACCGAGATAGCGATTCAATTCCGCACGGCCCCGCTACAGTTGTTCAAAAGCGTTCAGCAAGAGATGGAGCCGAACGTGCTCGTGATACGGATCCAGCCTGACGAGGGAATCACGCTCAGGATCGGCGCAAAAGTGCCCGGCCAGACGACTCGCATTCGCTGGGTGAACATGGACTTTCGCTACGGTGCTTCGTTTGGGGTGGCGTCCCCGGAAGCCTACGAACGACTGTTGCTGGATTGCATTCTAGGTGATTCAACCCTGTATGCTCGCCGCGATATGACCGAACGCGGATGGGAAATCGTCATGCCAATACTCGACGCATGGCAAAACTCGAAGGAAGAGATTCCGAAATACGAAGCGGGCACCTGGGGACCACGCGAGGCGGATGAATTGATCGAGCGCGACGGCCGCCAGTGGAGACGACCCTAGTCAGGGGTTTGGGTATTTCAGAATTTGCCGGTGCCATTTTCCATTTGTCATTTTCCATTTGTCATGATTTGTCCTAAATCAAACCTACAAATCGACTGAGGTCTTAATATGAGCGCTTCAACGCAACCACCCTCGACTCCCAGGATTGATATTGCGGCCATCGAACGCGAACTGACCGCTCTGTGGCAGCAGGCGTCCGAAGACGAAGAACAAGGAGTGATTCGCTCCTCCATCCTGAATTTGCTTGTCTACGTACCCGAGCCCTCGGAGGCGAGAAAGGCCGACGAGATCCTGACCGAACTGACGGCTGCTCATCCAAGCCGCGCCATATTGATGATCGTAGACCGCGATGCGCCGGAGCCCAGACTCGAAGCCCAGGTCACTTCCAAATGCACACTGCCCACCGGCACATCAAAACAGGTTTGCTGCGAACAGGTGACAGTCAATACAGCCGGTAGCGGAGTGCTCGACCTGCCCAGCGCCATCTCGCCGCTGCTGCTTTCGGATTTGCCGGTGTACCTCTGGTGGCGGGACGTGCCCAGCATAGAAGACAAAACCCTCTTTCGAAAACTGGCTGACATTTCGGATCGCGTGATCATCGACTCCGCACTCTTCAAAGACTCGTACCGAGACCTAGCGAGCATGGCGACGGTGCTAAATGAAACTCCACGGTGGACGGCTGTCAGCGATTTGAACTGGGCGAGACTGACCGCCTGGCGAGCGCTGCTTGCGGGTTTTTACGATGTTCTCGACTATCGGCCGCTGCTGGACCAGCTCGACCAGGTGGTCGTCGAGTATGCGCCGCCATCGGCCGACTCCTCGGCGATTCCGCCGAGAGCGATGTTGTTGGGCGGATGGCTCGCAAGCCGGCTCAAGTGGCGTCTGAACCCAGATGCCGTCAAACGAACCGAAGCCGCGGTCAAATTTGAATTCTCAGTCGATAACCGTACGATCGACGTCGAATTCGCGCAAACCAGTCGTGAGATCGAACCAGGGCACATCGCATTGGTAACTTTGCGGAGCAAGGCCGAACGGTCCGTCCTGTTCACAGTCCGGAGAAGCGCGGATGGCAAGCGAATCGAGACGTCGGTGGTCCGCGCCGATGAGACCCGCGTGCAGCGAGTGCTGAGCTACGAAAGCTTGAGCGAAAGCGAGTTGATTGCAAAGGAGCTCGAGATACTGGGTCACGACCGTGTTTACGAGCAGGCGGTGCTTGCGGCGGGTGAGATGATCAGGGCCATGACCGGGCGTTAGTCCGTTCACGACCGCGACTCGAGGGCGAGCTACGCTGCGACGGGGGGCCTCGTCGAGCTGTCAGCTAGTAAGTTGCGAGAGAACTGCCACCAAGTCACGAAATCTCCAAGATTCACAAAGGCTTTATTCGGGCAACTTTCTGTCTTCGTGTCCTCGTGGCGGCGCGAGTTACTGGTTAGAGCAACACTCTTTTGCGGTACTACCCTTGGCCTTTGATGGTTGCGGCAGTACCATTCACGAGCAATGAGGCGAATAACTCTTCCGCTTACTGTCACCGTCCTGCTACTTCTGATCTATGCAGCGATCCATGTTCTAAAGCCGGACTGGATCGGCGCGGACCTCGAGAAATACCTCCGCGCAGTGTTGCTGGCCGGGTTGATCGTTGCGGTGGTCCGCGGCATCGGGTTCCTGCTGTTCGATGTCTTCTTTCAAAGACGCCACGGCCGCGAAGCCCCGGAACTATTGCGCGTACTTCTCTCGGTTGTCCTTTACATGATCGGCTTTCTGCTGATCTACAAACTGGTCCTGAACAAAACCGGCGCGGGGTTCGAGATCATCGCCACGTCAACTGTGGTGTCGGTGATCATCGGTCTGGCGCTTCAAGATACGCTGGGGAACTTCTTCGCCGGGTTGTCAATTCACGTCGAGCAACCGTTTCACATCCTGGACGCCATTCGAATCGGCGACAACCTTGGCCGCGTTGAGGCGCTCACCTGGCGCACGACGACGATTCGTACTAACAACAATACGACTATCGTCTTTCCCAACAGCCGGGTGGCTCGCGAGCCGTTGGAGGTGTTCAGATTCAATAATCTGAACCGTCGCGTGCTGCGGGTGCCCGCCCCCTACTCAGTCGCGCCGCAAACAGTCATACCTCTGATTCAAGAAACGGTAGCTAATATTCCAAACGTAGCGTCCGAGAGAACGCCCATCGTGCGCGTCGGCGACTTCGGGGATTCGAGCATAATCTATGAGGTCCTTTTCTGGGTAAAAGACTACATGTGGATCCACGACATCGACGCGTTGATAAGGCAACATATGTGGTACATCTACCGCCGCAACGACGTTGAAATTCCCTTTCCGGTGCGTCACGTGCTGATGGAACAATTGGAGCCCCGGGCGAAGGGTCAAATTCCAGATCACAAAGAGCTCATAGACTCGATAGAAATCTTCGAGCCGCTCTCCGCGGATGAAAAAGCAGCGGTGGGCGAATCGGCGGTGAGATCCGTCTACGCGCCCGGCGAGTTGATACTGCGGCGGGGCGATCCAGGCGGATCAATGTTCATCATAAATCGAGGAAAGGTGGAGGTGCGGCTTCCAAAAGGCGATGGCAATGCTCAGCAAGTAGCCGAACTCGAGAGAGGGAACTTCTTCGGAGAGATGGCGCTTCTTACAGGAGAGCCGCGCAACGCGGATGTGATTGCAATCAACGAGGTCGAGACTCTCGAGATTACCAAACCGATCCTGCAGAAGCTTTTGGACGACAACGCGGCGCTTGCCGAGGATCTGAGCCACAAGATAGCGGAACGGCAGACCAGGCTGGATGAATATGCTCGCGCAATCCCAGAAGAGGAGAAGCACGATCAGCGGCATGCGATTCTGCGGCGCATCCAGAGGTTTTTCGGCCTTACTTAAGCGACCGATTCGGTCGCTTCCTGCCACAGCACTTCGTAGATGTCGATAGGCTCCTGCTTACCCTTGACCAGGATCTGATCGCAAGGCTTCACCGGAAAACCGTTGCCAATCGCTTCAAAGGTGAACCGGCTGATAATTATTTGCCCGGCGCCGGCTCTTTTCTCGAGGCGGGCAGCCAGATTCACCGCATCGCCGATCGCCGTATAGTCCGTTCGATCCCTCGATCCAATATACCCAACGGTCGCGGTGCCGGTATTGACTCCGATCCCGATCGCGATCTCCGACAACCCCAGCGCCACCAGCTCTTCATTAACCATTATCATTCGGCGCTGCATGCCTATCGCGGCCGCAACCGCGTTGGATGCGGCGTCGTCGCAGGGATAGGGCACTCCGAACAAGGCCATCAACCCGTCTCCCATGAATTTGTCCAATAGCCCCTGATGCTCGAAAACTATGGGAGTCATATCGGCGAAATATTCGTTGAGAATCTGAACTACAACCTGGGGCTTCAACCTCTCGGACATCGAAGTGAAGCCTCGAATATCGGAGAACAGCGCGGTGATGCAACTGTTTGTGCCGCCGAGGCTGAGAGTGTTCGGGCTCTTGAGTATCTCATCGACCACGTGCGGCGGCATGAACCGGCGGAACTTCGCGCGAGCCAGTTCCTCACGCACCAGGCGTTTGTGAGTCAACGCGTTATCCACGGCAATGGACGTCCCGCCCGCCACCGCGTTTAACAGATCCAGATCCTCTTCCTTTAAAAGCTTCATCGACTCGCGGCAATCAACGTATATGACTCCCAGCACGTTGTCCTTGCTCAACAGCGGGGCGCACATGACCGAGGTAATATTTTGCATCACGATCGACTTGGCCTCGACGAAGCGTTCATCCGAGTGCGTATCGAACGAGAGCAGGGAAACCCGCTCGGCGATTACTCGATCCACGACCGTCTTGCTGATGGTGACTTCCTCTCGCGCCTGCGCACTCGCCGGGTCCCGGAACTCGGCGGCCGCGGTCGAGAGCTCCCCACCCTCGGCGTCCTTGAGCAGCACCAGGAACCGATCGGCCGGAGTCAGACGAAACACCATCTCGCTGACCTTCTTGAATATGTCTTCCGGAGCGAAGTGTGAGCCGAGCATCTGGTTTAGCTCGTAGATGCGTGCGAGCGTCTCAGTCTTCTTCCTCAACGCCTCGACATAGTCGATCACCGATTTGTTACCGCCACCTGCAAGTGAAATGGCGGACCGGTCCATCTGGGGAATGGCCGTACCCAGATCCTCCGGGGCTCGCATCAAAACGGTGTCGCCGATCTTCTTGTTCTCGTATTTGACCGAAGTTCCGGAGGCAACGTCCTTGAACCCAATGATGAACTTGCTGATCGAGAATGAGTCGCCGTCTCGCAGCACATGCTCTTTGACACGCTGTCCATTGATGAAAGTGCCGTTGGCGCTGTTCAGATCGACCAGTGTAAATGTTTTCCCGCTCCGTTTGATTATTGCGTGCTGGCGAGACACCTGGCCGTCATCAAGCACGACGTCGTTGCGGTCTGCGGCGCGGCCGAGATGCGTCTCATCGCGCAAAAGCTCAACCTCAAATGAGCGGTGAGCCTGGGTATTCTGGATGAAAAGCTTTGCGGACATGATCTAGCTACCATTCATATTGGCGGTCGATTTCCCCGACTGCCACTCGCGGATCGTCAAGCTCGGCTAGCTGCCTTATTACGGCGTCGCGATTACTTGGCTTAATGTGCACCGCGTAAATCTCGACGTCACGTCCGAGCTTTTTCAATTCCTTAGCCAACAATTCGGGGGTCAGATGCTTCGAGGCCTCAGCCAGCGGGCCAAACTCATTGGGAAACGACACGTCGACAAAGACGGCTTTCAAGTCCCTGACTTCACGTGCTGCCTCCCAAATCTCATCGGTCGAATACGTATCTGAGGTAAACATTACCGCGCTGGTCTGATTTTGAACAATCGCGCCAACGGTTGGAACAATGTGATTGACCGGTATCAGGGTTACATCGATCCCTGCAATATGCACAGTCGCGCGCGGCTGAAGCTCTCGAAACTCAAGAGCGGGCCCGCTGCCATTTACCAATGGGATCGTTTCGAAGTTCGGCCAGACTTGGTCGTTGAACACAAACTTCCGGAGCGCGGCTACGACCTCTCCGGTAGCGTAGATCGTGATCGGAGAATCGAGCGTCGGGAAGGCTTCGGCTATGTAGATCGGAAGCGAAGCGGTGTGGTCGCTGTGAGCGTGGGTAACGATGACATCCCGGACCGCGCCGAATTCGCCAGGCGTCAAGGCGAATCCGATGCTGCCGCCATCAATCGCAAGCCGATCGTCGATTATGAAAGAAGTCAACGACTGAAACTGTGACCGGCGACCGGCGCTGCTTGGCAGAAGTCTGATTCTCACGCTGGTTGCCTCCGTCTTTACCTGCCCACGCGACAATATACCACTTATCGGCCTGAATAGGCGGCACTCCGTTGCCGCCCCCTCATGGTTGAGCTCGTCTCGCCCTGCGCAGCCACTATTGCCGCCCCTACAGGCTAACCTATTTTTATCCCCAGGCCTTCCAAAAACTTTGTCGGCTTCTCTCCGCCGATCAGAGCGAACACATAATCGTTCGCCAGCCGGGCTTTCTCTTCCTTGGTTCGCACATCCATCAGGGTCACCTCATGCTCCTTGATCTCTTTGATCTCGGTTCGGAAAAACACCTTGATCTTGCCGGCGTCGATGCAGTCATAGACGTTCATCTTGTTGCCGAGCTTGAGATCGCCCTTGAAATCGCTGCGGACCACAAGGGTTACTTCGTTTGTGCGAGTGAAGCTGAATGAATCGCCTTCGCGCTTAAACCCGGTCAGGTCGACCGCCGCCTCAATTGACGAATTCCCTGCCCCAACGATGATGCATTTCTTACCGACGAAATCATCGGGGTCCGACAGTTTGTATTTGACTTTAGGATCCTCAAAAGGAGGAAGTGTCTTCACTGGAAGCTGCGCTCCGCACTTCACGCAGTGCTGGGCGGCGCCGTGGCGAGGTTCGCCGCATCGCGGGCAGTGCTTGGCAACGGCCGGCGGAGGCTGGACCGGCATCTTCATCTCTTCGCCCTCAACCCTCAGTTTCATCGGGGTGCCGCGGTTTCCAATTGCGAGGATGATCCTCCGGGCCTTATAAGAAGCCTTCTCTTTGGCCTTGCCTTTTTCAGTGATCACGGTAAACACGCCGTCGTCGCGCTTGATGCTCTTGCAGCTCTCCTCTTCATTGACTTCGACGCCGTTGGACATCATTGCCTTGGTCCATCCTTCGAGCATCGACTCCTTCTTGTCTCCGGGTCCTGGAAGCGGTATTCCGCCTCGGGCATCAACTGTATCCGGTTTGAAAAAGACGTATTTCCCGGCGGGATAATTTGCTATCGTGCTGACCAGCTTGTCCTGTTCGAGAGCGATGTAGCGCAGCCCTCGCTGCTTTGCAAGCACCGCGGCTGATAAACCCGCAGGGCCTACGCCGACTATGGCGACGTCGTACTCGGCGGTCGCATTCGCGCCTTCGCTGCGCAGCTCTTCCACGATGTTATCTATGACCTGACCGCCCTCGTTGATGGCGTTCTTGATCAGCGGCACGCCCGAGACATCGCCGACCATGTAGATTCCATCGACGTTTGTTTTGAGGCGCTGATCACGCGCGGGGACCTTGCGCGGCGGGATCTTCTTCGATGTGTTGATGACGATGCAGGCTTTTGGATTTGTCGGGCATTCGACCTGGCAGGCGGTGTCTTCCATGCACTGGTCGGGCGCGACTGGAGTGGAGATGCCGTTCACAATTGCGAGCACGTCGTGGGGGCAGGCTTCAACACACGCGTGGCAGCCAATGCACAACACCGGATCAACCACCGGGTGCGGATAGGAAGGACCTTCAGCCCTTGCCTTCTCGAGATCGATCGATCTGGTTCCCTCAAGATCAGTCGTGGGAGCCACTCTCACGTCGGCTGTAGCTGCATCCAGATAGCTCTTGCGGCGCACTGCCCCGACCGCCATCACCGCGAGTCCAACAATCGGAAGCGCGGCAATCATCCCGGCCCAGGCGTACCACGGAAGCGCGCCGATGTTCTGGACAAGTTGCGGGCCGATCGTGGCTTTGCTCTGTCGAATCGCTTCCGCCGCCCCCACACCCTGGAAAAGGTTTTGGCTTGCGGTTGCCAGACGGCTCGACTGGGACCCTTCTCCGCCGGTATCGAGGGACGTTAAATAGCTCGTGATTTTTTTGTTGTTTGCGCCTGCTTCCGTCAAAAGCTTCGCGATATCTTCGCTTTGGCCGTGTTGCTGGTGGCAGGTATTGCAATTGGCCTGTTGCTGGATACCTGAGGCGTCCTTTAGGCCGTGACATTTCGCACATTCGTCGCGGGCCGACTGTCGCCAACGGGCATCGCCAAGCACGCCCGCGCTGTGACAGTCTACACAGCTCATCTTATTGAGCATCCGGCCCATTTGATGGATGCTGTGGAATTGGTCCTTCGAGCTGAACGCTGCCCAGCTATCGGGAAGAGATCTCTTTTTCAGATCATCGGCGCTAAGCTTCCACTGCCATTTTCCATCGACGACCGGATATCCGATCGTGCCGCCGTGCGGAATGGGGAGCAGGCTTCCCGATCGTTCGCCGGTCTTTATAGTGTAGGCGCCGTTGTGGCAACGCGAGCACAGTCCGTAACTCACCAGCCCCGCGCGGATATCGGTTCCTTGATGCTCGGTGTGGCAGCTTGAGCATGCGATGTTCTCGCGGTCATGCGCCTGGTAAATCATCGGCCTGAATTTCGCAGTTGAATGGCAAGAAATGCACTTGTCTTGCATTCCCGCGGTAACGCCGTGGCAGTTAGAACAGGAGTTCTCGTTGGCGCGGTCGGCAATCCCGCGCGTTGAGACCGTTGAGAGAGTATGAGCGGTCGAGACTGGGCCGGGGGAGTAGGCGCCTTGATAGACAATCAGGGCAACGACGGCAGCCACCAGCGAGCCGATGGCGCCCCACACAAAGTAAGATTTCTTCCACAAGTGCCGCAGGTCGAGCGTGGGTTTCCAATTGAACTGTGCTTTGCCGACTTTCTGTCCACCGCGTGGATGGAGCGGGGTCTTAGCTTCGATCTTTCCGGCCTCTCGCTTTCTGTTCTTCCAGAACACCTCGAGCGCTTTTTCATCGGCCGCTTGAATCACCGCCGTCAGCAGGCCGGTGCCTTGAGCCCGAATGCTGCCGCTGGGCGTGGATATCCGGGTGCCGGGGATCGCGGGCGTCTTGATGATAATAGTAGCTCCCGCGTCTTCCTCGCCGCCGGCGCCCGGCGCGGTCGGAAGAACAACGGAGCCTTCAGTGGTCTGGACCTGCAATTGACGCTCGACGGTGATCGCAAGCGCTTGCGCGAGGTAGTTGACCCGCATTAAATAAGGGCCGATCTGAACAACGTCGCCGTCCGCCAGGGGCGTCTTGTCGACCAGCTCCCCGTTGAGCGATGTCCCGTTGGACTGGGAGAAGTTGAACAGCCAGAAGTCGCTGCCCAACACTTTTATGCCGGCGTGAGTACGCGACACCGCGCGGTGATTGAGCACCAGATCGTTCCCGATCAACCGTCCGATCGTAAGCCCCTCGCTCTCGAGCATCACGTCGTCGATCGCAGCGTCGCTGTCCTTCCGCTTGATAACGAATCGATTCTTTGAAGCCATACTTGTTTCTCTAACGAGCGGCGTAGTAGATCACTTGAATGATGTGTATGACCAGAAGCGCAAGCATCAACGAAGTCGTTGCCACGTGCGGCGGCAGCCAGACCTTCAGCAGCCGATGCAGATAAATAAGCGCATCCACGCGCCGCAGTGTTGCCGAGGCTTCAACCGCGCGTTCCAGCTTCCCGCGATCCGCTTCGTTCCTGAGCCCCTTAATCTCCGCGCTGAACCTCCCTTTTGCCGAATCGATCAACGCCTCCAGGCTTTCGCGCTTCAAATATTGCCGGAGAAGATAGCCAAACGAAACGAACTTCGGAATGACTCGCCCCTTGACTATGCTTCGCAGATCCTCGGATGGCGAGCTGCCGATCTCCGCCAACAGCTTCTGGAGTTCCTCGCGGCGTTGCTTCAAGTCATCGATCAACAGAGGGGCCCCTTCGATCCGGGTCAGCAGCCTCGGAACCACCAGATACAGGAACAGCCCCAAAAACCCGGTGAAGATAACCAGATCAAAGCTTATCATCAGCAGGGTGGTCAGGAGGCCCCCGGACTCAGTGCCGCCGTGAAGCAAAATCATAATCCCGGCGATCACACCGAGATAGATATGGCTGAGCAGCCAGTACCTCAACGGTCCAGCTCGGCGCTTATAGATCTGCCGCCGGACCGGGTAGGTCATCACGCCGGCGATTCCAATTAGCCCGACAAGGCCTGTGATCCATCGCATGTTTAGAAAGCCGGCCAGCCGCTCGCCAAGCCCGTAATCCCGCAGTCCTATGATCGCCCCCGCTGTGAGGGCCACCGTTAGGAGTATCCCAACAATGTGGCTCAGTCGCTTTGGGGGATCCGATTTGTGAATGTTTCTTCCGGTCGCGTGAGTCTGATCCAGAAGCATCAATCCTTCGATTGCCCCGATCTCTGTGAAGTACTCTCTTGGGTTAATGCGGGCAAGAGCGCCAGTCGGACAGTTCTCTTCGCAACTGTAAGCGCGCCTCTTTTTACCCGGCGGATTCAAGGTCACACGATCACTACAGAGGTTGCATTTGACCGCAACCAGGTCTTCGGTTGCATCGACCGCCGGAGGCAGCGGCTCGGGTTTGATTCGAAGATAATCGCGCAATCGCTGTTTGAAGCCCTCCTTTTCTTCTGCCGGTTTGGCTTTGCGCGGGATCAAAGAGATAGCATTGTAGGGACACTGCGAAGCACAGTCCCCGCAGCCAATACAGGTTTTCGGATCGATATCGATCTGTCCGAGTCCGAAGCGGCCTATCGCGCCTGTCGGGCAGCCGGTGAGGCACTCAGGGTCCTGGCAATGCATGCACACGGCCGGCGAAAGCACGCTTTGAACTGCGCTGGTCCGCGGAGCCTCCAGCCTGGTCACGTGGATGCCTCGGCGCAGCAGTCGCGACTGCCCGTGAATCGTATGGCATGCCAGAGAACAGTTGCCGCAGCGCACGCACAGATCCATGTCCATCACAAGCAAGTTCGTGGCGTCGACCAGCCCGGTGGTGATCAGATCATGTTGCGCGGCAAGTTGCTTCTCGTGCACCACCGGTTTTGTGCTGACCCGCGCTCCCATCTCCGGAGGCGCGAACCGCGTGAGCTCGCGGACCAGCGTCTCCCGGAGTGCAACGTGTTGTCTGAGGGCCCTGATTGAGATCTCGATCGATTCGGTGCGTCCCATCAACGTCACCGAATATGGCCAGGAGGCGTTCTTCATCGCGCCTTCAACTCCGAAACAAAAGCCGTGGCCCAGAAAGTCCTCGACGCCTGTACCGTTTGATTCGTGCGCGCGCCTCAGCCAGCCCTGCTTAATCAGAAATATGCGATCGATCGCCGCTTTTTCGCGAACGAGCACGTGGTTCTTAGAAAACACTCTGAACGTTGCGATGGCCCTCAGGTCGGTAACCATCTCCGGAGTTAGCTTCATCTCGCCCTTCAAATCTTCGATTATCGAGTCGCGGCTGTGTTCGCGGTATGAAACGTCCAGACTTTCCCCGAAGGCGCTCAGCTTGCGAAGCAGTCGAAGCGCGGGACGCTGAATCTCGAGCACTTTCGCAGCGGCGTTGGGAGGAGCCTTTATGGTTGCACTCCTGGGCACGCCTGCCAGGACGCTCATCTCGCCCACCTGTGTTCCTGGTTTGAGTTCGGCTACCTTGATGTCCTGGTTGTTGGGCGCCTTTATCCAAACGTCGAGGTGGCTGTCGATTACCACGTAGAAAGTATTGCCGCCCCACTCTCCCTCGGTCATCACCGGCTCACCGGGCTCGTAGGTCAGCAGACGCAAGTATGGCCCAACCTTTTTGCCACCGTAGTTCCGGCCGTACACCGTGACTTCAAGATCCAGCTCATGATCGAAGTGGCCTTCGTGCTGTGACAACAAATCCTTCAGAGATTTCAAGTCGCGGATGGCGTCAAGTACCTCGCGGCGACTCTTATGTTCTCGCGGCATGATGCATTACCTTTTCGGAACCGGCCACTCTGCTTTTCAGGGTTGAACGGCGGAAGCATATCACGCGGTCTGTGGCCAGCTGAGCGCGGGGATTAATAACAGACGCGATATGAAGGCGTCACCTGAGCGCCAAAGATGCAAATGATAAGATCCATTCCCGACGTTCAAATCGACTGTCCTAACTTCTCCTAAAACGGCAGCGAATTGACGTGGCATTTTGTGCAAACCGATTCCTTTGCCTGAGCGTGGCAGCTCCAACAAGTCGAATGGTGCCTCTGCCCGCGCCCGGTGTTGATGGCCAGGATGTCTGTGCGAGGCTGCTCCGCGGGCACCTCGGTTGTCTTGTGACACTTGTCGCACGCGGCCTTCTTGAGATGCGGACCGTGTCTGAAATTGTACAGGCTGAACGCCGTTCCGAGGCTGGCGCTGTATTGCATCGCTTCGGACTTCTTGATGTGACAGGCGGCGCATCCCGCCAATTTGTCGCTGGGCTGATGGCTGTGGCAGGCGTAACACTCAGGATGCTTCGGCATGCTTGCCTTGAGGCCCTGATTGTCGAACTTGTGACAGAAGTCGCATCTGGGCGCGCCTTCGGGCATGTTTTGCGCGTCCATCTGGTTCTTCATCTTCTCCGAGTTCGCGTGATCGCGATGCGAAAACCGCTTGAGTCCGAATTCACTCAACCGCGCCGGGAATTCGATCCGCGAAGCCTGGGCATCAAGCGGCGTCTTGTGGCAGACGATGCACATCTTGCTTTCTTTGTTTGTGAAGTCCTTGGCGTGACATTCGATACAAGCCGCATGTCCTGGAAAAACAGGTTTGGGGTCGTTATTCGCGCGCAGGTGGCAGGCGGCACAGTCCTGAGTCTTGCTCTTGTGCTCTTTGCGATTGTGATCGAAGGGTGAAACTACTTCTATGACCTTCGAGTCCACAATATCAAACGGCGACTGGCTGACGGGCGCGGGAGCCGGAGCGCTTTCGACCGGTTTGTTCAGGTTCTGTTTCGTGCTTTTGCACGCCCAGAGCCCGAACACGATTATTGCTCCCACCAGGACTATTCTTTTTGAAGTCTCTCTTCTCATCGTGAAAGATGATTCAAGTGCGTCCCTTTGTGGACACCTTCGCGGCACACACAGGGCACGCTCGCTCAGCTTATTAATTTCTCCTGAGCTTGTTCAATATCTCATCGCTCAGCCTCGCCGGCAGACCAGGCTTCCTATCGATATGACACCGGTCGCAATAGCCGGCTTCCGGTAGTCGGATGTCACCGAGTTTTTCGACCTGATCGACAGGATGGTGACACTCACTGCACAGACGATCGGTAGCGGCCGGAAGCGGGAAATCAGATTTCTTCTTGGGCCGGATGTCTATGTCGTGATCGTCGTGCCTGAAGCCTTTCAGGCTTCCAAACAGAGTGTGGGCGCGAGGACCCGAACCCGGTCCCCGCAGGTCATGACACACCTTGCAGTCGTTCGCGTAGGGGAAGGTCTCCGCCGGCGCTCTCCGCGTTTCCCCGGGCGAGCCGCCGTGACAGACAAAGCAGGTCGCGTGAGATACCTCGGTGTTCATGTCCTTCGCATCGGGTCTCACCTTCTTGATTTGCAGGTGGCAATCGGTGCAAAGCGGGCTCCCGCCAGTTCTGAATTGGGAGCCGTACGGTGGGTTGCTAATCGGAACAACACGAAAACCAGCGGGTAGAACCTTCCGATGAGCCTTGTGTGAAAACTCATCCTCAAAATCGCTGATTGCGGGTCTGGGGAACACGCCGGGCCGCAGCGCCTTATCACCCCGGGAAATCCGCCGGGGCTCGTGACACACGCCGCAAAAGGTGCTCGGCCTACCAAACGCGGACTTGAAGAACTCAGCGGCAAAGTTGTGACACCTCACGCAGACCGCGTGAGGAAAATCCCTGGCCATCGGCTGATCGGTGTTCTTGGGTTTCTCTTTGGCGGCGAGATGACAGTCTGCGCACTGAACCTTTATGTGTTCCTTCTGGTCATGGGGGAAGCTTCCACGGCCGGTTCTGTCCCTAGCTTGCAAGACTGAAAACGGTCGGGGCTCACCGGCATGAGACGGAGTGAGGCCGATGCAGACGCCGAGCGCCACCAAACCGCTCATCACCAACACGCCTTTTTTGATTCCAACCGCTCTCAAGTTCACCCCCGCCCTCACAGCAACGCTGGATGCTCGTTACATTTTAGGTCCGTGGCAGTCGCTGCAAGCCACCGGTGCTTTTTCGCACTTGATGGTTCCCTTCTCGTTTGTGGCTCTATGGCACCCGATACACAGATCGTGAAACACCCGCTCGGATCGCGCCTCATCCCAGTCCTTATTCCTGGGATTCCTGGGGTCGCCATCCCCGCCGTGACACGCGGCGCATTTTACCAATATAGGAACGCCGCTGAATTCCGTACGCTTGTGATGACACCCAATGCATTCGGCGCCCTTCTGTGCTGGATGGGCAAAGTCACTGCTGGGATTGAGATAGGTCTCGTGATGTTTGTGGCGGAACAGAACGACGCCGCGGGTGCCATTCAGATTCAGCTTGACGACGCCGACATCAGAGGACTTTATCCGGTCACAGTCACTCTGATCCGGTTCTGTCGCAAACAAATTCGCGGGCTGCGATGGGGCGAATGGGCCCGCCCACAGGGCGGCGGGCATGGCGATCGCGTACAGGATCAGAGCTGCTAGCTTGGGTGTCATCGTAGTCTCGCGTGCGCGGAAGTCCAGATCGAACGGATTCCAGATTCCAGATTTCAGATTCCAGCTTTTAGATTCCAGATCTAAAGTTCATATCTCAGATTGTCAGAATAGCAACCCGCCACCTCAAGAAACTGATCTCTGAAATCTGAGATCCACGATACTCTGATCTCTGACCTCTGACCTCTGATCTCTGACCTCTGACCTCTGATCTCTGGAATCTGGAATTTTGCATTCCGAGATTCCTTCCACCATCTCATCTCTTCCCTTCACTGAGCCCCACAGCTTCCTTTCCCGGCGCGCCGTAGAAGCTTCGAATGTCCCTGTTCTCTCGAATGTTTGCGTCCCGGATCTCCGGCACCGTGAACAACTTGCCGTCAATCTTGTACATCCGCACCATCTCCATAAAATTCAGCGGACGCGCCCCTCTGCGCCCAAACACCGAGAGCTGGTTTCCGCTTTCATCCACCGCCCGGTCCCGATCGAGCCCTTTCGAAATCGCGAGCGCCGGGAGGTGCGTGTGCCTGGTCGCTATCAGCTCAGGATTGGGCCTCGGACTGAAGCCATCGTTTCCGGGCGTCGATTCGGGCGACGTCAGTTGAACAACGCGTAGCCCGTTGTGGCCGTCGGCGATGTACGCAAACAAACTGACGTTGGTCATCCCGACCTTCACATCACGCGCGTCGTTGATCGCTCCGCCTGCGTTGAAGACCTGATCTATCCGCGGCCGCTCCGGCTGCTCGATGTCGAGTATGACCAGCCCTTGTTTGCCTGCGGCAACGTATGCGTACGTGCGAACAAGATAAATGTTGTTCGCTTCGGCCAGCGGGACGGCGGCGCCCTCGACCACGCGGGCTTGATCGGGATCCGTCACATCGATGACCTTCACACCATCCTC
>JBASRM010000469.1:0-5043 GCA_049273835.1 Blastocatellia bacterium | reverse complement strand
GCTATAAACATGGAACTCCTGACGGAGTTCGTTCGCCGTCGCCTGGGTTGCTATAAACATGGAACTCCTGACGGAGTTCGTTCGCCGTCGCCTGGGTTGCTATAAACATGGAACTCCTGACGGAGTTCCGCGCGTTTCCTCGTCTCAAATTCCAAACTCCAGATAGCCCAGCAATTCATTGCTGGGCTAATCTCTGCCCTCCCCCCCCGGAGGCGGAAACGCGCAGCCAAATGTTCAAACTCCAGCGAAGAAGAATCTCTGCTTTGACGAGAGTCTTCTGCCTGAGTGGTCTCAGAATTCTGAGATTGAATCGCCTCGCTGGATGTGATATATCACGCTTTCATTCCAGTCACCGATGTTGGATAGAAACGGAGACTTAGCACGAGTACGTTTGAACAAAAGCAAAAGCCCATTCCGAGCGGCAAGTCTGCATGCTCCGCGATACCCGCGAAACGATTCTTACAGGCTAATGATCGAGAGCAACAGGATGGCTCACTCACAAGTACATCACTCCGCTTTGCCCACGATTTTAGCCTAATACCACTGCGTGCCAGCGCACCAACCAACATACAACCGAACCTAAACAACGCACCGAGCCTGGCACCGGCAGCCTCCCTTCTTTCGTCGACGCTCTCTTCGGGTTTGTTGCAACGCAAGTGTTCCTGTAGCAGCAAGGCGCGAAGCAGTCTTACGGGCGAGTGCGAACAATGTGGCCGAGAGCGCTCAGAAGGAGAGCGGCCACCCCCAATCCTACCGAAGCTCAGAATCGCAGCTTCCGGTGACAGATACGAGCAGGAAGCCGATCGTATGGCGGGCATGGTTATGCGCGCGCCCCAGCCGTATTTCCAACCACGAGTTGAGTCTGACGAGTATGAAAAGGAAGAGTCCGCTCAGACCAAGCGGGCATCGAGTAGCGTCCCGGCCGTCACCTCTGACTTTGAAGCGGGAATCCAACGCCTGCGACAAACTGGCGGCCAGCCGCTACCGCAAGCCACTCGTGACTTCATGGAGCCGCGCTTCGGGCACGACTTCAGTGCCGTTCGCGTGCATACCGACGCCGGCGCAGCCGCCTCGGCGCGCGCCGTTGAAGCCCAGGCGTACACCGTGGGAAGCAACGTTGTGTTCGGGGCCGGAAAGTATCGGCCCGGGACGAGCGACGGTCATTGGCTAATAGCGCACGAGCTAGCGCATGTGGTCCAGCAGGGCGCGGGCCGAGTGGCGGTTGATGCGAGCGAAGCGTCCACGCTCAATCGCGTGCCGGAGGGGCTGGCGCTTCACGGGTCGTCTGAGGCGCTGATCGCCAAGGTGTTGGCCGAGCTGACCCCGGAGCAGATCGAGCCTTTCCTGGTCGAGCTCCTCGGCCGGGAGGCTGTGGTCGATCCAAGCCCGTTGAAGGGCAAGCTCGAGCGCCTTACCCGCACTCAGCTTCAGCAAATCCTTGACTCCTTCACCTCAGGGGCCGAATTAGGCTGCGCCGATGGCGCGTTCCTGCCGAACGACCCCGCCTCGCCGCAGGTGCAGGTCAAGGTCGCCCTAGACCAGGCCGACCGATGGACTGGTACGGCGCTGGCCCTTCTTGAGGCGACTCGGTCGGGCCGCGCCACTCCCGAAAAGGCTTCCCAAGTCGAGAATGCGTTCTCGCAGCGGATGGGCTCGCCGGGCGCCTTCGCCGGTATGAAGCGGAGCGCTGCACCGAGTGCCGCCGTCGCCAAGCCTTCGACCGCGCAGACCGCTCTCGATGTGGTTATCGATACGATCCGGCAGGTTCACGCCGCCTTACCTCTTCTAAAACCGGTTACGACCCCGGGCACCGCTCCCGGCGAGGCGATCGGCTTTGACGTGACGGGTGCCGAGCGGGAAGAGAGGCGCAAGAAGGTCACGACCTCCGGTCTGCCGCTCTTCTGCAATGAGACCCCGACCTTCCAGTGCGACTTCGAGCAGGCCGCTCACTTTTCGCCGTACGACAACGCCATCGCGCTATGCCCCGGCGCCTTCGGAATGGGCACGGAGTACATGGCGGCGACGCTGCTCCACGAGCTGGTGCACGCAGTCGTCCAGCCGCGCCGGCTCGACATCTACACTCACCAGCGGCTGTTCCGCTCGCTCGCGAACGCGCCCGACGAGCTGGGCCGGCGCGGCGGGCTTGCG
This sequence comes from Blastocatellia bacterium, assembly GCA_049273835.1. Taxonomy (GTDB): domain Bacteria; phylum Acidobacteriota; class Blastocatellia; order UBA7656; family UBA7656; genus Onstottus_A. Next base: position 2,895 of record JBASRM010000469.1, on the reverse strand, counting down.
CTGCACAATCCCGACTCGATCATGGAGCTGATCCGCGCTCTCAACGGCGAGACCGGGACGGTGAAGAGCGAAGCGCCCGCAGACCAGTTCATCGGCTTCGAGGGGAACCCTGACCGCCGCGCGGCGGCGGACCTGGCTCTGGCGTTTGCCGAAGAGCGCGTGGAGCGCGGCTCTCATTCGGTGCGCTGGCTGCTCGAGCTGATGAGCGGCGCGTCCACCGGGGTTCGGAGAATCGTGGTCGGGGGCTCGCGCTCGCACAATTGGGAGACGACGCAGGGCGCATTCCTGGCGTGCTCGGTGGCCGAGAGCTTCGACGGGATCGACCCTCGCACCGCCGAGTTGGGCGATCCGTGCCACGGCACGGGCATCATCAGCGGCGCTGGCGTCGACTTCATAGAAGAAGTCAATATGAAGCTGATTGAGGCCAACATCCTGTTCGGCTCGGCCCTGAGCCTGCGGGCCGGGGCGATCGACGGCGTGCCGGCGGTGTGGATGTCGGACACTGAGATCCTGCTCGACGACTCCTTCTTCTCCCTGTCGCCGCCGGAGCAAGCGCAAGCGATCCTGCGCGGCATGTCCAGGCAGACCGTCGAGATCCCGGCTCAGGTACCCGGCGACCCGCTGAAGGGAACGGTCACAATACCGGCAGGTGTTCTCGACGGGTTGAATGAGGGCCACCTGGCGGTGATGGACGCCGCGCTCAAGGAAGCCTTCGGTTTCATCGTGGGCCCAGGCGGATGAAGAATAGCCGCCGTTTTGGCGCAGAACCGGCCCACTTTCAGGTTGCCGCAGATTCTAAGTCCCACTATATCCGACCACTCTGTAGTGTGCCCTACAGGATCGATGGGAAGCTTAAATGAAGGAGGAAGATGCCATGAAAAGATCCTTAGGCAAGCGGTGTGTGGTAATTTTAGGGGTAGGGTTGGGGCTGAGCATTGTAATAAACCTTGCTTCAGAGATGAAGACGGCCAAGGCATCTACTACCTTCACCGTAATGAACACGGGTGACAGCGGTCCTGGCTCGCTTAGGCAGGCGATCATTAATGCCAACACGAATCTCGGAGCAGACACGATCATTTTTCAGGGTGGCCTCACCGGCACAATCACGTTGACATCAGGGCAACTGCCCACCATCACTGAGAACCTAACTATCACTGGTCCGGGCGCTCCGGTGATCACCGTCAGCGGCAACCACGCCTCCGGCATTTTCGAGATCGCGAGTGTCGTACAAGTGACGATTTCGGACCTCACCATCAGTAATGGATTCGTTTTCGCAGGCGGGGGTATCCTCAATAACGGTGGTACGTTGTCGGTCAGCAATAGCACGCTATCAGGCAGTTCCAGCAGCGCCGGCGGCGGCATCGCCAATCTCGGTGGTACAGTAACGATTACCAACAGCACGTTTTCAGGCAATACTGCCAGCGGCGGCGGCATCTTCAATCAAGGTGGCACGGTGACTATCACCAGCAGCACAATATCGAATAACTTCGCCGCCGCCGGCGGCGGCGTCTTCAATCAAGGCGGAACGGTGACTATCACCAACAGCACAATATCGAATAACTCGGCTACCCTTGGTGGCTTTGCTATGGGGGGCGCCGTCTTCATCGATAGCGGCACGGTGGACATCTCTAACAGCACACTGTCGGGCAACTTGGCTATCAACGGCGGCGGCGGCATTCGCGTTATCGGCGGCACAGTGAATATAAAGAATGGAATCGTGGCCAACTCTACCGGGGACGACTGCTCGGTCGCTGGCCCAGGGGCATTGAACGCCCAAGGAGTCAACTTCTCGACGAATGGCGGTTGCCCTGGCTTCACCCAGGTAGCTGCCGCCCAGCTCAACCTTGGCCCGTTGCAAGATAACGGCGGCCCAACTATGACGCACGCCCTGCTCTCTGGCAGCGTAGCCATTGACGCCGTCGCCGATTGCGCGGATGTAGCCGGCAACCCGGTTAAACAAGACCAACGAGGCGTGATGCGACCGATTGATGGCAACTGCGACGGGATCGCTCTATGTGATGTTGGCGCTTATGAAGCGCCTTTGTGTACCACGTCGACGTTCAACGTATGCCTGCAGGATGACTCCAACGCGAGCATTGTCTTCCTTGGCAACACGCAGACGGGAGCTTATCTTTTTTGCTGTGGAGGAACGATGTTCACCGGCATTGCACAAGTGACAGTGAAGGGCAGTACAGCGACGTTCCAACACTACTCAGCAGATCGGAGGGTGCTAGCGAAGGCTGATGGAGGAGTGTTCAGAGGAAGCGCCGCGCTGCAGTCGCCGCCTGGCACGACCATCTGCACGATCACGGAAAGAGATACCCGCAACAGTACATGTGTCTGCCAGTGATGTGAAGGTACACCAGACTGTTAAGTAATTGGTGGAGCCAAGGGGGATCGAACCCCTGACCTCATGACTGCCAGTATCACGCTTTAGAAAGCAGCAGCACGTTGCGGACGGATAGACGGACACTTACAACTTACAACGTTCCGCTCTATCCTGTGTTTTTCGTGCCCGTCCGTCGGCTCTGCTATACGGTCTGCTGTTCTGCTCTTCAGCGAGCGATTGATTCTCTTCTCGGTCAAAGTAAGCCTTTCCGTAGTGTATTTCCTGTTGCTATTCTATCCGTGACTTCTAGCATGCCGCGCGGAGCGATTCTTCCGGCGCAATTTTGGTACATTCTTTTACTGTGGACTGCTGGCGCTTGCCGAAGCCTCTGTCTACCATGTCTTAGATCACCCTGTCTCGGCGGAGGAACATCAAGAACTTGAAAGAATTAAGGCGGAGTCCTAAGAAAAATGCAGTAATCAACCTTCCGCTTGACACGGTAACATCCCTTGCATATGATCCAGTTCGTTTCCAGAGGCCGTGAGTTAGGCCAAACAGTTTCATAG
>JBASRM010000467.1:0-11206 GCA_049273835.1 Blastocatellia bacterium | reverse complement strand
GTAGGTTGGATTTGAAACTTCCACCCACTGCCGTGGGTGGGATTCCCGCAGTTTTCCCAGACTCTGCGGCTGTCTCCCTGTGTGGTTGGATTTGAAACTTCCACCCACTGCCGTGGGTGGGATTCCGGTTTCTCCCAAAGCGCGGCCCGTTCCTCTCCGGCCGCAGCCCATTTACTTTGCTTTGAGTTTCTTTCTTAGCCGCCAAATTGTCCGCGGCAACATCACCCAGGATGAACGCGGCAGCCGAGCAAGAGATTCGTGAAGCAGTCGCCGCTCCGCATCATCGAGCTTGATATGACAAGTCCACGCGGCCAGCCGCTCGTTCACCTGTCGAAGCTTGATCGGGTCTTCCACCGATAGCGCCTGCGCCGCGCCAGGCTGGGCCGCGGCCATCAACTCGAACATCCCGCACTCAATCATCGCCTCCCGGAGATGGTTGTTCAGATGCCGCACCAGTTGCTGCCGAGGATCGAGCCCACCCCCGCAAAGCAACTCTTCGACGCTTTCAACGACGGGGCAAGCCTCTTCGCAAGACGACGGATCGGGCATCGGCGCAGCCTCCCCTCCCTCGAGCGCGAACAGCAACAGGCTGATCTCATCGTGTGTCAGGGTTGTTGGAAGGATGTCCATCGCGCTGCCCCTCAAGAAAGTGCAAGGGCTGCCTTTAGGCAATCGTCAATCTGAGACATCGTGCTCGCAGCCAGGTTTCCGAGTATACGAAGAATTAGTGCGCGGTCATAGGTTATCAAGTTCTCGCATTGAACAATTGAGTCAAGCCGAGTCTGTCTGACGGCCCTCAAGAGTAGTGATGTCGATCAATAACTGAGTATTGGCTCCTACTCGACGGTTCCTGCTGCTGGTGATAAGAGCGAGAATAGTGTCGTCAAGCCGCGCATTCCAAACATCTGATTGAACTACGAGTGCAGGACGCACTTTACTTCCCGTTTGGTCGCTGTAGGAAAGTCCACGAGAATTATGTCACCACGCTGGACATTCATTAGCGTCGGCGGGGACCCAAATCGTTGTAAACATCCATGTCCGAGTCATCCCATCCGGCACGCAAACCGGCCCGCAGCATCAGCGCGCGTCTTTCATCCTTCGTTGACGTCGAGTGCTCGTAGAACAAGTCTCGTATTCGATCATCCAAGTCCGCGGGTACGAGAATGTATTCGCTATTGGCTTCCGGATCGGTGAGACGGATAGGTTGATCTTCCGAACTCCGGACAGCTTCTTGGATCTCTTTGGGTAGAGTAATCATTCGTTCCTTCCTATGCGGCGATTATTTCAGAGTGGATGTCTAAGGGCAAGGGATCAAAAATAGTACTTTTCACCCAGAGAGTCTCAGAGGCTTGCTTGCTGGTATGCTAGAAAAACTTGGTAACGATAAATGGACAATAGCTTTCATCCTCGTTTTCGTGAACACCGTCATCAATCTGACAAGCAAGCCCAACAAATGCAGGATTTTCCAGCGTAAACGACCACGTGAACGGATACTTTGTGAGCCTGCGCGTAACCTCAGGCACAACGTCCTTCGGCTCAAGACCAGAAAAGAAATCTGACAAGAGGTCCTTGCTGAAATCGAATGTGGCTAGATAGATGACGCCATCCATCTCAAGGTGACTACTAAAGGAGTATCTTGACTCATCAATCCGGGAAACAAAATCAACATCGAGAACAACGAACACTTGGCTGATTTTTTTCAGATTCCGGTCCAAAGCTAACCCTAGTTTCAGTCCCTTGTGGATCTCTTCGGTTGGGGATTTGGCGTCAATAACCAGGAACGTGCGCCCGCTTCTCTTTAGCAAATAATCGGGGATGATGTTTACCCGGTGTCTTCGTACCAATATAGACGTAGGGGTGCTTTAGCGCAACGCTCCGCAAGATCCGGTTCGGGGGAGATGCCGAGTACCCGGGATCCTTTAACATGCGGGTAATAAGTTCCTCCCGGACGCTATCCTCCTTGAAGGAGGGGTCATCTAATAGATTGAAATCAAAGTCAGAGAACATGACACTTATGACCAGCCGGTTCAGATCATTCTGAGACGCGCCTCTTACTCCACTGCATTGCGCTCACCCTCCACATATTTGCTCGTTACCGCATTCCCCCAAAGATCCGACGGTGCCCCCCGAGAATCCGCTGCATCGCCTCGAGATTCGGTTCAAGCGTCTCTACTCCGTGCTCGAATGTTCCGCCCAGCATGATCCCATCGCGACGTGGAAACATGTAGAGCCCGCCCGTCACCATCGCGTAGTCGACTTCGGGTTGCGGCAGGAGCGCGGTGAGTTGACCTTTGACCGGCTCCAACTCGCGGTCGCCAAACAACTCGCGAGCGCCAAGCCCGGTGCAATTAACGATGACCGATTCCGAAAGGGTAGAAAGCTGCCGTGGTTCCGCAAATGCGACGCGACGAACGCGGCCGCCGGCGATATAGAAATCCCGAAGCAGTGCGTTCAGATATACCGACGGCTCGATAAACATCATGCTGTCAACACTAGCGTGCTTAGTTGGAAAAGGGTTTTCGGAAGGCTTTAGCTCGCGCGATGCCGGGAAGAGATCTCTCAGCATCGCGTAGTCCCACGGCACGCCGCCATCATCGTCGTCCGAATCGCTGAGATTGAATTGCTCTCGCCAGTGAACTCCGTATTCGTCTCCGATCAGCAACTGATACTGGCGATGCGCAATCCGAGCCGCGCGTTCGAACTGTGCGTCGAACGCTGGTGTTCGGCGGGCCTCTTGTATGACGCTTGAGGGAAACCAGCTCGCGCCCGCGATATTCGAAGTGGTCTCGGGCGGAAGGTCCTTCGCGTAGATTGTCACATCGAAGCCGCGACGCTGGAGAGTCCTGGCGGTAGCCAGGCCAACGACCCCGCAACCAATGACCGCCGCGGATCCGGTCTTTCCTGATTCGGCCACGAGATCAGCGGCAAGCCAGGCAGTTCCCCACGACAGGGTTACGCCGCCGCCGCCGTGTCCATAGTTGTGAACCAGGAGCTTGTCGCCGAGAGCCTCGGCTCGCACTACGAATCCCGATGGCCGAAACGGCCGAAGCCCGACCACTGTCCTGATCACGCGATCGGGAGAGACGTTGACCGGCGTGAAGCGACGGGCATAACGGCTAGTTCCGAAGGGCGGATCGACAACATAAGGCCGGACGCGCCGCGAACAGCCCGGACCGAGCGCCAGTCCCGCGGTAAGTATCCCAACCGCTTGCAGCGCGTCGCGCCGGCTAAGACGCTTTGGTTCCATGATTGCCGCGCCTCCTCCGTCTATCCGAATCTGCGCACCGCCAATGTCCTGTCCATTCATTCTTTTGATTAGCGTCTCCCAAGCTAAAACGAAACAAGCTTGAATAACCGTTTGAAATTCTCGGTAGTGGCACGGGCAAGGTCTTCCAGTTCGAGCCCTCGAAGCTCTGCGATACTCCTCGCCGTCTCGACGACGTAAGCCGGTTCGTTGCGACGTCCGCGATAGGGAACAGGCGCCAGGAACGGCGCATCCGTCTCAATCAGAATTCTGTCCATAGTCAGACTGCGAGCCGTCTCGCGAAGCTCTTTCGCGCTCCTGAAGGTAACCACGCCCGAGAATGAAATATAGAAACCAAGATCGATAGCCCGCTCCGCGAATTCGCGCGTGCCGGTGAAACAATGAATTACTCCGCCGAGCCCCGAGTCTTTCCACTCTTGGTCCAGGATGGCCAGCGTGTCGGCCTCAGCTTCGCGAGTGTGAATCGAGACCGGAAGCTGCCGCTCTCGAGACATCCGCAACTGCTTCGTGAACGCCTCGCGTTGGATTGCTCGCGGCGAGTTGTCATAGTGATAATCCAACCCGATCTCTCCCCAAGCGATTACCTTGGGATGCCGCGACAGGTCCCCGAGCTTTGCGTACATCTCGTCGTCAAGCAGTCGCGCCTCGTGAGGATGAACTCCTACCGTTGTGTAGATGAATGGATACCGCTCGGCAAGTCTAAAAGCAGCGCCGTGCGAATCGGCGGCGATTTCGCCGTCACCGACGCACACGATGGTCTCGACCCCGGCGTCAAGCGCCCGTTGGATAACTGCTTCGCGGTCGGGATCGAACTCCTTTCCCTCGATGTGCGCGTGTGAGTCGATGAACATGGAACGACGATAATAACACAAGGCGCGCGTGGTGGCGGCGACTGCCCGTAGCGAGCAATTGATGAGCTCAGCACAGCAATTTGCGGTGTTCAAACTGCAGTGCGTTTCGTTATTATGTGGCCGCTATGAACAGACTAAAGCTCACGTCGCTGGTAATGATCGGCCTGATTCTGCTTGCCGCAAACGGCTCGAGTGTTCAGAAAGCTGGAGCTACCACCGTCCATCCGGCGCCGGTCGTGCCTGTAGTCCGCGCTGCAACGCGGGTCTATGTTACCAATTCGAAGGGTGACGACCTCACCATCATCGATTCCGCGACCACCAAGGTCATCGGCTCGATCAAAGTCGGGGCCAATCCGCACGGGGTTGTAGCTTCGCCGGATCGCCGCACGCTCTACGTCAGTGTAGAAGGCACCGACGAATTGGTGGCCGTGGACATCCGGACCAATCAGATAAAGTGGCGTGTAAAGGTGGGGCGCGCCCCGAATGAAGTTTCGATCACCCGTGACGGGCGCAAGGTTTTTGTGCCGCTGCGCAACGATTCGGCGATCGACGTGGTGGATACAACCTCGATGAAGGTGATCGACCGGCTTAAGGCGCCGGCGTGGCCGCACAACACATACGTTTCGGATGATGGGCGGAGACTATACCTAGGTTCGATGTCTGGTTCGCGAATTACGATATACGACACGGCTACGCACAAGCAGATCAATGAGATCGCGCCGGGCGATTGGGTGCGTCCGATAGCGCTTCGCAAGGACCAAAAGCTTGCGTATGTCGCCCTGTCGAAGTTGCACGGGTTCGTGGTTGTGGACCTCAAAAAGGGAAGAACAATTCGCAGGGTTGAACTGCCGGCGTTGCCCGCGGGAACTGTGATACCGCCCTACGACACGCTCACGCACGGGCTCGCGCTTACGCCCGACGAGCGCGAATTGTACGTGACCAGCATGGCAGGCAAGGCGATCTACGCGTTTTCCGTCCCGGACTTGAAACAGCTCGCGAAGATCGACGTCGGCCGCGTTCCAAACTGGATCACCATTACTCCGGATGGCCGGTTCGTGTGGGTGAGCAATCAGCTTGACGACACAGTCTCGGCGATTGACTCGCGCACAAAGAAAGTCGTCGCGACGCTTCCGGTCGGCCACGAGCCCAAACGGTTGCTTGCCGTCGACATCGATGAGCCGACGCCGAGTCAGGGATTGTATTATCGACCACCGGGTGACGGCTGGGAACACAAGCGCCCGGAAGAAGTCGGCATGATTGCTGCTAAGCTGGAAGACGCGATCCGGTTCGCTCGCTCGAGCGAAACCAAGGTCTTTGAACACTGAAGAGAAGATGTATGCGGGCGTGCCGTCCGGAAGCTTCGCGGCGCTTGGCGCGGGCACTAATATCTCGCTGGTAGACCCTGTTCACGATCTAGTAGTCGTCGTGAGATGGGTGGATGATAAAAAACTTCCCGAGCTTCTCCGCCGGATCGTGAACAGCATCGAGCCTGCTGATTCTCATCCGCTTGAAGGCGAGTCGAAAAAATGATGGCAAGTGCTGAACGGCCTATGACTGATCGTTGGCTTATTGATCATCCGCAAGTTAAAGCTTGAACTCAAAACGGGTAAGCTAAGACGCTAGAAAAGCATCGGACAAGCTAAAGCTTGAACTCAAAACGCAATATTCTTCTTGACTCTATACTCAGGTACAAGGTTGATAATCGAAATAGCCGAGCTGGAGGTATGCGATGCGAATCGGTGAGGTAGCGGCGCAGGCACAGGTCAACGTTCAAACGGTTCGACTCTACGAGCGACTTGGTCTGCTCAAAAAACCCGGGCGACGCGCTTCCGGCTACCGCGAATACTCTGAAGACGCGGTGTTGTCTATCAGGTTCGTCAAGCAAGCAAAGGGATTGGGATTCACTCTTAGCGAGATAAAGTCGCTGCTTGATATGCGTCAGAACGGCGCCCACACGATTGCTGAGATGCGGGCGGTGGCCAGGGCCAGGCTCAGTGCGATAGACGAGAAGATTCGCCAGCTTCAATCTATGCGCGAAGCGATTCAGCGCGGCCTCACCAATTGTAAGTGCCCCGAACAATTCCCTTCGTGTGTATTTGTCGAGCTGTTTGATGTCCGACAGAATTGAAGTTTGCTTGGAAATCCAGGAGAAGAATTTATGTTAAACAGGATCAAGTCGATGCCGGTCGCGCTGCTTCCCATGGCTGGGTTCATTCTGCTGGTGGCCGCTTCGGCGTCAGCGCAACAACAAAAACAGCCCGACAAAAGACGGCCCGCCCAAACGGCTAGTGGGGAGACAAAGCCAATGACCGATCCGCCAATCGCGTGCAATCTCGTCGGATTAAGTGCCGCCGAGCGATCGAGGCAACAGCAGCTTCACGAGCTGCTGTTCTCGCGAACAACCGGAGTTCGAGAGTTATCCAACGGCTACGCGGTCAGTTTGCCGGGGACCAAAGAAAACATACTGGCGGTTGCTGAGTTCATCAGCCTCGAACGGGTTTGCTGTTCTTTCTTTCGTTTTAAGCTCGAGGCCGGCAATCAGGACGAGCCATTGTTGCTTAGCATCACCGGTGGAAAAGGCGTGAAAGAGTTTTTGAAGTCCGCCTTCAAGCTCAAGTAAGAGGACTTCAATCTGCGGCTTCGGCGGAAGCGCTTTTCGGGGCAGCGCTAAGTTCAGAATCGGTCGACCGGCCCCAACCGAACACTCTTGCCAGCAGCGGGAGCATTCGGTGTCCGGCGATGACGCTTAAGAAAAAGACCTCGTGTTCTTTTTCAACGCGCGCCATCACAAGCAGGTCAGCTTCGAAATCTTTCAATTCAAGCGCGGCTGCATGCGACGCCGCGACCTGGTATTCGATCACATTGCCGCTCTCGAGCCGCCCAGCGAAATACATCGGAAGAAACCAGCCAATGAAATGACAGGCGAGCCCGATGCTTCGCCCGATTACCCACAGCTTTGCTTCGCGTAGCTTTTGCGGTCCGGCGCCGAGGCTCTGAAGCATCTCCCCAACTCGCCTGCGGTGCATCCACTCTTCCTGTTCAATTTTCTGAATTGTCGCACGCTCTGTTGTATTCTTCACGGACTTCCAATGTCCTCGGTATGCGAACCCGGCGGCAAGCTCACCCGAGTACGCGCCTTGAAGAATATCAATCAGGTGTTGGCGGTGGTCGTCGAGGTTCATTCTTTCCTCAGCGCAGAGTGTAACGCTGGAATGCACTCCGCGCGAATACTTTCATTTGTCAGGCCCCGAACGCTCGGCCGATAATCATCAGTCTAACGTTTGTCGTGCGAATTAAATCATGGAGTGGCAAACGGTTAATAGAATATCAAGACGACTCAACGGAGGAGATTGGAGATGTCGAATTTCCAGCTCGGAATGAGGATGAGAGCAAGGCTGAGGGGGCTGATAACCGCCACGGTGGTTTTATGTCTTTCCACGGCTATCTTCCCGGCGGCTGCCGCCAATCCGCAGGACCCCAAATTCGAAATGGGGACCTTTTATCTTTGCCTGCTCGTCAAGCCGGCGAACTGGAGCGGTCTGAAGCCTGAAACTCAACAAATCTTTCAGGAGCATGTCAAACACGTGCAGAGCCTCATAGCCAGCGGGAAGGCTGCTATTGCTGGTCCCTTCGGGGACGACACGCGAATCGCCGGAGTGTTTGTGCTTAACGCCTCGTCGGCGGAGGAAGCGCGAGCGTGGGAGGAAGCAGATCCCCTGGTGAAGTCTGGGGGCTTTACGGTTGAAGTCCTGAAGTGGTGGGCCGCGAAAGGGATTATGAAGCCGCCCCCACAGCCTATGGCGATGGCGACGTACTATTTTGCTTTCCTGCGCCGTGGCCCGAAATGGACTGGTCAGCGAACACCCGAGACCGACAAGCTTCAAGCGGACCACATGGCACACATCAACAGCATGGCTCGCTCCGGCAAGCTTGTCATCGCGGGTCCATTCGAGAACGCCGGGGAATACGCAGGCGTGTTCGTATTCAAGGTTGACTCTATTGATGAGGCGAGGGCGTTAGCTGAAGCCGACCCAACTGTGAAGACTGGGAGACTGACGATCGACGTGCATCCGTGGATGGTGCCGAAGGGTTCGTTGCCTTAGAGCTGATTGGTGGGTCGAAGCCTCATCGAAACATGGTGAATTGCTACTTTGTGCAGTGTGACGCGCGCCCCTTAAGTCTAGATTAACCGCTGATCTTCGCTGCCTCGCAAGCGTGACTGTGTAGGGTCTGCGGATGACCAAAACGCAGACTAGCCAGTCTACGTTACATCGACCGGGGTGATCGCGGCTTCACATCAAATTCATCGGGTCAACTTCAATTGATACAGACCGCGGGTTGTGAGCGGCTGCGGTGATCTTGTCCATAGCCATATCCAGCGCTTCCCGCGCGCGCGCGCGGCTCTGAGCCTTGATCAAAATTTGAAACCGGTACTCGCTCCTGATTCTTGAGATCGCCGCCGGAGCTGGTCCGAGCACCCGAACCGTGGAACCCCTGGCCGCCTCGCGCAACTCGCGCGCGAAATCCGCAGCGGTCCCGTTCGCGCGATCAAAGTCCTTATCGTGAACCAGGACGTTGATCAGCGCGGTGAACGGGGGATAGTGCATTGTCCGGCGAAAGACGATTTCGCGGTGATAGAACTCTTCGTAATTTTGATCGCGAGCGCACACGAGCGAGTAATGCTCGGGGTGATAAGTCTGAATTATCACCCGGCCTGGCCGGTCCCCTCTGCCCGCGCGTCCAGCGACTTGAGTCAGCAGTTGAAACGTGCGCTCGGCTGCGCGAAAGTCCGGCAACCCGAGCCCCGCATCAACCGAGACCACACCGACCAGCGTCACATTGTGAAAGTCGTGCCCCTTGGCGATCATCTGGGTCCCGACGAGAAGATCAATTCCGCCGCCCGCAAACTCCATGATGATCTGCTCGAAGCTGCCGCGTCTTCGAGTCGTGTCACGGTCCAGCCGCGCTATGTTCATCTCCGGAAATAACTCCTTGAGCATCGCCTCGAGTTGCTCCGTTCCCAATCCGACATAGTGGATGTATTCGCCCTCGCACGCGTCGCACACGCGAGGGACCGGTCGAATGAAGTTGCAGTAGTGACACTGCAGGCTCGAGTTGTACCGATGATAGGTGAGCGTCACATCGCAGTTAGGGCAATGAATCGCGAGCCCGCACGACCGGCAGAGCAGAAACGACGAAAAGCCCCGGCGATTGAGCAGGATCATCGATTGCTCGCCCCTCGCGAATGTTTCGGCGATCGCCGCCTTCAACTCTTCGGATAACATTTGCGCCTTGCCGTGTCTTTTGAAGGCCTCGCGCATGTCGACGGTTTGCACTTCGGCGAGCGCGCGATCTCCGTACCTGTTGTGGAGCCGCAGATAGGTGTACTTGCCCGCGTGCGCATTGTGGAAGGATTCAAGTGAAGGGGTTGCCGAACCCAGCACGACGACCGCGCCGGCCCCGAGGGCTCGCATGATCGCGGTGTCGCGGCCGTGGTAGCTCGGTGTTTCCACTTGCTTATATGAACCGTCGTGTTCTTCGTCGACGATAACCAGTCCGAGTTTTTCGAGCGGAGCGAATACCGCCGAGCGGGTGCCTATGACGACGCGCGCATCGCCCTCTCTTATGCGCCGCCACTCATCGCTACGCTCGCCTTCCGACAAGCTCGAGTGAAGGATGGCCACGGCTTCTCCAAACTCCGCTCTCAATCGCCGGGAGAAGATCGGAGTAAGCGAAATCTCAGGAACAAGCATTAGTGCGGTCATTCCCAGCCTCAGGGCTTCGCGCATCGCGCGGATGTATATTTCGGTCTTGCCGCTGCCTGTAACTCCGTGCAAAAGAAAAGCCGCGTACCGGAGCTCATCAATCTTTGCCTCTATCTGATCGAAAGCTGTTTGCTGCTCATCAATGAGCGTGATCGCGGTTGAGTCGTCTCGATTGATGTGAGCCAGCGGGTCTCGCCGGACTTCACGGGCGACGATCTCGACCACGCCGCGCTTTTCGAGCGTGCGGATCACGGATGACGAGACCTCGGCGGCTTCGCGTAGCTCGCTGAGAGGGACATCCCCGCTTGCGGACCCGAGCACCTCGACCGCGCGACGCTGTTTTTCGTTGAGCGGTTTTCCGTCTCGAGCGCCGGAAGGATTTATCAGGTGTACTACATTTTGGAGCTTTGGCTTCATGCGAGTCTCGGCGATTCGCTGAGAAACCGTGATAAGCCCATCGCGCGCGAGCTGGCGAATGAGTGCCGCCGCGCGCTGCCCGGACAACTCGCGATCTAGCCTCCTTGCCGGGAAAAAACTCTCGCTGTCCACAAGCTCGAGCGCCTGCTGCCTCGATGATGTGTGACGCGCATCTCTGCCGCGGTAAAGCTCCGCTCGGCCTTCTTCGGTGAGTGACAGCACCTGTTCGCTGATCGAAGTCGCGCCCGCAGGCAGCGCGGCCCTCAAGCACTCACCCCAGGGCGCGAAGTAGTAATCGGAGATCCAGCGGGTCAACTCGAGTATTTCGCGGGTTATGCTGGGGACTTCGTCGATGAGTTCCTCGACCTCTTTGATGTCCGATTCGTCGACCTCACTTTGCAAAGTCTCGTGAATGTCGACGATAAACCCGGTGAGGAATTTTTTTCCGAAAGGCACCAGTACGCGGCAACCTGCCTGTGCCCTGGACGCCATGTCACCGGGGAGTCGATAAGTGAACGTTTGCCTGACGTAGACCGGGACTGCGACTTCGGCGAACATTGAACAGATTATTGCACGCGCAGGGACTAGCAACGAGGAGAAAGTTATGAATCCTATTGAAGGACGATGTCAGCAATCTGGTTTGCAAGTGTTCCTAAACCGAGCGCGCCGCCGCCTTCCAAATTGGTCAGAATCACGACCGCCAGGCGTTTCTTGGTGAACCCCGACCGCCTCTGACACCATGCCAAGATTCAAATGCTCAGAAAAATGTGCGCGCAAGAATTCCTCTGACTGACCAAGCCAGCGAGGGGGGATGCGCCCCTTATTCCTCGTTTGGCTGGCCTTGACTGCTCTTCGCAGTTTCTAAGTCACCGCCTGCTTTGCCGTGTTGTTTGGAGCACTGTTATAGT
>JBASRM010000465.1:0-2579 GCA_049273835.1 Blastocatellia bacterium | reverse complement strand
GAGTCATTCTGATCGGCTGCACTCTCGCAGCCAACGCGTACTATCTCTTGTCGATCATCGCGGCTTACAGATTTTTTTCGAGGACCAGACCTTCCGAAAAAGAAGAGCTTCCCCCGGCGACGATAATGGTTCCGTTGTACGGCGCTGACTTCAAGGCGTACCAGAACTACGCCGAGCTTTGCCGGCAGGATTATCCCGAATATCAAATTGTGTTTGGGGTACGCGACCCGCAGGATTCCTCCATCGCGATCGTCGAAAAGCTGATCGACGACTTCCCAAATCGAGATATTGCGCTCGTGGTTTCCGATAAGACCATAGGCGAGAACCTGAAGGTAAGCAATCTGCAAAACATGCTCGCGCGGGTAAAGCACGAGCGAATCGTAATCATCGATAGCGACATTCGAGTGACCGGCGATTACTTGCGAAAAGTCGTCGCCCCGCTCTCGAATGCTCGAATCGGACTGGTGACGTGCCTCTACCGCGCGGCGGAAGCGCCGGACTTCGGCGCAAGGCTTGAAGCAGTCGGAATTACAAGCGAGTTCGCACCGGGCGTACTTATGGCTTGGATGCTGGAGGGCGTTAAGTTCGCGCTCGGGTCTACGATGGCTACGACTCGCACGAGGCTTGAAGCGATAGGAGGATTCCCAGCGATCGCAGACTATCTCGCCGACGACTTCGTGCTTGGAAATCTGATCGCGAAGAACGGGTATGAGGTTCGACTCTCGGATCACATCGTCGATACAGCTATGCCGCCGGTGGGATTCGCCGGAATGATTCGCCATCAGATCCGGTGGGCCCGGTCGACTCGCATCTCGCGGCCCATGGGGTACCTGGGTTTGATTCTTACTTATGGGACGGCGCTGGCACTGTTGAATGTTGCGATCGATCACGCCTCTACGCTGAGCATGTTGCTTCTTGCTTCGACATTGGTCGTTCGGCTGAGTATGGGTTGGGCGATCGGTGTCCACTTGCTCGGCGATAAGATCTTGAAAAAGTATTTTTGGCTAGTTCCGGTGCGGGACCTGGTTAGTTTTGCGATTTGGTGCTTGAGCTGGGTAGGCAATCAGGTTGAGTGGCGCGGCAAGCGATTTGAGGTTTACCGGGACGGAAAGATGGTTCAGATGCAAGTAACGGAAAGGCGCATCGAGCAGGTCGGTTCGTGAAGGTCTAGCTAACCGATGGCTTGATGACGAGCGGCCAATTGACCACAAGCAGCAGAGATATCCCTGCCTCGTGGGCGCCGAATGAATGAAGGCAAACCGCCCTCGGTCAGAACTTTCTGAAAAGCCGTTATGCGATTCATTGGCGATGACTCATAAGGAAGCTCCGGTGCCGGGTTATGCGGAATCAGGTTCACCTTTGCGCGTATGTCTACAAGCAACCGCACAAGTTCCCGAGCTTGTTGATCGGAGTCGTTGACTCCATCCAGCATCACATATTCAAAGGTGAGCCGCTCGCGCTCCGCTAATGGATAGCGGCGGCACGCTTCGATCAATTCCGAAAGCGGATACTTGCGGTTGATTGGAAACAATCGATTTCGTAGCTCGTCGTTGGGCGCGGTGAGCGAGATCGCCAGTCGTGGCCGGACCGGTTCCTTGCCAAGATTATAGATTCGCGGAACGATCCCTGCGGTTGACAGAGTCACTCGGCGAGGCGCGATCCCGATTCCCTGTTGATCGGCGAGCCACCGGACCGACTTGATAACCGGGTCGTAATTCAGCAGCGGCTCGCCCATTCCCATCATCACTATGTTCGTGCGATGGGGGACTTCGGCCCCTTCGCCGTAGACCTGGTTCAGAACAATCACCACCTGACTAACGATCTCCCCAACGCTCATATTTCGCTTCAACCCGATGACCCCGGTCATGCAGAAGCTGCAAGCGAGCGGGCACCCGACCTGGCTGGAAATGCAAATCGTGTCGCGGCGTTCTTCAGGCATAAATACCGACTCGACCTCAGATCCATCGTCAAGCGTTAGCAAAAATCGCCGCGTTCCGTCTGAGGACTGAAACACGTTTTGAATTTGGGTGTGAGTAACAGAGGCGCGCTCGGCAAGAATTCGCCGCAGAGATTTGGGCAGGTCGGTTATCGCTTCGAAACTTGTGATCCGGCGACGAGACATCGCGTCGAAGAGCTGTCGCGCGCGATACGGCTTCTCGCCGATCGCCAGCATAAACTCACGGAGTTCATCTTGTGAAAGGCCCAGCAGTTCCTGCTTCTGCTGCGGAGATGTTGTGCAGCTCATCAACTGATTATAGGAAGCGCCGTCGCCGCGGAGCAACTCATAGGGGGTTTCACCTACAGTCTCTGAAGCCGGTGATGTCGAAGGGATGCCTGCCCCCTCGTAGGTGGAAGCTGAAGCTCCACACGGCTGAAGCCGTGGTGTCTCTATTCCCGAGTAGAACCTCATCGTAGGTGGAAGCTGAAGCTCCACACGGCTGAGGCCGGTGGTGTCTCTATTCCCGAGTAGAACCTCACCTCGTAGGTGGAAGCTGAAGCTCCACACGGCTGAAGCCGTGGTGTCTCTATTCCCGAGTAGAACCTCATCGTAGGTGGAAGCTGAAGCTCCACACGGCTGA
>JBASRM010000091.1:0-2747 GCA_049273835.1 Blastocatellia bacterium | reverse complement strand
ATCTTTGGTCGCTAAGGATTTAGCTATAATCAGGAAACCCTTTGCCACGCCTTCTGTGGACCCGTCGCGCCGGAGTGCCCACAGCGCGGTGTCATAAATCTCGTTGGCCTCGTCTTGCTTCCCCTTACCAGATCGCAGGATCATCTGGGCGGTTATGTCAAGCACCAATGCACGACCGAGCGGGTCGGATATCTTCAAAGCATTGGTTTGCGCTTTCGTCCAGTCAGCCTCGCTGAGGGCTCTCCTTATAGCTGGTCCATACACGCTGAGTGTGGTTTCTCGGCGGATGTTGTCGTTTTCTATCTTCGACATTAAATCCTCGGCTAGCCGCATGTCTTCAGAACGGCCGGCCGAACCGGCCAATCGTTGATACTCCTTGTCTCGGCTGGTCGAATCACTGATCTGCTGTACGGCGTTGGCGCGCTTTTCAATTTCGGATGTGTCACCCGGTGTGGAGGGGTTCATCATTGACGTGTCCACCACCAGACTGCGTTGAGCTACGGATGGAGCACCCGAGCGAGCGCTCAGCAGCACTTCATACTGGGAGATGATCTCTTGAAACTTCATCGTCCAGCGCGGGCCAGTTGCCTCACCGCGAGTCATTTGCGCCGTCTGTAGACCAACTCGAAGTGCGGCAGTCGGTGTATCCGGACGAAGGTCTTGCGTAAGCCGATCAGCGAGAGTCCGAAAGTATTGCTCTCGAAGCGAGGGCGAGCGATCCTGCCCCAAGACAAAACGATCAAGATGACGCAGATCACTCGGCGAGACTGAACTGCTATTAAACTGGCCCATTAACCACGCAGCGACTTGTTCTGCCCGAGCACTATCGCGTTGGCTCAATTTGGTGAGGAAAGGCGCCCAATCTACCAATCCCAATGGCAAGCTCTGCTGCGCAAGCTGAGCAGCCAACGCCGGATTACTTTCGATTTGCTCTTCGGCGACCGACATGATAGCCCGCGCTTCGTCCGTCCATTTCCCCGAAATCTTTGCTGCCGTTCCGTCGGGGACTGAGTTATTCGACACCAGCTGTTTCAGAATGTCCGGACTCAATTTGGCTATCCGCCGTAGGACGGCAAATCGGAGCCTTTGTTGTTTGCGGCTCGGCTTGTCATCATTAGCCTTAGCTTTCTGTCCTTCTAGAAGTTCAAGCAAGCCGTCCCAAGCCTTCTTTATCAATGCCAAGGAGCGCTCCTTATCGAACTGCCATAACTGTGTGGCCGCTTCCACCTGAATCAACAGCGCGTACTCCTGCGGCGCGATTCGGTGAGAACTGGCAATGACTCGCTCAAGCACTGACATTGCCAGTTGTTCCTTCTGCTCCCTCGAAGCAGAGATGCTCTCATCGATGCGTTTTGCTGATTTAGACTTCAGCGATTCATGATCCTTGCCCTCAGCCTTTTCGTCCCTCTTGTTTGGCTCTACAGATTGTTTGTTAGTCGTCGCCTGAGAGGCTGGCGGCTTCCGCTCTTGGCTGGTCGGCAGGAGGGACGCGCGACCCTCCAACACCAGGGCTATCAAAAGGCTCAAGGCCATACCAGTCACAAGAACCTTCAAACCTCTCCAGCGAACCTTGGAGTCATAGCACATACAACATCCCTCCACGCTATTAGATGCGGCGCTAAACAAAGCGAATGTTAGAGTCCGGCCACCTACTGGGGACAGCAAGTCTCGTTGCTACACGTAAATGGGAAATTGACGTAGCAGCAAACTGCGCAGCGGTCTCCGTCTGTATAAACAATTTGGACCGGGGGATTGTTGCTTGGACAGCGCAAACCACAACCGATGCCTTCGTCAATAATGATCGGCTCATTTTGCACTGGTGGTAGTGGTATTAAAGGCCTTGAACTCGCGCCGCGTGAGGGTTGCGGCGCTATTGCCCCAACAAAAAGAACTACAACAAGCAAGACGCCTGATAACAACAACCTTCGCCATCCGAGATCTTGCTTTCGGTTTCTTTGAACGTGTTGCTCATGACGCTTCCTCCTTTGATGGGTTTTGGTTAACAATTGACTCAGATCCTTTCCTAATCCCTGATTATATCTATCGAACGGACGAGCGGTTGAGTAGGGAAAAACAACGCCTGAAATCGTATCACTTCTGACCTGTCATGTCATTGATCTATATCAATAGTGGGTCAGCCGGATAATACGATACTTTGGTAATTTGGTGAAAACACTCGCATGAAGATTTGAGACAAACGTAACTAACCGCCTGCCGCCCGATGCTAACGCGCAATTAACCTAGGTCAAGAATTTAGCCGTTTTTTTGTGACGTTACTTTAGCATCTCACGACCTTCTAGAAATTCAATCGATCTGATCCCTCCTGCTGGTCTCCGATCAGGTTCTGAGTGAAACGCTGGCAGATTATGAGAAGATGAAGACTCTGCTCGCACACCAATCAGACACAGGAGGGAAGAAATGAACCGTTTGGAAATAGAAGTTCAACTCAATCGGGACCGCGCCTGGTTGCTTGAGACCTTTGCGTCCATTTCGAACGACGATCTGAATCGCGGAATAACAACGAGCCGCGAAAATCCGGAAGCATCCTGGAGCGCAAAGGATCATTTGACGCATTTGATTGGAATCGAAGTGGCGTTCAACCGAATCATCAATCGTCACATTGAAGGCCATCCGAGCCCGATCGGAATCGCAACCGCCCCCGACGGTTCTCGTCGCTCACAGGAACAGATGATGACTCTCGTTCATGCAATGAATGAAGAGTGGGTGAATGAACATAAGAACAAAAC
>JBASRM010000714.1:0-11262 GCA_049273835.1 Blastocatellia bacterium | reverse complement strand
GGGTTATTGCGCGTGAGAATGTCCTGCCATGGTCGGTCGAACGCGCAAAACGAATATCACCTTTCCATTTCGCTCGCTCGTTTGCCCAGCAAGCGTAGACTTCGCCAGTTGGCGCGACGGCAACCTTCGGCGGATTCTCGTTGCGAACAGTCGCATCGCCTTCGAGGTCGTTGACGCGAATTGGATCCGAGAAGCCGGCCCCATCGACAGATCGACGCAGCATCACGTTGCAAGCGCCGTTGGTGCGCTGAATAAAAGCCAGGTAGAAACCGCCATGATTGTCGGCGGCAACAAAAGGATTAAATGTGCCGTCCCCCGTCGGCGCTGAACCATGTTGATGCGACTGGCGTTGCGCCGTGCGAGCAACCGCTGGCGCAATGAACGGGATCAGCAGAATCATCGCAACGATTTTTGACATTGAGTATGACTCCTCAACTAGCCGAAGCCCCATTTCCAATCACGAATGACTGGACAGTTGACGGTGCCGAGCAAAGTCGGGCAATCCCATTACGCCGCCAGACGGGAAGTCTCTTTGCTAAAAGGACAGCCTCAGACCAAATTGAAGCTGTCTCGGATCAGCGGCAGCCGTAGGCTTTCCGAAACCCGCAACAGGCGTCACGTCCTGCCCGAACGTGTTGTTTGGAAGCTGAAAGTTCGTCCGGTTGAGCGTGTTGAAGCTTTCGGCCAGCACTTCCAGCCCAAGACGCTCGGTGAAGCGAAATCGTTTGCTCAGTCTCAGATCGAGCGAAACGAAATCGAATCCGCGCCCGGTGTTTCGGCCGACGCCGGCAGGACGATCGTTGAAGTTCGTATCGAAATTTCGATCCCCGCCAGTCAGGATGTTAAACGGCAGCACAGAGGCATAGGTGAATATGTAACTGCACTGCAACCCCTCGATCGCGTGCCGAAGCGTTGTATCGCCTCGCGGGGCTTCCAACCATCCGCTCAGCGTGAAGCGATGCCGTTGATCGTTATCCGCGAGGCCGCGTTCATCACGGAGATTCAGGTTGTCCTGCGGAGTGCTGAAGAAAAAATTCCCGGCATCGTCGATCGCTTTGGACAGCGTGTAGGAAACCCGAACCGCCCCCCAATGTGAAGCTTGCTTGTTGAAGGAGACTACCAGTCCGTTGTAGTAGGAATCGCCCGAGCTCTCGAACCTTCCGATGTTTCCCCAATTTGGATCGAGTCTTCCCAGATTGGGGACGCCGGCTGAAGCAGGAAACCGCGGCACGTTTATGTTGCGGGACAGGATCAGATGCAAGCCGCGCAAATAGATGTACCCGACCGAAAGCGACGAGTTCCAGGGAAGCTCGCGCTCAATTTGCAAGTTGGCTTGCTGGCTGTAGCTATTTCTGATGCCGGGATCGATACGAGTGATGTTTGCCTTTGTTGGAAGAGTTGAAGGCAGGGCGGCCAGAACATCAGGGAATTCCGGCGCACTCGCTTGATTCGGAGACAACTGCACAACTAGATACTTCGACCCATCTCGCTGCAGTGCGTTTGAGGTGGCCCGCAGAGGGATGCGGTCGAAGTAGACTCCATAACTCGCGCGAATCACGGATTTGCGGTCGCCGGGCGCAAACGCCAATCCCAGTCTTGGAGCGAAGTTATTGCCATCGGTATTGATCGGATCCGGCAGGATTTGCGCATCGTAGCGCAATCCCGCGTTGATCGTCAGATCCAGCCTCGGCCGCCATTCGTCTTGTATGAACACTCCGATGTTCGGGTTGGACTGAAACTGAGACGGCGCGCCGAAGGCCTGCTGAAAACTGCCGTAGATACCGTTCAGGAAATTCGGCATTGTCGTAAAGGTGTAGACGCCCTGAAGCGCTCCCGGGAACAGAATGTCTATGCGATTGAGCAGAAAGTCTCCGCCGGTCTTGATAGAGTGTTTGCCGCGTTGCATTGCGAAGTTATCGACGGCTTCATACATATCGATGTCTCGCGCAAGCGGTGAAAAGGTAGCGGTGCCGAAACTCGCGATGCCGGAGATGTTGACCGCCGGCCCGATCGAGTCTTGAACCGGGGCTTCGAGCCGGCTTCGGGTGTATTGGAAACGGGCTTCATTGATCTTGTGGTTGGAGATCGTGGTCACGTTTGCCAGCGCAATGGTTTGATCGCGGTTATCCAGGTTCGTCCCGCGGCTGACGGCATTAAGCCCGCCGGCCGTGCGTGAGTTGCTTGCCGATATGTCGTAAAAACTGTACCGGGCCGAGAACTGGTTCGTATCGCCGATGCTGTGATCCAGTCGAGTAAACAGGTTAGTAGAATCCAGTCCCGCTGGAACGATCCCGGTCTCGATGCGTGGACCACCGAAGTTGACCTGGTGGAGTTTTTTGTTAATTAAAGCTGTGTTTGCCGGAGTGATGGTAATCACCATCGAATCGTTTCGTCGCGACTGCTCGAAGTTTGAAAACAGGAATGTGCGGCTTCCAACAATGGGGCCTCCAGAGCTGGCGCCGTACTGAGCCTGAGTCAGCTTGTCTTTTGCCGGCGCGAGTGGGTTGCGGGCGTCAAACCGCTGGTTTCGCAGGAACCCATAGATTCGGCCTCGCCAATCTCGCGTCCCGGACTGTGAGATAATATTTACAAAGCCGCTGGAAGCGCGGCCAAACTCGGCGATACCTCCCGAAGTGACCACTTGAAACTCGCGAATCACTTCCTGACTGAAAAACGTGCCCGTCAGATCAGCCGCATCGTCATTCGTGGAAAGCCCGTCCATGATGAAGCCATTGTTCAGGTTGCGCTGCCCGGCGACCGAAATCCCCGTGCCAGGCACCGCGGAAGTTTCGGCGAAGCGCTGGTTGCTCCCGGTGTTGGTTCGGGAGACTGCCGGAATCAGCAGCGCGAGGTCCAGGTAGTTGCGCCCGTTCAGCGGCAAACTTTCGATCGCCTTTGGGGCAACCGTTTCCCCAACCTGCGTCCGCACCGTCTCAATGACGGTCATCTCTCCCGACACAGTCACGTTCTCGTTCATCCCAGCGACTGAAAGCCGAACCGCGAGGTCGAGAGCTTGACCCACCGACAGAGACAGTTCCCTCGAGACCGAAGCGAAACCAGAGTGCTCGACTCTGAGCTGATAGGTGCCCACCGGCAGATACGGGAACTTATAACGACCGTCTTCGTCGGTTGTAGTTGTGGAAGTCTGATTCCTTTCAGTATTGGTCATAATTATGGTTGCGCCACTTATAGCAGCGGCGCCGGTATCTTCGACTCGCCCGCTCAGCGATGCGGAGGCGACCGTTTGCTGGCATCGCGCGGGCAGGACTATGCCCAGGCCGGGGACCAGCAGAAGCCCGCCCGCAGCGAGCGACATGATAGCTCTCCGTGTATGCATGATTCCTCTCCTCAATTCAGAAAAGCATGGATCCGGCGCGTTTGAGTATGGCGGCGGCGAAACGAACCGCGGAATGGCTCAATTGACCTATCCGCAATAACAACCGCCTGCGAGCCAAATTCTAGCGCGCGCGATGGGCTTTCAGATTTTTGAGAAAGAGGGAGGCGCTCGGGGACCGGATGAGGCGGAGTCGACAAGGTCGCGAATGAACACGACTTGTTGCGGGCAGATCACAGAAGGTTCGCCGAAGAGGACCGGTTGACCTCCGGCGCGAAGGTTATCGCGAACAAATAGCTTCAACGCGCGAACCGAAGTCGCGCAGCCCTCGGGACACGAAGTCGAAAGTTCGGCTTCGCTTATGCGGGGCTTGTCATCGGAAACCTGTCCTTCGACCGAGGCGTGGTGCGGGTTGCAGCAACAGTAGCCGTCCTTTACGCAGCATGCCATTCCGCAGACGTCAGCCGCTTGAGTTGCAAGCGCGATTGGAACGGACACGGCCCCGATCAGCAGAAACAACGCGACACTAAGCGCGCGCAGCCTTGCTAAGCGAGTTGGTACGGCTCGGTTCATTTGGCAGCTATATTACTACAGGTCTCCGCCCGGGTGTTAACAAATTCCGAGGCGAACGCGATTCTCAACGGTAAGCACAGTTCCAAACGTGATGGGGTCAAGACCGGGTTCGGAGTTGAACCGACCGGGATAACAGTTAAGTATCCCCAACGGGTTTGCAGCCCGCGGAGAGCACCGGCTCCCTTAACCGGCCAGGTCGCTGCCATTTGAGGCGCCAAGATGTCCGACGGATTTCAAGGTTGTCGACTCGCTATATCGGCTTATTCGACACGCTGAAATCTGTCGGACACCGCCTGCCCCCAAAAGGTGGCGCACATACTACGTTTCCATTGCTCGGGGCTATTCGGTCGTGAAGTTGGCACGCAGAGTTAAAGTGAAGGTTTGATGGTCCGGGTCATTGGTGGTGACGCTGGCGGTCTTGGTCACTTCGCCCTTGTATCCATCGGTTTTATCGACGGCGAGGTTTACAGTGCCGACCTTACCGGGAGCGATGACCTTGTCGTACTTGCTCGTCGTGCACCCGCACGAAGGGCTCACGCTCTTAATCTCCAAATCTACTTTTCCTTCGTTCTTTATTTCAAAGGAATAGGTGAGCGGTGTACCGGCCTTGACTGAGCCGAAGGAGTGTTCCAGGGACGGGATCGACAGCTTGGGCTTCGCGGCGTCCTGCGCCGATACCGAAACCACGAACATAAATACAACCACTGCTGAAACAAAAGCCATTCTTGATCTCATTAAGCTAACCTCCAGGAATTTGATATAGAAAGCCGGTCAATCCAACAACCAGCACACCATTGTAAACGCTTGGGCGCATATTCAGGTTACAGCACCGAATAAGAAAACCGCCAGAGTAGTGTTCAAACCTCGCGGAATCGCCAACTTCAGTTGGGAGATCAATAAGCTGGTCTTTCGTGGTGAGTACGCGCGAAAAGCTGACGCGAACCCGCAACGCTATCGAGAAGTATCCTGCGCAAAATTCAAGACTTGACCTCCATCCATCACATGGTATTTCATTAAGCCCGGGGCACGGCATGCTGAGATCCACGAAACTGTTCGCGTTGTCAACCATCCTCTTTGGGCTATCAGCCGCCTCGATCGGCACCACCACTTCAAAGTTGCAGACGGAACGTTCGCTCGCCGGTGAATGGATCGTCCTTTCCAGCCCGATCGACGGAAAAACTACTTCTCCCAGAGGGCTCTCTCTCGGATTTCCTGTTAGGGACATGGTCTTTGAGCAACAGGGCGACATTCGAACAGGGGTGGTCCTGCGTGAGGAGGGGCTCGACATCAGACCGCTGGGCGTCTGGCGAGTCGTCGGCAATGAGTTCAGCACGACGTTTCAGTTGTGGTGTCCCGATGCCGACGGACCCTGTGGGTCCATTGTGATGCGCGGTAAGTTCGTTCGTGACGACAAGATCAACGGAACGATGACCGCGTTCTTTAATGTCCCTGACGAAAAGACTCCTACCGGTTTCGATAGCTGGACTTTCTCGTTCGTGGGCAATCGAGTGGCGGGCGGCGCGACGGGAGGCTCAAATTGATTTCGAAGCTTACAAACTCTCGCGCGCGCCTGGTATCGTCGCTCACAGTATTGGTGATGCTGCTCACGGGTCTGCCTTCTGTCTTCGCGGGCAATCAGCTTGAGGGGAGGTGGACGATTACGATCACCATTCCTGAATCCCCAACCAGCTCCGAAAGTCGCTCATTCTCGGTCGAGCTGGAAGTCAGCCCTCGAGGCGAAAGCCTGCACGGGCGCGCGAACCTCACCGACCAGGCTGGAAGAAAGGTTGGGGCTGCCTGGCGCCAGGTAGGTAAGAACGTTTCAATCGCCTACGAACTGCCGTGTCCCGGAGACGGGCCCTGCGCGTCATTGATTCTAATGGGTAGGGTCAAGGGCGGCGGCGTGCTGATCAAGCGCGGCACGGTGATCGTTGTATGGGACACTCCTAACAGCAAGGACCCTTCTCTTTACGACACGTCGAACGGCTCGTTCCGCGGCACTCGCGTCGAATGAATGAAACACTCTTTCGCCTGGTCCCAAGTCTCAGCATTCCGATTAAAACGACATCATCTGCTAAGTAACCCGCAGCCGGATCTCGTCACAGTGTGCGGCGACATTTGCGGCGTTCAAGCGCAAGTGATGAGCGCGGCCCGCGCGGCTTCGGCGGCTTGGTTCCTTCTATTATTGCCGCGCGAACTTTGTTCAAGAACTGTTGCTCATCAAAGCCATTGTAAGCAGCAAACTCCCTGCTCTCATCCAACGGAATAACATGCCCGTGCCGCAATTCATACGCTGTAGCAATAGCGTAGTCCCCTCCCTCTTTGTTCCGGCTCAGAAAGAAAATATACTTTAGGCCAAGCCGAGGCATACCCTGATGGAAAACCGTATATTGAAAAAGCCGTCCCCCCCGGAAACCTAACAACGCCTCCCTCGCGTTCGCCAATTGTCACATCACCCTCCTTAAGTGGGGACTCGAGATGGGTCTTTAGCACTTCATCTACCGTAATACTAAATTCGGAGTAGACCCCGGTCTTATCGTTCGATAGGTGCGCTTCATTGGCCACCACTTCACCCACCACCACCACATCGCTTTGAGCAACAGGAATAGCAGGCAATCCGATATACCAATGATTACTTATTCCGAACCCCTCCCAATTGGTAGGTAAGTCACCCAATGGATCCCTTGCTCTTTGGTTGTACCGCCGACCTCGTACCTCTCGCAAACTCCGTTCTTTGGGATCGCCAATGGCCGCGGCTTGATTGTCCAAGTCATAGTCGACTATTGGACCCAGATACTTATCAGAGCTTTTATTGGTCTGGTCTGCTTGCGAAGAAGTCGCAGCATCTGTGTTAACCATATGGAGCACAGCAAGACCAATTAAGAGGCCGAGCGCGAGGGCTACCTCAGCGAATTTCATAATCAGTACCTCCCGTAAAGAATTTGTGGAAGGCGATCTTTGATGAGCCGGTTAAAGGGAATAGATCAACTTCGGTAAGTTGTCTTGTCCGTCCGACACCGCTTGTATCATAAATCAAAAGTGAGGTCAATTGCGCAAAGTAATTTGGAGTGTCCTAATCTTGTGTTGGTCGTCGCTGTGTTTGGGCAAGAGGGCGCTGCAACCGGTCGCGAGTTTTTTTGCCCTTCTTGCTTGCGTTGGCCGATGACATCCCTTCGGTTCTCTTCCATTTAACAAAAACGCGCAATCCCATCAAGATCTGGGAATAGGGTTGCTCTGTGGATTCCATAACGCGCAAGGGTTATTCTGAACTGGGCCTTGGACTCACCAGAAATGGTCAATTTAGCAACAATCTCATTCTCAATCGAACCTTTAGGGTGCTCGCCATAATTCTCAATAGCTAGATGCAGTTCCTTAAACGTGCTTACTTTTCTGGTCTCCATAGACTAGAAAGATGACCGCTCGAGCATTGTCAAGGGAAATGCGTTGGTCGCGCGTTCAACCGATCCTTAAGAGCGGTTTGTCCCTTGGTGTAGAGTTAGCGGTCTTGTTGCTCTTTGTGCTTGGCAGAGATGCCGCAGTCACCAATCCAACAAGAAACGACTCTAATTCTGCGGAGTTAATAATTAGATCGCGGGCAACAGCACTTCTAGGCATCCCCTCGTTGCGAAGTACGTCAAAAACTTTGGCGAAGATTTGGGGGGTGTCACGCCGGATGCTGTCTTTTTCTTCTCGCCTGTATCCCTTGATTATCAAACTGAGAGGGCGTATGCAAGGCTCCTCGCCAGTTTCACTGACGGCCGTTTCAATCAACCCCAGTCACCGCTCCAAGAGCCGGACCGATCTCGAGATTCACAACCAGGTCCGCCAGGTAGTCCAGATCGGTGGGTTCGCGATTCAGAATCACCAGCCGTGAGCCTTTTTGCTTCGCTATTGCCGGAAACGAGGCGGCGGGATAGACAACCAGCGACGAGCCGATGGCTAAGAACAGATCGCAGCTTTTTGTCTCGAGTTGTGCGCGCCGCATCGCCTCAAACGGCATCGGCTGGCCAAATGAAATGGTCGCGCTCTTGATGAAGCCTCCGCAACCGCACATCGGAGGCTCTTCGTTCTCCTTGAAATTTTTGAATACCTCCTCGAGTTCATAACGCTGGGCGCAATCCAGGCAAGCGGCGTATGTTCCGTTGCCGTGCAATTCGATGACGTGTTCATCGGGAATGCCGGACCGCTGATGCAAACCGTCGATGTTCTGGGTGATCACGCTCGAGACTTTTCCATGCGTAAAAAGATGCGCGATCGCGCGATGACCCCGGTTCGGCTGTGCGCGTGAGACAGTCTCATCGACCGCTATTTTCCGCCGCCAGGTTTCCTTCCGTGCTTCATCCGAAGACATGAATTCGCGAAAGTCTATTGGCTGATATCTGGTCCAAATCCCGCCGGGGCTGCGGAAGTCGGGTATTCCCGATTCGGTGCTGACGCCGGCCCCGGTGAACACGACGACTCGACGGCTGGCTGCAAGCATCTTCTTCAAATCGTCAATAAGATTCGGTTCGTTCACAATTGGTTAATGTTCGAAGGTCCGACCTCCGAAAGTTGTCGGTGGGCGATCAAAAAACTAAGTAGGGCGCCCCACAGCGGACGCCCTTTAAGAAGATCAACTTTTGGCTCAGCTTCGCCGCTCACCAATACACAAGACGTTCGAAGTTCTTCAGCCCCTCTGGCCACGGGTTCGCCAGACCCAGCCGAACTGCGTGTTGCTCGGCCGGGGGGCTTGCATGTATTCCTCTCTCATCACAGAGATCTTGTCTCCCTGAATTGCTTTGCGCTGAGCTTTGACATCGACTTTGTAGATCCTGGCGGCGTTCAGTCCGAAAACCTTCGCCTTGATCTCCGGTGTCAGCTTCTTGTATCCGTACTTCTCGGCGACATCATCGCGGATCTGGAACCGCCTGAATCGCTCTATTTGCGATTGAGGGCTGCCGCCCCAGATCGAGTCGGTGCCCCAGATTATATGATCTTCGCCGCCGGGCAGGTTGAGTATCTGCCCAAGGAAGTGCATCGCCGGTTCATCACTTCCGCCAAAACCGCCTGATAAGCCGTTCCAGGTACTCCCGACTTCGAAGTAGACGTTCTTCAGGTTGTTTCGCTTCACGATAGCTATCAGCTCCGAGCACCACGGGATGTACTGAGGGCCGGCCTCGGCGCCTTCGCGCTTGCGCCCTCCGCCCGCAGTGGGATTCCAGCCTGAGTGATAGATGATGAAGTTGATATCCGGAAAATCCTTCGCGACCTTTTCGACGTCCTTCGGATGGCAGTGTTCTTCGTTGAACAAACCCAGCGGCAAACCCTTGTGCACGCAAACATTCCGGACGCCCAGCTTTCTGCTTCGCTCCCAGAACGGATAGGCGACCTTTTCATCGTCGAGCCAAAAGGGTCCGTCGCCGATCAGCGAGCCTGTATACATCTTCCACGAATTGATTTTGAGTGTTTTGACCTGGCGCTCCATTTCTTCGAACTCAGACTTGCCCATGTTTGGGCGTAACAATCCGTGACTCAACATACGCGGAGTTTTGCCGGCGAGGTTATTGATATCATCGCGCGTCTTGACCATCTTATCGGGCGGCAAAATGTTCTCGCGCCACTCGGCGGTCGGCACGCCGCTGATGATGGCCATCATTGTATCGCTATCCATGAACATCTCTTTGATGTAGTGCGCTTCATTGAGCATCGCGAGGCGCTCGGCGGTTGAACTGGCGTTCGGTCGAAAGTTGCGGAGGAAGTCGGCGGCTTGCTTGCCAGCCGGGGTTTCGAACCAGCGGCTCTCGACATCGACGTGATGGGTCTGGTTGTCAAAGATAAACTCGTTCTTGGGCCACTTCTCGGCGTAGGCAGCCGGATCGAGCGCTTCAATCGGCTCCACTTCATAGGTCTTTCCGAACACCTCGTTGTAGGCAAGCATCGCCACAGCCATCCCCCCGGTGGTTTGCAGGAAACTGCGGCGCGACAGCCCCAGCTTCTTCGCGCATTGCTCGGACATTTCAGCTATGCGCGCTTCCCATCGTTGCTGCTGGAGGGTCTGCGGCGGCGGAATGAACTCTTCGTTTGAAAAGATCTCCGTCGATATCGGCGATTGGATGGGCTTGTCTTCATCTGCGAAACATTTGCGAATCCACATGATTTTTCCTTTCCGCTGAGCCATCAGCGATGCAGGCCAGGCCTGATTTAAAGAGCCGTCAAACTGTTTGCGAGAAGTTGAACGCTACCGCTTCTCGCCCTCGTGGCGCAAGCCCATCGCTTGCGTTTGGCTAATGAAGCTCCTTATGGAACGGTAACGACTACTTCCTATCTTGCGACGCGATTTGTCGCTTTAACGTCGCCCCCAAATCCAAAATGCCGGGAATGCGCTCCACAGCACCCTTCGCATCGGTCTTATGCACGAGCTCCGAGATCATATGCCGAATCTCTTTCCGTTGGCGGATCATTTCCTCACCAGGCGCGCGGCCTTTGGTTTCCAGCCGATGAAGGCCCTCGCGAAGCTCATCGGCAAGAGCGAGCATCTCCTGAAACGTCCGCGGCAATTGCGGCAAATACTCCAAGCCGTGACAGGCTGCGCAGAATTGCGGCCAGCGGAACGACTCCGACGCCGCCCCGATTGCGTGCACGCCGTGACACTCCACACAATCGAGGCGCGCTACATTAGGGCGAGCCGCAAGATGACGGCTGTTCTTGAAAAACTCGAGCGGCTGGCGATGGCAGCTTCCGCACATCTCCAATGTGGCGCTCGTATCCGGCCTTGCGATGAAGTGTCCAGAGTGGGCCTTGAGCTTTTCGGATTGCGAAGCATCGCCCCCGTGACAGCCGGCGCAGCCGATGTTCACTCGGCCGTGCGTGCTGGTTTGATAAATCGTCACGACCTGGCCTAGCTTTTCCTTTTGCCGGCTGTGACAGGTGATGCAATTGTCCTCGCTGGCCGGGGCAGCCGGGGTGTTGATACCAAACATCACGCCGCCGATAAAGGAGAGCCACACGGAGAATGCGATCAGGGAAACCGAGCGTTTTGGCATCGCAATTCGCTTCTTTGCCGTGATCCCAGTCACTTAATCCCTACTACCATCGAATCGGGACCGATGAGGTGTTGGACTTGAGTCTCGCGAAATCCGGCATCGCGCATCCATATCGAGCAATCGCTGCCGGTATAATCGAATCCACCCGGAGTCTCGATCAACATATTGAGACTCATGAGCAGACCGAAGGTATTCTGACGGCGCTCGTCATCGATCAAGGCTTCGAACACAATCAACGCGCCTCCGGGGGGAAGCGCCCGGTAGGCTTTCTCCAGCAGCATCCGTTTCTGATCCAGGTCCCAGTCGTGAAGGATGTGGCCCATCGTAATCACG
>JBASRM010000435.1:0-21220 GCA_049273835.1 Blastocatellia bacterium | reverse complement strand
CTGGCTGGGTTCTTTACATCGAGAACTCTACAGACCTTTCAATTCTTCGAGCGTTTGTTGGGGTGCTCAGGCATCCGGCCGAAGAATTCCTTGAACGACCCTTTGTTCGATACGTAGAGACTAATCTGCCGCAGCGCGCCCGCGAACACTTCTATGGACTAAGGGAAGCGAAGGGTGACCTTTTTGGGATTGCAATCTTCGATCGCCTTGAAAAGGAGTTGAAGACAAACGAACCTCTTACGGAAATGATGTGGCGTTCACGGGAGATCGAAAACTATTTCTGCAAGGAGAACGTTCTTCTGTCCTATGCGGCTCATGACCAGCCCGATAACCTATTCGGACAAGCGGAGACTCAGCGCCGCAAGGAAGCAATGCGTGAGGCAATCGCCGAGGTAACTGACGCGCTGAACACCCTCGGTAAGCCGAACCCTTGGTCACCGGACATAAAGGCGACCGACGAGTTTCTCGAGCCATTGTTCAAGAAATTCTTCTCCAAACTCGGCCTTCCGCTCGAGTTTCGAAAGTCAGACTACCATGTGCTAGCTTCGCTTGTGCCGAAAGAAGATCTTGATCCAGAGGTAACAGAGAAACTAGACGCTATTGTCGCGGTAGCGCGGAAGGCAAAGCCAGCTACCGGTTAACCGTCAGGAACATATCGCGATCGGGGGAGTAGTAAAGTCGGTTTGCGATACCTGCAGTGACCACCAATTCTTACTCACTTCCGGCGGGAAGGTTTGCCGACGTGTATGTGAGCTCCGGTCGCAATCCCAGGAACCGCATGACGAAAGGCAATGAAAGGTACTCCAAAGCCACGCAGCTTCCCGAGCAGCATTCGTCCTTCCACGCTATCGGGGTGCAAGGCGACATCCACGCCGTTGCGGTGATCGAAACCCAAACGGTTGTGCAAGCGTGTCTGACCAAACGCGCTAACTGGTAACGTCCGGCCGAACTTCGAAACGAAAAACCCTTTGATGTCGCTTTCAATCTTGCGCTTAGACGCTATTGCGGCGTCTTCACTGGCGGACGATTCTGCCTCTGAAACCGGCGCCGGTTCCGGCGGTGGCTGGTACTCCCACCGCACTGCCATTTCCGGCTCTCCAACATCCAGGAATTGGGCGCTTAGATATCCCGTGGCGCCTGTTTGACCTACCGCAGTGACCGCGTACCACTTACCGCCCCCGCTGGTGATTTCCAAGCTGATGTCAACGGCATCGCCTCGCCTCAGCAGTGTCACAACCCGGCTCGAAGCGGAGACGCCGGTATACAACGCCGCCGGCTCGTGTATTACCGTCGCCCGCCAGGCAGATGAATGGACATCACCCTGCGCTGCAGAGTTTCTCGCCATCGCGTGAGTCAGGAGAAGACAGAAACAGATTGTGGTGATCCGCAACTTCATTATGTCTACGCTACGCCTTTCGTTCGAACGCCGTGACGTTGTTTGATAGCCGCGCGTCTCATCATCAGCACGGCGTCATTCCTCTTCACTGAGCCGCTATAAAGAGTGACTCGTTTGAAAGCGGCATACGCTCTTTTATAGTCTGCCAGTCCGAAGTAACTCTCGCCAATCCAGTATTCGCAATTGCTGGCCAGGGTGTCGTTGGGGTATTGAAGCAAAAGCCACTGAAGGATATCGATCGCTTCATTGTAATGCCTCGCACGAAAGCGCACGAGAGCATCGCTGTAGGCCGCCGATATCCGCGAGTTGTTCTTACTTGCGACTGGAGCTCTAACACGTTCAACATTCGGTTTGACGGTCTGGATTTTCTTCTGTGTTTCGGCGACCTCCCCTCGGTCTTTCATTGCCGGGAGGTTAATAATAGTTGGAAGGGGCATGTGCGCTTCGGCCTCTGCGAGGTTGGTCTTCGCTTTCGAGTGGGCTGGATCGAGGACCAGCGCTCGGCGAAACGCATCCCGCGCCTCACTCCACCGTTTCTGGCCCAGATAGACGACGCCGAGGTTGTTGAAAGCCGCTGCTGGATCGTTCACGGCCATGAACTCGCGAAGCGCGCCATCGCGCTCTCCCATGCGCGCCAGCACTATACCGAGGTTGTTTCGAGCTTGCACCAGGGAACCGTCGATCGCAACTGCCTGCTCCAGATACCTCCGGGCCTGCGGCAAGTCGCCTCGCCGTTGGAAGGTATACCCTGCATTAGACAATAGAGATGCGTTTTGAGGATTGATTGCGAGCGCCGAGAGAAATGCGGAAAGCGCGTGATCCAACTCATTTCTATGCAGGTGAATCATTCCGAGTTGTTCCAAAGCGTCCGCGGATTTCGGTTCAAGCACCACGGCGTGTTCGGCGTGCTGGTAGGCGAGACCGTAGTCACCCCAACGGTCCCAGACACGCGCAACACCCAGTTCAGCCAGCGAATCATCAGGCTTGATGGATCGGATCTCTTGATACATCTGGAAAGCGTAAGGGAGGAGTCCCTCTTCCAAATAAGCTTCAGCCAGCAGTCGGCGAGAATCAATGTCCCGGCCGTTCGCCAGGGCACGTTGGGACATCTCTGCGAGCTCAGGCCTTTTCTTGTGTAGCTGCTTCAATTGCTCTTCTGAGGCTGCCGTGTTCTCCTGGGAGATCTTAAGGGTGGCCTGTATAAAATTCGACAATGCTGTAGGCGAACCCGTGCTCGCATTTGAGGTATCCTGTTGAGACCTCGCTGGCGGCGTAACCGCGACCGAGCGACGGCGTGAGCAGCCAGGAAGAGTCGTTACCAGAACGAAGACCAGAATCACACTTGAGTAGCGGCGCATGTTCCACCCTCCTCAGCGTTGATTGCGCTGATTTCCAGCACATCCCCGATGGACGTCCGAGTCTGTGCCAGAGTCCCTGCTGGTAACTCAATAACGCTGCGGGCCTTAAGCTTCAATGCAGCGATGCGAAAAGGGGCCAAGCTGTGACAGACGTGTATGACCCGATACTCTGAGTCTAGATAGAGCACGTCTATGGGAAACGTCATCCCTAACGTGTGTACGCCTTGAGACGGGGCGATCCAAAGACCTTGTCCCGAAGAGAAATCTTCGGCTGTTCGGAATAGCAAACCCTTTATGCGCTTTAGCGTAGTATCGGCTCTCTCAACATCAGAGGCGACGAGGGTTTGTCTGGTACGATTGAATACCTGGCATCTACTCACAAACAACCCGGCTGCCTCCGTACCACTACTTTGTTGTTTTGCGACGGCGGCGAAGAATAATAATCACCAGGGCCAGCGCGGCCAGCGCCAGAAAAACAATACGGGTGGTCGACATTTATTCTCTCCTTAGAGTGGTTACTTGCCGCCAAGCTTCGGCAGCAGATCCCTAATTATTGCCAGGAACGCCGGAAAGACTACCATGATAAAGATCGCGGGGAAAATGAAAAATACGAGCACCGGGACCATTTTGATAGCAGTCTTGGCTCCGCGCTCCTCTGCGCGCTGCCTGCGCCTGGTGCGAAGCGAATCCGAAAATACACGCAATGACTGGGCTATGCCCGTGCCGAAGCGGTCTGTCTGGATTAGCACAGCGGTAAGCGCCTTCAGGTCGTCGACCTCCGTACGCGCGGCTAGATGCCGCAACGCATCAGCGCGGGAACGGCCCGCGTTAACTTCAAGATTGTACAATCGCAATTCGTCGCTCAAATCAGAGTGAACCTTAGAAGTTTCCTGGCCGATTCGCATTAGTGACTGGTCGAGCCCCAAACCTGCTTCGACGCAGACAACAGTCAGATCAAGGACGTCGGGGATAGCGAGCTGAATACGCTCCTGTCGATTGCGTCCTTTGCGTCGGAGCCAAATGTCGGGTATTGCGGCTCCCAGAAACACAGAGATCGCCACTCCGCGCAACGCACTGGGAAGAGTGGGCCCCATAAAGCCAGTTAGCCCAAATGTGATCAGAATGGTTACGGCCAGGCACAGCTTCGCTCCGTAAAACAGCACCGGGCCATCCTTATGCCGAATGCCGGCCTTGACCAGGCGCTTCTCCTGCCGGGACATTTCCTCCGGGGAGCGCGGAATCATGTCGCCGAGCGGCTTAAAGACTCGCTCGCTTCTCTTTACGACATCCCGCCAGCTAAATCTGGGTCTTCTGTCGCCAGAAGTGGGCTGCGAAAGCCGCTCCTCGAGATTGCTCCTCCTGCCCCCGAATGCATAGACAACGGCGAACAGAGCTACAAACACCAGTACGCCGATGACGATTGCCATGAGCGTCAGATCCATAATGACTCCTTCAAACCTTTATGCGAATGATTTTGCGAATCAGTAAGAGACCTATGACCTGCAGCATCAACGTGAAGCCAAGAGCTTTCTGCCCGAGTGGGTCCGTGAACAGCCGCCCTATATAGGCTGGATTTCTTAAATACATCAGCAATGCAAATCCCGGCGTGAGAACCATAAGTATGTACAGTGTCATGCGTCCCTGGGCCGTGACTACTCTTACCTGGCGTTGGATCTTGAATCGCTCGCGGATCACCAGAGCAAGGTTGTCCAGAATTTCGCCAAGATTACCGCCCGATTCGCGTTGGATTTGCAATGCGGATGTAAAAAAGTTTACGTCGGGAAGCGGCATTCGTACTGAAAGGTTGTTCAGCGCGTCTTTGAGCGGTAGGCCGAAGTTCTGCTGCTCGTAAGTGATTCTAAACTCCCTTGCCAGCGGGTCGGGCATCTCCTTGGCAATGAGCTCAAGGCCAGTGGTGAAGGCATGTCCCGCCCTGACGGCCCGCCCGAGCATATCGATCGCATCAGGAAACTGTTCTTCAAACTTCAAGAAGCGACGGCGGCGTTTGAACTGAACAACAAAGAAAGGTATCGCGCCTGCAGCCGCGGCAAAACCCAACACCAGCCAGACCGGCAAAAACGTCACCAGCCCGATTAGAAATACGACAAAGGCAATCGCGAAGGAGATCAGCATTAACATTGCCACCGTTATGTTCATCGCCGATTGTTCTACAAACAGATGCACTCTAGTCAGTATTGGGATCTGCAACAGTAAGCGATTGAGGGTTGGTAACTGACCGACCACCTGTTCTCGCATCATTTCGAATTCGTCGCCGATTGTCGGTCGTACCGAGGCTTCTTCAATGGCAGCCAACCGTGCGCGCATCCTCTTCTTGCCCGCAGGCGCTTCCACAAAGAAATACAACGCACTGGCGGTCAACCCTAACGTCACCAGAAATATCATGCTTGTTAGAACAAATACCGTCATGACTCCACCTTAAAGACAAACGGTCAATCGGCGGCCTGATACTGGCTGGGATCGAACATATCCATTGGCAGTCGAATACCGGCGCCAAGAAGTTTCTCGCTGAATTTCGGCCTTATGCCGGTGGCGCAGAACCGTCCGCGCACCTTGTTGTTTGAGTCGTAGCCCTTCCGTTCGAAGACGAATAAGTCCTGAAGGGTGACCACGGCGCCCTCCATGCCGGTAATCTCGGAAATGCTGACGATCTTACGGGTGCCGTCTACCATTCGGCTTATCTGTACGACCAGGTTTGTTGCCGATGCGATCTGCTGGCGAATTGCTTTATCGGGCAGGTTCAAGTTTGCCATCGCCACCATGGTCTCCAGCCTGCTCAGCGCATCTCGCGGGCTGTTGGCGTGAATGGTGGTCATGGACCCTTCGTGACCGGTATTCATCGCCTGCAGCATGTCCAGCGCTTCTTCGCCGCGAACCTCGCCGACGATTATCCGGTCGGGACGCATACGCAGTGAGTTGATTACCAGCTGCCGCTGGCGAACCGCCCCCTTGCCTTCAATGTTGGGGGGACGAGTCTCAAGCCGCACGACGTGGTCCTGCTTGAGCTGCAACTCCGCCGCGTCCTCGATAGTTACGATTCGCTCACTCTCGGGAATGAACGCTGAGAGGACGTTCAACAATGTTGTTTTTCCCGCCCCGGTTCCGCCTGATATCAGAATGTTAAGCTTGCCCTGGACTGTTGCCTTCAACAACTCCAACATAAACCCGGTCAGTGAGTTGTTTGCGAGCAGGTCGTTCGCGGTAAGCCGGTCGCGGCCGAATCGACGGATGGAGAGGGTCGGACCGTCGAGCGCAAGCGGCGGAATGATTGCGTTCACTCGCGAGCCGTCCTGGAGTCGCGCATCCACCATCGGTGATGACTCATCCACCCGGCGGCCAACCCGCGAGACTATGCGCTCAATGATCCGCATCAAATGCTGATTGTCGTTAAAACGGACGTCGGTGCGCTCGAGTATGCCAAATCTCTCGACATAAACCGTGCTCGCGCCGTTAACGAGTATGTCAGCAACGGTATGGTCATCGAGTAACGGCTGAAGAGGGCCCAATCCAAACAGCTCGTCGAGTATTTCGGCAACGAGTTTTTGGCGCTCGGCAAGAGCAAGGGGCGTCTTTTCCCGCTGCAGCATGTCGCGGAGCAATTGCGTCACGTGCTCCCGCGCCACTTCGTCGGTAAGGCGGTTCAGGCTCTCGAGATCTACCTCATCAAGAATCTTGGTATGAAGCCTCGTTTTTAATTCACGGTACTCCGCATCAAACACAATAGGACTCCTCAGTTAGAAAAAATTCCAAAAAGACCGCGCTTCTTATCAGGCAGCGGGATGTCAGTCAGCCGATGGGCCAACGCTCGATAGCTGGCTGCCAGATCCGAATGGTTCTCCGATACCAGAGGGTGGCCGGAAAGTATAGCCTTTATTGAGCCGCGGTAGTTATTGGGCAACTTCCAATATGGGGACAGCTTTAGGACTCGCTCTATTTCGCTGTCGGTGACTTCATCGGATTTATGCGCGCGATTTATCACCAGCCGCACCTTCTCACCCATTCCGCAGGTGGCAAGAAACCTGAGCAGCCGCTCGGTACGCCAAAGCGCGGGCAGCTCGGTGGTGGAAACGACAACCACCGTGGTAGACATTCCGGTGACGATTTCTACGTACTCTTTGCTTAGCGATGAGGCGAGATCGACAAAGGCATGCGTATAGGTTTGGGCAATCACTTCAAGCACGCGAGCCAGCGCATCCGCCCCGGGGATGAAGTCCGACCGGAAATCCCTGGGACCCGGTAGCACTGCTATTCCGTGAGCGTGGCTCACATAGCTTTCAAGCAGAACGGGGTCCAAGCGTGCCGCCGATGCCAGAGCCTCGGATACTGTGAATTGCGGCTTAAGGTTGAGGTGAGCGGCCGTGTCGCCGACGGGACTGTTCAAATCAATTAGAGCCACGTGGGTCTTGGGGACGCCAACGAGGGATGCCGCAACGTTAATCGAAAGAGAGGTCGCCCCGACCCCGCCTTTTGCAGAGGTGATGCAATAAATCTTTCCGACGGTGTGTTGGCGATATTGCTTCTCGGCAATAAAGCGACCCAACGCCTGGGAGAGAGTGGCGGGCGGGATTGGGCTTGGTAAAAACTCGCGGGCTCCCGCCCGCATCGTTTCTATGATCAATTGCGGGTTGTTTGCAGCGGAGCACACGAAAAGCCAGGTTTCGGGGAGAGCCGCGTGCAGCACGTGCAAGCTCAGCAGAGCGGCTTGCGGGTCGTGCATATCGACGATGATTATATCCGGCGCTGCCTCGAGGAGCAGCCGTGCCGATCGATCACTCTGTGTAGAGCAATACACGTCGGCTTCGATCTGGGCGGATGCTTGCCCGGTTGCGTTTACCTGGATGCGAAGCAGTTCGCGGGTGTCCTCGGAAGGAGAAAGAATCCCAACGGTTATTTCTGATGATGCCATACTTCCTTTACAGCCTTACTAACGAATAAATACCCAATTCCCTGTAAGTTCATCATGGTACTCGAACCAACCGCAACGGAAGAGCGAATGGTCCCGTTTCGGTCGGATCTATCCCGCCGCCACCACCGCCCAGTTGTGATCCGCAGGCCGCGACGCCCACCAGGCGACCTACAGCATTGTTGCCGCTGCAACTTGGGGGATTGTTCGGACTGTTCTGAAATCCTTCCATAAAAATTAAAGCATAGCCAACTACGCTCAGGGTTACCTGCGTGCCGCCCGGGAATTTCCCGGATGGGCAAAAGGGCGTACCACTGACGACCGCATTGCAAACATTCCATATCGGGGCAATGAATATCGATTTGCTGGTATCGCTGGTTAATCCACTAGGAGTCAGTGTGTAGTTCCCGGGACTTACGTAAAGGTCGCGATTGTCCGGGCACCCTATCATATCCTCGATACCGTGGGTTGTCGGACCGACATGGTTGCCGGTAAGCACTGAGTAGCTCTGGCTACAGAACCCCGGGTCGGCAAGGAAGCCAGCGATGATCTCATCAATGGTTCCGGGCGTGGAGCCGGACAAGTCGATCAAATAAAAGTCTCCGGGACGAAGGGCCTGGTCCGGATTGTTAGGCTTGACCTGAAATCTGTTATCGGTGGTACCGGAAGAGATTTTGGTCAACGCCCAATTTGTCGGTTGATTATTGTCGATGAGCAACTGCTTCGGGTTCGCAGTGCAGGCGGCGCAAGGATCCAAGGTCGAAAGTGCGGTGTTAGGAATAAAGAATGGCTTTACGTTCCCACCACCAGTGGCGCTGCTGGCAGCTTCCGCAATGCCCGTCGCGTTGACTGCGGCGGTTGCTTGTCCGACCACAGACCCGAAGAACGTATTTTGAGAGTGCGCGACCGCGACAGTTACGCGCCGATTGTTCGTATCAACGGTAACCGTCACATCTCCGGCAGCTATCGCGGCACCCATAATTGTGTTTTGTGTTGCCGTTGCTGTAGCGTGCGCCTGAGCGGTCGCGGGCTGCGCCGCAGTCGGGTTGTTGATGAACGTGAACGCGCCTGCGAGCGCAGCAGCATCTGCAGCGCGCTGAGCTGCCGTTCGTGCACTTGATGCGACTCCCACGTCAACTGCCAG
Source organism: Blastocatellia bacterium (assembly GCA_049273835.1). Taxonomy (GTDB): domain Bacteria; phylum Acidobacteriota; class Blastocatellia; order UBA7656; family UBA7656; genus Onstottus_A. The sequence continues at coordinate 12,401 of JBASRM010000435.1, read as the reverse complement.
AGCCGCAAAACCCAAAAACAAAAATAGGACAAGCGCAACCATTATCAGCGCGTACCCACTCTCGTTATCTCTTTCAGGCATTTGCTTCTCCTTTACCGCGCGCCCTCTCCCGCATCAGTTTTTCTTTTTCGGCGGCGCCTCTCCCGACTTCCCGTCGAACTTATCTTTATCAAGAAAAGGTTTCTCGAAACTCGGCATCGTGGGCACCTGACCGGGCGCCAGCGGCTTCACCAGTTTCGGAGTTACCATCACCAGCAACTCGGTGTTGCTCTTGTTCATAGAGCGACTCCGGAACAGTTTTCCAATTATCGGGATATCGCCCAGACCCGGGATTTTCGATGCATTCTCAGTAAGCCGATTATCGATTAGTCCCGCAATCGCGAAACTTTGACCGTCTTTCAATTCGACTTCGGTCTCTGCCCGCCGCGTAGAGAGAGCGGGAACCACAAAGCCCGAGATCGTGAGCGCGTTGGTGAAATCAAGCGCGCTGACCTCCGGAGCTACCTTCAAACGAATTGTTCCGTCGGAGAGGATGTTGGGTGTGAACTTCAACCGGACTCCGAATTCCTTGAAGACGATGGTAACGGAATTCAACCCGCCTACCCCCTGGACGATAGGGAAGGGAAACTCGCCCCCGGCGAGGAAGCTTGCCTCCCGCCCGTTCAGGGCCAGGAGATTTGGCTCAGCTAGAATTTGAAGCACGTTGCGCTGTTGGAGGGCCCTCAGCGTTATCCCCAGATTCAGGTCCGGCCTAAAAATAAAGACATTCAGGAGGTCTGCGAGAGTAAAAGAACTAGTGAACCCCGGCAGTTGACCTTTACCCGGAATTGCTCCGGTGACCCTGCCTTGACCGCCTGCTTGGCCGCCGGCTTGCGGCGGACTGAACTGCCCAGTCGAGATAGCCCCGGGAGTGTTGGCCGCACCGGTGCTGAATACGTTGAGGCCCAACTGCTGAATTGCTGCTCGATCAACTTCGGCGAAGCGAACCTGCAGCAGGACTTCACCGCTGGTTGTCGCGATCACAAGCAGGTTGACAACACCCTTTGTACGCGTCTGCGCTAGTGCAACCGCTCGGTCGGCGACTTCCTTGGAGGCGACGATTCCGGTCAGGACAACTGAAGAGTCGGCCTGGCTGACTTCAATCGGCTCATTTGGAAAAGCCTGCTTCATTGAGTCGCGCAAACCACTGATGTCGAGCTCAACTTGAAGGTCGAAGGTGCGTGTTCGCTCTTGCTCATCCCAAAGGATCAGCGTAACTGCGCCCGGCAAGACGCCATGAACCAGCACCTGATTTGGAGAGACAATAATCGCCGTCGCAATTGTAGGATCGGTGACCGAGACGCGCTTCAGTATTTCCGGAGACCTCAAGACCGTTGATCTGCCCGCGAAAAGACGAAGCGTTACGGGCTCATCGGGACGCTGCCACCCGATTTCGAGGGCATCGGTAATTGCAGGCGTAGTCGTCCGAGGCCGCAGCGAAACGAGAGCGTTCGAAGCCTGCGGCGTCCTGGCAGACACGCCACTCACAACCACGCCGAGCAGGATGAACGTGAGAAAACGAGGTTTGCTCTTCATTCTTTTTCCCTCAGGCTTCTTTTGTTTCCTGCTTGACTCACATCTCAGGGGCGCTTTTCTTCAAAGCTCGACTTTTCCCGTTTGTCACCCCTAATCATTTCCACTTCAACAATGCGTTTCGGGGGCGCCGGTGGCGGAGCAACAACGGGAGAGGCCGCGGCGACAATCGCACGGGGCTTTCTGGGGCGTCTTATGATAACCGGTTTGGTTTCCTCAGAAGAAGGGTCTTTATAACCGGTCGAGTTGCCGTAAAGAGATGTCTTGTTAACCGCGACAGGGTTTGCATCCAGCTGGTCCATCGGGTTGCGCAGTGCCAGTTGTATGCGGGTTTCGCTGGCGGATGCCAGAGCGAGTTTCTGCGAATCCTCAGGACTCACCAGCAGCGTTACAACCTGCACGTTCTGCTGTGGCTGTCCGTTGGCATCGCGCTGTACGTTTTGACCCGCAGCCAGTACCTGCACGTTCTCCAGGAAGACTTTTGATCGTTGGTCCTGTCCATCTCCGCTGAGAGAGCCGATCGCAATAACGTCTACGCGGGTGCCCGGTGTAACAAACCCGGCGACGCCAATCACTTCATTTACTCTCACCGACACGGCGCGCATCCCTTCGGGAATGGCGGTGGTTAGTCCAGCGCCAGCCTCTCTCGGCGCAAGCTTGGATTCAAGCACCGGCTCATTTGGAGACATCGGCACGATGACGCCACGACCCACTACTTCGCTGGGAGTAATGAAACTTCCTTCGAGTGGGGTGGCTTTTGGCCATGGGGTCAATCGCAGTTGCTGCTCGGTTATCCGGGCCCCCAGAGATAGCTTCTCCAGGGCGACCACGATTTGAACTGTTTCATCCGAGGGGCTGAGCCGATTTTTCAATATCCGGTACGCATAGTAAGCCACGGCGCCGCTAAGCGCGAGGGCAAGAACAGCGAGGATGAGCATACGATTCTTCATAAAACACAACTCCCGGCCGGCGCACCAGGCGCGCGGCACTCACGGACAGCTTGGTCCATATAGATCGCGAAAAACTGCCCTGCCGGTCAGGGTAGCGTCGCCCACGGCAGGAGAAGGCGAAACCAGCAAGGCTCGATCATATGTGATTGTCACTTCGGAAGCAAACGCCGTAATGGTGCTCCCTCCCACCGTCACGGAAATTGGAAAGCACTGGTTAATGGTGATATTACTTGCCGATATGGTTATACCTTCCTGCGCCATGTAATTGACCACATGCGCCGCGATTGCCGCTTGTACCTGTGCCTGAGTTTTGCAACCGGGCCCGCCGCACCCTCCAACGCAATCCGCACAAGCGACTGGCCTGCAGGAAATGCAGTTTTGAGGAAGAGAGGAGAATCGTGCCCCTTCGCGCGCTGCGTTTTGAAGGACCTGGTGCTCCCGAATGAGCAGACCGAGGTCGACTATGGTGATAAACAGTATCACGAGGAACGGCATAACAAGCGCCAGTTCTATGAGGATGGCGCCCGCGTCCCGTTTATCGGGATCGCCCTTGTCAGAGATGTTATGGGCTTGTCTCATTGCGCATCAAGGCCTCGCCGGAAAGGGTGACGCTTAGACCGCCAAGCAATGGTAAGTTCAGAAAACGATAGGGCACGTCCACCCTTACCCTGGTGAACTCGTTTCCGTTTATGATCACGGGTGTTCCGATGCCGTTGCCGTCGTTGATAGTGATGGTTGCGTTGGTTATCGCTGAGGAACGAAGAAATATGTTTGCTCGGTCCCGAATGGCAGTGTCAGTAGGCAGGGTGCTCGTCTGAGTGAGCGGCGCAACCGCAAGTCTCGCGCCCTCGCGAGCGGCGTTAGTGGTGACCTCCTGGACGTTAAACATCCGCCCCGCCTCCCAAATCGCAAAGATGAGGGTAAACAGGGTGAGCAGAATCATCGCACCTTCGATAACAGCGGCTCCGCGCTCGCCGGAATCTCTCCCAGTCTCTCTCATTGCTGTCCGTCTCATAGCTTACCGAAGAAAACGAACACCCAGGTCGCAAGAGCGACAGATACACCAAAAGGGATCGTCAGAGCATTCGGGTTATCAATGCTCAACAACGGGTGGGGCCGGAGCGGTCGCCGAACCATTCGGTCGACCATGCCCAACGCGTTTACCACCGTGACAATCAGGGCCCGGGCCCAGAGCGCTCGTACCAGTGCCATCACGCCAGCTATCAGTGCCGATATAACGAAAAGAGTGAGTACATTCTTAAAAGTTACCGCGGCGCCGAGCGCGCCGAAAAGCTTGACGTCGCCCGCCCCCATGCCACGCACAACGAACAATGGAAACAGTATGGCAGTTCCCAGCAGCAATCCTGCCACACTCATCCACAGACCGTTAAGGCCGTTTACTGCAGTGTGCCAAGTTAGCGAAGTCGCCAGGGTTGCCAGGACCAGCCAGTTCGGTATCCGTTGCCAACGAAAATCGAGAATCCCCGCAGTGGTAGCACTGAGAAGGATAAGCACAGTCGGCATGTTTTTATGACTTAAGACTTAAAAGGTGAGCGACAACCACACGGCTGTCGCTCAACCAAGAGTACAAATCTCAGTCGGAAGCGACGGATCCAACCTCTAGGGTAGCGCGAGTGCGCTCTTCCCCGCAGATAAGACAGTGCTTACTGCGGAGTCGATGCCAGGGGTCAGACCTGCCACAGTCAGAGCCACGATGACGATCATTAGGGCGTACTCAATGATGTCTTGACCTGACTCTTCCATGAGGAAACGTTTGACTAGGTTTTTCATTTTCGGAGTTCTCCTTATGATTTGAGTTGAGAATTGAGACTGATGGTGCTCCTACATCTCAGCAGAGCTTCGAGTCTGGACGGGGTATTGCCATAATGCGTAGTGCAAGAGTGACTCCCAATAAATCCTCATCGAAGTTCACGGCCAGTCTCAGCCAATGATTTTCAATTCGGCTGCGGTCAACTTCCGCCGTGCCTCGGGGATGACGGCGTGTGCCGCCCCTTTTGGTTTCTTACGACCGACGAATTGTTGCTCCGCCCAACGCGTGCCCAACCCTCTCTCACGGGGCCTTGGGACTTGTCTTTATCACACCTCGCTTTCGATGTCAATTACATTAAATGGCTACCCCGGACGGGTAGAAGCTCTTGCGGTCCTCTAATTCAGAGATTTAGCCTACCGTTTGAACTGTGTCCGAATGAAACTAAAGGACAAACCCCGCTACTTTTCCAGTACTTGATATCTCGATGCTGCAGCTCAACTTGCGCACGGAAAACCCTAGCGCAAAGAAGATCGGTCATGTTATGACGGTCGCCGCGACTCGAAGTGTCTACGGCGGCTGGTACCTTATGACTCGATAGCGGGCATTGAGTTTTTCTAGGGAGGGGCAAACGCCGGGTAAGCAGTCCGTTTCGGCGAAATACTGCGGCAGGGGTTTTCAAACTACATCGGTCGCGAGTTGATTAAATAGACCAGAACGCAGTATAGATCGCCTGAGAACTTTGCGGGGAGTACCTGGACGCGTCCGGCCGGGATTGGTTGTACTACTTGCCCTCACCAGGTTCCGTGCCTGTGCCAAGGAGAAACTTGACTTCAGAGAAAGCGGACAGCAGATCTTTGACCCACGAAGACGCTGCCAGAACATCCGGATTAGCAGACTGGCTGATGCCGTCAATAGCCGACGTCCTGTTTCTTCGCTTCTTTTTCGTAGCCCTTCGCGATGGTTCCAGGCTCTTAGGCGATGGTGATACGGGCTGGCACATTGTAACGGGCGAAACGATACTTGATACCTTCAAAATACCCTACACCGATCCCTACTCGCACACGATGCCAGGAAGTTCGTGGACGTCGCACGAGTGGCTCGCAGACGTAGTGCTAGCAGCATTTCACAGGCTGATGGGTCTTAACGGCGTCGTACTGCTGTCAGGCACGTTGATCGCCCTTACCTTCTTCTTCCTGTTCAGATTCATGGTGCACAGGAAAGTGAGCGCAGTAACCGCGGCTTTCTTCACCATCATCGCAGCCTGGGCCTCCACGCTGCATTGGCTTGCCAGGCCGCATGTTTTTTCGTTTCTACTGACTCTTGCCTTTATCGTTATCCTGGAGCTCTATCAGCGCGAGAAGATTAACTATTTGAAATTCCTACCGCTGTTGATGCTCGCGTGGGTAAACCTCCATGGCGGATACGTGATCGGCCTGATCCTCATATTCCTGTATGCCGGCGGCAACCTCCTTTTATCTGTAACTGCTCAGCAAAAGAGAGAGGAGGCGAAAAAGAATTTCAGAGCACTTGGCATCATTGCACTCCTTAGCACGCTCGTTACGTTCGTGAACCCACACGGCCCGGCCATACTGTATTTCCCGTTTCATAATGTCGGCCAAAACTACTTAATGGACGTTATATCTGAGTGGCAGTCCCCAAACTTCCACAAATACGTAATCTTCGAATTCATGCTGCTTGTAATTATCGTGACGTTCGTTCTGTCTAGAAGAAAGCCGGACGTTTTCGAGGGGGGCGTGGCGCTGCTTCTAACGCATATGGCCCTTTTTTCCGCCCGATTCATTCCGCTGTTCGCGATCCTGCTAACCCCGTCAGCGGCTGTCCGAGCTGGAGGAGTATTGGACCGCCTTGCGCTTCAAATGACTCGGGTGAGGGGGGTGAAAGAGATAAGTAACATTTCTAAAAAGATTTCGGAAAACGTAACGACATTGGAGATGCGGTTTAATCGGCATCTATGGGTCTACGTCGGCATTGTACTCAGTTTCGTGATCTGTCTAAACGATGGAAGGCTCGGGAAGATTCAATTAGTAGACGCCAGGCATGACAAGAATGAGTTTCCGGTAGACGCTCTGGAGTTCGCTAGGACAAATGGAATAAGCGGCAATATGTTTAATAATGACCTTTGGGGTGGATACATAATATATAAGAGCTACCCGCACTATAAAGTGTTCATGGACGGCCGCTCCGATATGTATGGTGCGGCGTTCGTTAAAGAGTATGTAAAGATAGTAAAGGTCGATCTCGACTACGAGAACGTCCTAAACAAATATGATGTGACCTGGGTGATATTCAATGCAAACTTTCCTATTTGCCGGCATCTAGAGGCAAGCGGCAATTGGAAACTTGTCTACGCCGACACGACTGCAAATATTCTGCTCAAAGACATACCGGAGAATCGTGAGCTGATAGAAAAGTATAAGGGTACGACGTTTATTCCCAGAGATGAAAAAGACTGAAGCCCTGGAATGCTTGCTCCGCCAACGGACCGACGGTTGTGCAAAAACTCATAAGAGCCAAAAGCGAGTTGTTCGCGGTCGCTGTCATCGTCGCGGCGGGAACTGCCCTGCGATTATGGTCTCCCAAGATGAGCGCTGACCTGTGGTATGACGAGGTGTTTAGTCTGATCGTGGCCAAGCAGCCTTTTGGCGTGATGATGCACAGCATTTTTCTGGGCGGGGACACCAACCCGCCGCTTTACACGCTGCTTCTTCACCTGTGGATCAAGCTGGGCGATTCGGACGCCCACGTTAAGTACTTATCCTTATTATTTGGAGTGGCCTCAATCTGCGCTGCGTATCTGGTGGCGAGGCAGGTTGGGGGCAAATACGCGGGGCTTGTCGCCTGCTTGCTGCTGGCAGTATCTCCGATGGCGATCTACTACAGCATAGAAGCGCGGCCTTATGCGATCTTTCTTTTCCTCAGTCTGCTGTCGACCTATTTTTTTCTATCAGCCATCCGGGCATCAGAACATCGAGAAGGCATTCCCTCCGGCGCAACCATTATGCCGGTTGGTTATTTAGTTGCGACCACCCTTGTTTTGTATACCCACTGGTTCGGCTTGTTGCTGGTGCTCATCCACACGCTCGGTTTGGTAATTTATCGTCCCAGTACGATCCGGATGACTCGCCGATATGCGCTCTCTTTGATTGTAATCGGTTGTAGCTGTTTGCCGTTGGCACCATTCCTATCGAATCAACTAAAGTTGCAAGCTTCAGTTGGCGGGTTTCAATGGCCGGGGCAGCCTGGTTTGCACTCGTTGCTAGAGCTGGCCCTATATACAAGTGGCGGGAGGAGGTCACTCGCGCTCACGGCGGCATTCTTTGTCATTGCGTGTCTGGGACGGGCGAAGCAGGCACCCGTGGAAGGTAGCAATCTCAAAAGACACACTATTTTCTTGAGTGCGTACGTGCTCTTGCCGGTGATTCTGGTTTACGTCGCATCCACCGTGATCAAGGAGTACACGTTCTTCGTGCCCAGGTATTTCTTACCTTTTCTTGTGGGGGTCTATGTTCTCGTTGGAATCGCGGCGTTAAGAGTTGAGTGGAAGATGGCGTTAGCGTGCGTCTTAGGACTCGCAGCGTTCCCAGTGTTCGAGACAGTAACGCACAGACAGCCTCCTGAAAAACCTTACAGTCGTATCGCGTCGGAATTGTCCGGACACGATGCGCCTGACGTGCTGATTGCCCATCTATCACCCGCGAGTTATTACCCTGTATTGCATTATCGAGACTCCGCAGCAACAGACAAGGTGTTGTGGGATCCAGCCTCCGGTGGAGGGTATGTGATTGGATACAATGTAGGCGGGCAGATGCTAAGCGAGAAGGATCTGGTAGAGATCGGTACAGCGTCGCGAAAATACAAGGAGTTTTGGGTTGTGGTTGATCCGGTGGCCGCTGACCCTGAAACGCAGTCTCTCGCGGAATGGTTCAAGAACAATGAAGCCCTGCTGATGGTGTCAGAACAACAATTTGGAGATGTTAGCCTCCGACACTACAAGCTGCTGCAATCGGTTTCGGCCACTCCTTAAACAACACCCGAAGATCGCACAAGCAATCGCTGATCAAATCAACATAAGATCTTCGCACTCAAACTACCGAGTCATCTCTCGTCATTCTGGATTCGGTATATCACACAGCGCCCGTCTTCGGATTCAAATACAGGGACAAAAACATTTGGATTCTTCTCTAACGAGGTGGACAAGCCCTGTCGACGGAGCTCAGCTTGACCTTCGAGGGCAAAGTCACTCGAGGTGGAAATCAGATAGCGAGGGTGACTTTCATCCAGGATTCGAAAGATCGAGTGTGCTCTCCGATCATCTGTTGCTCGTGGCCCGTCTAACCTGCTTTCGTCCTTTGATGATAATCGGGTCGCTTTGCGCCCGGTGTAAAGATAGTACAGAGGATCTCGGTAACATACCAAAACATCAGAAGCAGGGGTGTTCGTATTGATCCATCCGATGGCTTGCGCATCTTCTGCAGCGCGGTTGTCAGCGTTGTCTTTCGAAGAGAACAACGAGCGATAAGCACCAGCGCCATAATTATAAAGCGTTACACCAAGCACCATGAACATCGCTGAAACGAGAACGATGGCAGCTAACCTTCCCGCGATCTGCCCGCTTGAGGAGAACTCTCTACGAGCTAGTTGGATCAGCCCTGCGATCTCGGTAGTCAAAAAGAGCAGCAGGAATGGTAACAACGGCATCAGAAAACGATCGTAAATGCCGTAAGGCCAAAGCAGATGTAAGGCCAAATATGTCAGCACGTAAGTGTGTAACAGACGCAGGTCTCCAGGGCTGGTTCTCACGAAGCCTTTGATAACGAGAAGAACGGCGACGACTAACAAACCAAGCCCTAAAACAAGAAAGTGACCGCTTAAATCTTGTATAGAGTTGACACTCAGACCGAGGCAAACAGTCGGGATAGTGAAAGTGATTAACGCAATGTTTCGAAGAATCAACTTCAGGAGAATGGATAAGAGTGACGCATTACCCTCCCGTTGCAACTCGGTTATGATATCGCTGAAATCCCGGAAATAGCTTGTGTAATATGCGGTGTTCACCCCGTCGCCGCTGGTCCTGTTGATGTAGCTCCATCCGACCCACGCGATTACAAAAACACCTCCGGCGGCTAAGGGTACAAGAACTCTCCGGAACCTTTTATGCAGCGCGTAGTACGCGCCCAACGAGATTAGCAATGCGATACCCGATGTTCGCGTCAAAAACGCTAGTCCGATGACGAGGCCCAGTCCCACGGATCCTTTCCAAGTCTGCTTGTCCTTGTCATGCGCTTCCGCAAGATACAATCCGGCAATTGACAGCAGGGCATAGAACATCTCCGAGTAAATGCCTGTGGCTAAGATAAGGGTCCGCCAGTTTATCGCCACCAACCCTACGACTAGTAAAGCCAGCCCCTTCGAAGCGTACTTTTGGGTCGTGAGATACCACCACGTCAAAGCAAGAAAGCCTATTGTTGCTAGTGCGGACAACAGCATCATCGCCGATAGATTCTCAGGAAACTGCGGGTGCAAGCGCCAGATCAATGAGAGCAGGAAAGGATAAAAGGGTGGGTATTTCGTCTGGGCCGGTTCGCTGGGAAGACTGATGATTCGATAGCCGTTACCGGTAGCCAGAGCCTTGGCAGTGACTACATAGATTCCGTCGTCATGGTAAAAGCCGAAAGTATTTGGCTTAAGGTCAGCAAGATAGAGAGAAAGAGTTCCTGCTACGAGGACAGCGAAAATCAAGATCGCCGGATTATTACGCTTCATTGGGCGCCCCGGAATACTCTCTTCGGTACGTTCGAACGCGATCGCCGTTTTCTAACGTGATCTAAGAAAGAACGCGACCAGGTTCATTCACGAACTCAGTGACGCTCATTTTGGTTCATCAATTGGATTTCCCGCTGTTGATCTACGTTGATCAAGCCAATTTATTACACTCTCCGCATCGGAAAGCTCGCCCTTTAATAAAGCGAGTAGGAGATCGTGAGTAACAATTGTGTTGAATTCGGAACCGTATTCAACGGCGCGGCTTTGGCGAGCCAATTTCAACACGAATGGTATCCGATGATCATTGTGGCCTTGGGATAGTTCTCGATCCTGTTCAGTCCACGGATAGTTTGTCCGCCATATGTCATCTCTCCACCAATGGTCGGATGTCACCAGGACAATCGTCTCGTCCCAGGTCCCGGCCTCCTCCATCGAACGGCGCAGATCGCCCAATGCACGATCGACCAGGAGAAAGTTGTCGAGGTAACTGGTCTCGCCGTCAAGTTCAAAATCGTTTTTGAGCCGATTAAATATGCTCGGGCCGTGCGGTACCGGCCAGTGCAGCAGGATCAATCCGAGGCTGGGATCGGCGGCCGCAATCTTTGCGCGCTCCAACACTCCCATGTAAGCATTCAAATGATTTTGCCGCTCCCGTCTCTGGCTTGCTTTCGTATCGATTATTCCAACCTGAGAGGCGAGGATTGATAAAAGCGGAGTTGTGTTGACCAGATCCCGAATGGGAGTGATTAGACCTCCCGCTAATTCCGATTCATCGGAACTGTACCAATAGCAACTTACCAGACTGTCACCAACAATTCTGCAATACGGAAGGTACCAGCCTACCACCGCACTGTTGAATCCCGCCTGACGAGCCCTGGAGAACAGATTGGGCTGGCTGCTCCAGCTCGCCGAACGCTCAGAGCCGGCGGCGGTGATCATTAGCTCGGATGGATGGGCCAGTTTGGTTTTAGAGAGGAGCTGTCCGGTTATAAGGGCAGGCATTGAGATCAAGGTGTGGTCCGCCGGTGGGTAGGCATTTGAGGCATAGATCGCCTGTCCGCGAAGACGGTCAAGCTCGGGTAGGTGAAGACTCTCCGGCCGTTCCGAAAAAGCGACTTGCTGGTCCAACTCATCGAACACGAGCCAGATCACTCGCGACCCGACTGTGTTTATGGTCGGCAAGGTCGGGGCCGCGGGTTTATCTGAAAACCTGGTTAATGACCAGGACGCTTGAAACAAGGTGATCAAAGAGAATGGAAAAAAGACCAGAGTTAAAATCCCCGCGGTGCGAACAACAATATGATTCCAGGGTGTGATATCCGACAGACTTATCAACACTATCCCAAGTCCCGTCATCAGCAACTCGATGACAAGCAATTGCTTCGGGAACAGAATCCGCGTGATTCCGTTCAGTGGAATCAGTAGCACAAGAGGAAATACTAATCGCGCAAGCCTCAACGCCAATGCGCTCCTGGAGCGTCTAGCCAGGGTGATGACTATCCAAAAGAGTGTGGCTAATAATCCGACGCCAAGGAGGATCGCGAAGTATCGGTTGAAGCTGGGAATGTTATAAGTTGTATTGACCAGCGCGGCCCAGGATGAAATAAAACACAGGTTAGCTAGCGACACCGCTCTCGCTAAGTCCTTAAACATTGGCAGTCCTATATCACTTACGAAAGAGGTATAGCCAGCGTCCTACTCCCTCTAGAAGCGGATCTCGAATCCGACTCAGTCGTAATGATGGAGCACGGCCTGCGATTAGCAAACGCGACAGGGCTATCATTTCGACTCATCACACCGCGGCATCCCGCGAGTCTAGCGATGCCGGTCAAGCCAACTCATTACAGTATCAGGGCGAGCAATTTCGCCCCCTAATAACGCAAGCAATAAATCGTGTGTGAGAATAGTATTAAACTCAGGGTCATATTCAACCTCGTGCTTCTGGCCGGCAAGTTTTAGCAAGAACGGAACACGATGATCAGCTACGCTTGGGAGAGCCTGTTCATCCTCCGCCGTCCACATGTATGTCGGCCGCCACATATCAGCTCTCCACATGTGATCGGATGTCACAAGGATGATTGTGTTCTCCCACACTCCTGCATCTTCCATTGCAGCACGCAACTCTCCCAGCGCTCGATCGGCTAGTTCGAGATTGTCCAGATAGCTGCTTTCCGCATTAAGCTCAAAGTCACTCTTATGCCGATTGTATATGCCGGGAGGATGCGGCAAAGGCCAGTGTACCAGTATCAGCCCAAGCGCGGGATCAATAGCGGCTTTCTTTGCACCCTCGAGGACTCCGAGATATGCCTCAAACTGTTTTCTGC
>JBASRM010000427.1:0-4535 GCA_049273835.1 Blastocatellia bacterium | reverse complement strand
CCCACAGCCAGGGGCAAATAATGGATGGTACGCTAATGCTACTGTTTACTATACTGCTAGCGGGTTTGCCAATCAGCAAGAACTGGATCAATTAGGAGGAGGGGGAGCGTTAGGCAGTTGGAACTATCCGAATATGACTAGCATCAGTCCTCTTTATAATTGTTCAAGGGTTTATTTTTCCAATACTTCACAGACAGGTTTGTTCACGATAAATACCAATGCTGGCTACTTAGGCTCAGACCCTAAAGCGGCTGCGGCCACGGCGGTCGCTTCATCTGGTTACGTTACCCAAGCAACCACAACCTTTTATTGGGACGCCAGATTCTCCGGCTCGATTCGCGCCTGGAATCGAAATAATTCAACCGACTATTATAATTTCATACGAAAGGTCATGCTGCACGAAATTGGCCACACGATGGGGCTTTACCACTTGAACCAAGTTAGCCAGAGTCCTCTTCAAAGCGTAATGAATTCTTATGGCGGACCAAACGATATTCCCGCTAATTTGCCTATGGATCCGCGGCAGTGTGATAGTGATTCAGTAAGCAGCATTCCGCAGTATCAAAGTAATTGCGGCATTGCTCAAAACCCCGGCCCTTGTGACGGGGTTGTTTGCGGGGAATTTCAAGTTGGAGAGGGGTATCCCACATATGATCCATGCTGTCCGTCGCCCATCTTAGTTGACGTTGCAGGAGATGGCTTTAATTTGACAGATGCGGAAAGTGGGGTGAGTTTCGACCTTAATAACGATGGAGCTGCTGAGCATCTCTCCTGGACTTCAGCGTCTTCCGATGACGCATTCGTTGTGCTTGATCGGAATGGCAACGGGGCAATTGATAACGGCGCGGAATTATTCGGAAACTATTCCCCTCAGCCTGCTTCGCCCAATCCGAATGGTTTCATTGCGCTGGGAGAATACGATAAGTCAGTGAACGGCGGTAATTACGACGGACGGATTGACAGCAACGATGCAATCTTTTCTTCTCTGCTTCTATGGCAAGATACGAATCACAATGGGGTCGCTGAATCAAATGAGCTTCACACCCTGCCGTCGCTAGGAGTCTCTGCAATTAGTCTTAACTACAAGGAATCAAAGCGAACCGACCAGTATGGTAATGGGTTCCGCTATCGCGCAAAGGTGTACGACGCGCATGGTGCAAGTGTCGGTAGATGGGCGTGGGATGTATTCTTTGTAAAACAGTGAGGTGTTTGTTGTTCTGGTTCTGAATCTTTCGACGTTTTTCATTATCATCAAGAGTGCGTGAAGCATTTGGACTGCTGGTCTTGACGAGTTAGAGTTTCGTTTCAATGACATACTGGCGTGAGTCCCTGTTGGCCTTTAGCCTTTGAGCCGGCGATTCGGGCGTCATGCACGATGAAGAAGGGTGAGATGCCTGGAATCTCTGGTCGTGTCATATGGACAACCTTCGGCCATTTACCGCCCAACGTGCCGCTTCAGCCGCGGCGGCTCAGAATGAACCGGCCGCCGTCGGCTGCAAGCTTTGTTGGGCGGCTGCCTACTTGAGGCCCAGCGGTTTGCCTGCCGCAAGAAGGCGAATTGCCTCCTGCAGGCGCCTGGCCTTTGTCTCCTCGCGCTTGGCGGACTCGATCCAGCCGACATACCGTCGCCGATGCGAGGGCGCAAGCCCCTGGAAGTACCGCCATGCCGCCGGCTGTTTCCGTAGCGCCGCCTGAATGTACGAGGGCACCGTTGCGGGCATTTGGAACCGTGGCGGTCGTGGACCGTAGGTGCGGTCCGTCGGCGCGCGATTGATTCCGCCGGGCTGCAATCGACCGCTGGCTTTCAATGCCGCGTAGCGCTTCCGGTTAATCGTTGACCACCGGCTATCCGCTTTCCTGGGCGTGAACTTCAGCGCGTAGCGAGAGTCGTCCAAACGTTTAACCAGGCTATCCACCCAGCCAAAGCACAACGCCTCATCGATTGCGTCCGAGTACGCTATCGATCGACGACCCGTGTGGACCTTATAGAAGACGAGCCACACCTCGGACTCGGAATCATGGTGCTCGACGAGCCACTTGCGCCACTGGGCGGGAGTCCTAGCTACAAATGTCTTCACGGTTTGCGATGTCTTGCACGCCTGTCCGTCCAACGGGATGGGCATGAGCCGCGGCGCGTCTTGTGCGCCGTCGGCTCCATGCCCTTTACTTTCTGCGCCTGTTCTACGTCTGCTACCGGCAGTTCCGTCTAACTGCGTAAGACCGGGTGCGCTTTCGACTAAAACCCTGCCGGCCTTTCCCCCGCCACGCCGAACTCCCGTTCGAGCGCCAGTCCCACCTGCCCCACCAATCCGTCATCGAACGGGCGGCCGAGGATCGTGATCCCGTGCGGCACGCGACGGGGCGGATTGAACTTCGGCAGCGGACTGGCCGGATCCGGAGCCCAGTCGCTTCGCGCTTCCGAAACCTCGACGAACCCGGCGCGCAGCGTGAGCGATGGATGACCGGTGAAGTTCGTGATGGTGAGCTGCTCGTCGCGGAGCGATGGCACGATCAAAAGGTCTACGTCCTTAAAGACCCGCGCCATTTCCAGCGCCACCTTGCGCCGGAACCGATCGGCTTGCACGAAATCGACCGCGGAAAGAAACCGCGCCTCTCGAAATAGGTTCGGCCACGCATCCTTGACCTGTACCTTGAGTGATCCGAGTTCATTATTGAGCGCCAGCTCCTCAAACGATGCCGCGCCCTCAGCAAATAGAATCGGCATAAGCGAGCTGTACGGCCAATCGGGAAGCGTCACTTCTTTCAGTTCCATCTTTAGCTTCTTCATCGTCTCCATCGCCGCCCGGTCTACGTCTGTTGCAGGGCTATCTTTCATCCACTGTGCGATGTAGCCTACTTTCAATCCGGCTACCGGCGCCGTGGCGTCGAAGTCGAGCCGGCTCGCCACGCTCGACGCATCGCCCCCATCAGGCCCGCTGATAGCGTGAAGAACCAGCATCGCGTCTTCGACGGTCCTTGTCATCGGACCGAGCTTGTCAAGAGACCAGCAGAGCGTCATCGCGCCGGTGCGTGGCACGCGGCCGAACGTCGGGCGCAGGCCAGTCACGCCACAGCGCATTGCCGGGCTGACGATGCTCCCGCCAGTTTCGCTTCCGATAGAGAATGCGACCAGCGCCGCGGCCGTGGCCGCTCCCGGCCCGGCGCTCGATCCTGAAGCGCCCTCTTCCAAAAGCCACGGGTTCATCGTCTGGCCGCCGAACCAAATGTCATTGAGTGCGAGCGCGCCGAGCGAGAGCTTCGCCAACAGCACCGCGCCGGCTTCATTCAGCCTGCGCACCACCGCGGAGTCCGCCGAGGGAACACGGTTGCGGAATGGTTCAGCGCCGTATGTGGTTGGAATGTCTTTCGTATCGAGCAGATCTTTCACGCCATAAGGGATGCCATGCAACGGACCCCGGTACTTGCCCGCGGCGATCTCGGCATCGGCCGCCTTCGCGCGCCAAAGCGCGTGATCTCTGGTAAGCGTGATGATCGATCGGATCTTTGAATCCAACCGTTCGATGCGACTGAGATAAATATTCGTAAGCCGCTCGGAGGTGAGTTTCCGTGACTCGATCCATCGCGACAGTTGGGTCACGGGTGCGAACGCGATGGCGTCGTCCGAGGACGGCAGTGGCGCAGGGTCGGCCTTCGACCGGACGAACTTATCGGCCGGCGACGGGAAAACGAGACCCGGGAGCAGCGGATTCCAGAGCGTGGCCGGCGCGTCGGTGTCCTCGATCGTTAATCTCCGTGGACCTGTACGTCGCTCGAGATACGGTGCAAGCGACTGGCGCCACGAGTCGGCGGCCTGCTGACGCTCGGCTGGCGTCATGGTGACTTGCATCAGCTTTTCCGCCTCAGCGAAGGTCGCAGGTGTCACGACAGGGCCGGAGCCCACACCGGCGCCAAAGGTGGGCGGCGCGCCGGCGGTTGATGGCGTCGATTGGGAATTGGTTGACGGCGCCTCGTTGCGACAAGCGGTAGCCGCGACGAGCACGCCGAGGGGCGCGCTTAACAGGAACTGTCGTCGAGAGTTCATAGGATGGGGAGCCTACTCCCGCCTGCTCACGGGAGCAAGCCGAGCGAGCTCATCGCATCATGAATGGTGTGAAAAAGCCTGTACGGGTGGCCCTCCGTAGCCGCCGCGCCTCTCGACCCGGTATCCCGCGCACCGACTGTCACCAGTAACAAAGCGGATGCGCGTCAGGCCGCGCATACCCACCCGCGAAGCGGTGGGTCCTGAGTTCCAGCCTACAAATACGGCCCGCGTCCGCCGAGATGCCCACGTGCGTCAGCCGTGGGAGGTTCACGTTGTAGCCTTTCACGTACCGAGTCGAGGCTACCCGGATAACGTGAGCGACCACTGCTGACTTACGTGGGGATCCCAGCGGACGCGGGCCGTACTTGTAGGCTGGAACATCAAGACCCACCGCTTCGCGGGTGGGTATGCGCGAAAGAGTCCCTCCGGCAGAACACATCGACAAACGATCCTTTCAAGTCATCGAACGCTCCAACTCACAACCTCAACAGGC
>JBASRM010000404.1:0-6519 GCA_049273835.1 Blastocatellia bacterium | reverse complement strand
CGCGAACCCTGTCACTATGGCGCTTATGTAGTTCCTGCATTACGAGGAAACTTGTGGAGCGCGCGCAGGTTTGCCAAGGTAAAAAAAGAAGAACTCTTACGTCTGCGTCGAAGTATTTATCCGCGTGTTTCTCTCTTGTCCTGCTTACTCTTCTGCTTGTGCCGAAGTGTGCAAACGCGCAATGGCTTATTATCAATATTATGCTGCCCGACTGTGACATGGTCAATTTTAGTATTTTTGACACTCCAGGTGTGGCGGTATGCTGGCAAAACGCTGAATGTTATAACATCGACACAGGACAAGCTGCGATTGCTTCGATCTTTGTTTGGGCCGACATGACCTGCTCTACAGATATCGTAAAGAACCGTACGCAATCTTGGGCGTTCGGAACTTCAATCGATGGCGAAGCTACTTCCGATCTGGTTTCAAATGGTCATCTTTACGGGTTTTGGATAGGTTCGCGAAATTGTGATGGTAGCTCCTGGGCAATGGGCGATAAGTATTATTATGAATGCACAAATCTAACCGGTAGCGCCAGTGGAGATGGCGGGACAGTCGCCAGCGGAACCGTAACGACGAATTGTTCAGCGATAACCTGTGGCCCCAATGCAGTCCTTCCTGAAAATGATCCAACATTCCAACTCTGTTGTGGTATATCGCCAATTCTAATTGACGTAGCTGGAAATGGTTTTAGTTTGACAGATGCGGCGGGGGGAGTTGATTTCGATCTCAACAGCGATGGCACGGCAGAACACCTCTCTTGGACCTCGCCAGTCTCGGATGATGCATTCCTCGTATTGGATCGCAATGCTAACCACATGGTCGACAACGGCAAGGAATTGTTCGGGAACGTTACGCCTCAGCCTCCAGCTTCAAGTCGCAATGGGTTCCTTGCGCTCGCAGAATTTGACAAAGGAGAATACGGTGGTAATGGTGACGGCAAGATCAATGGGCATGACGCAATTTTTCCTGCGCTGCGGCTTTGGCAGGATACAAATCACAATGGCATCTCTGAGCCAAGCGAGATTCATACCTTGCTAGAGCTTGGAGTCTCTGCGATCGACCTTCGCTATAAGACATCAAAGCAGACCGATCAGTATGGTAACCGCTTCCGCTACCGCGCGAAAGTGTATGGTGGAATAGATGCTGCTCCCGGACGGTGGGCATGGGATGTTTTCTTCACCACCCCGTAGGAAAAGGAGAAGCCGAGAGATCGATCAGGAGTAGACGCCTCTCCGTCTTATTTGACTAGAGGAGTACCTTGAGAAATGGCTATAAGAAAGATCTCGCTTTTAGTGTTGATTCTTATTACCCTAATCACTTCAGTCAACTTGATTTCTCCGCGTGGGAGAAAGAACTCCATGCACGTCACAGTGACTTCGAAAGGTGTTCCCGAGCAGGGCCTGTTTCTCGTCGGTCCCTCAGATGTTTCATTTGCGAAGCATCTCTCAGCAGCACTCGCAGACGAAGGCAGTAAGATTCCCGATACTGCAAAGTTACTGTCTGTCTTTGTTGAGAATTCAACCTCTCATGCTGTGATTGCTTATCACCTAAAATGGGAGCTGATTGATGCCGATGGCAGGAGCACATCCCACCAACGTAGCTACAAACAGCCATTGTTGCTCATGGAGAATTGGAACCAGGACCAACATTCTGAGGGTGAGTCGATTGCTCCCGGATCATCGCGACTGGTTTCGTTGATTCCGTTCATCACTGACACTCGCGGACCTCGGGCGGGGATCGGCGGAGGGATTGTCGAGCGAACAGAAAAACGTGGTGTAGAGGTAATGAAACGCGCGCTTCAAGAGAGGAATACCCAGGAACTTGCGAACCAATTCTCTAACAGCCTTGATCGTGTTGTTAAAATCACCGTCTCCCTTGATGGAGCGTTCTTTGACAACGGCACATTTGTGGGCCCCGATGAAACCCAGTTCTTCTCGAAGTTCGAAGCGCAAATAATGGCCAGATATGACCTTCATAACCGGATTCAAAAAATGCTTCTGTCTAACAAACCCTCCCAAAAAATACTTCAATACGTGTCTGAAATCGCAAATGCACCTCGCAAACATCTTGGGTCCGATTCCTCTCCAGCACAGTTTTATGACTTCTATAGGAGGCTTTATGCACAGGAGATTTCTCGGATTTGGAATAATTCGGGGCAGGAGTCGGCCTCCCGTTTTGTGGGTACCTCTATTGGCAGAGAGTGGGCCTCGCTGAAAAAATTGTAAGCGAAATCGAGGGGCCCTTCTTGTCGTTGCAATACATACTTCTTGCCTCCAAGTTAGACGAGCTTATAGTCTACTTTTGTTATTCGGTCACTTTCAATGATGTAAGTGGTAAGAGCCTCAAGCCTGGGCCTTTTTAACGTTATCCTTGTTTACCTTCCCTGGAGTAATACTCGACTGCGGACACAAACGACCGACGTGGTTTAGGACGGAGCGTAAATCATTGTCGCGTTCAGGGCACTATGCCCGCGCAGGTGAGCTGAGAGGGGCGGAGGCACCCGAGATCATCCAAAAAGTGCCCTGGTCGTCGTGGGAATCTTCCGATAGTACGAAACTTGAGATCGACGCCGCGGGACGAGCACGATTCCTGCAGCGCGGCCTGGTGAGAATCACCTGCCGAGCAGGTTCAGTCTCCGCAACCGCGGCTGTGCTGATCAGACCCAATCTTCGCCCACGACAGAGTGACGCCGAATGGCGCCTTGATCAGCAAAGGCTCCGCCCCAACGGCGACATTGTCGGCGAGAACGGCCGCGAAAACGATAGCCAACGAACACGCCATTACCTGGGGATCGGCACATACATGGGTGGCGGATATTCCACGGGCGGGCCCTACGAGACTACTGACAGTAGCCACATCGTGTATAACGGAAACGCACAAAACGGCGGGGATCTTACCTATCCGGATGGCACTCGTGTGTGCATTACAATGGTTAATAACCGATTACTACCAACAACAATCGTCAATAGGAACGGCAACTACATTCAAATCGCCTACAGTAGTAGTCGCTCCCAATTCCAATCGTAAGACCCGAATGCGGGCGGCAGAGGCACTCGCCGGAATCGGGGGTCCGACCGCAACAACAGCTCTGAGGCGAGCGCTAGAGACCGAAAAGGATGACTCTGTTCGGAGTTACATCAGGGTTTTCTTGCGAGAGCGATAGAAGGGTTAATCGGTGACGCTCTTCGACAGCCTCCCATAATGGAGTGACCTGTGCATCTGATACAGGTTGTTCCCACGGCATCCGATCACCGCAAAGGTAAGTGGTTAACACAACGAGCATTCGCCCGCACACGATCAAGACTGCTTGAGCTTGATACATTTTGCTTTACCACTTCTAGACAATGCTTGCGGTAATTCTCCAGTTGCGTCTTCGGCGCGCGAAAACTATCCTCTTATTCGTTATTCCCGTTGGTGGACGCAGGAGCCATTCCGCAAGTCAGAACACTCCCACCCTCCTCCAGGTAGTGTTCGGAACGCCACGACCATTGGAGCGCTGAGACCCTACCTGGTGAGTAATGAGCATCATGCGCACAGGCACCCCGTATGACAAACAGTGTAATGATGACTGCGTAAGACAACTTGACATTGGTCGTTTGTGTCACTAGTGTGCGCACATCGGAGATTCATACTGAAGCCGAGCGGAAGTACTGTGCGCGACTGTCTGAGGACTCGAGCCTCAGACAGCCGAATTGCGGCTCACCAAATACTCCTGACTCTTTGATATAGACGGCTACTGATAAGGTAAAGGAAATCCCTGGGCGCGAGGTACGCAAAAACGTGGTTGTTCAACCCGCTAGCAAGCCGGCGGATCCTTCACTCGCAACACTGCGCATAGGCGTGCTCCGGTTCAAGCTAACTCCGGTCTCGCTATT
The DNA here is from genome assembly GCA_049273835.1 of Blastocatellia bacterium. GTDB lineage: Bacteria > Acidobacteriota > Blastocatellia > UBA7656 > UBA7656 > Onstottus_A. The sequence goes on along the minus strand of JBASRM010000404.1, from coordinate 2,641 downwards.
AATAGTTCCAGCGGTGAACAAGGGCAACATGCTTCGCGGCGGCTTCGGTCACAGTTTTCGCCGCCTGGCCTGCATCCCTGAATGCCGCGATGCCCACATCTGTCCGATCGCCGAGCAATGTCCCTACAAGCAGGTCTTCGAGCCCTCACCCCCAGCCGGCGCCGCACGGCTTTCGAAGAATCAAGACATACCGCGCCCGTTCGTCTTTCGCCCGCCCCAGTCGAGTAAGACTCATTTCGAACGAAACGAGCCCTTCGAATTTGAGATGGTATTAATCGGTCGTGCGCTCGATTACATTCCGTATTTCGTTCTCGCATTCCGCGAGCTCGCCGAGGGAGGACTGGGCCTCAACCGGGGCCATTGCACATTGGATCGAGTTGAAGCGCTCGGCGTCGATATGGGTAATCGGGTGTCAGGAGCTGATGTCGAGCCGCCGGCCGCGTCCAACGCTCCTTCGTCATTGGATAAGCCTCTGTACAGCAGCGAAGACCAACTCTTCCGGTCGATCAACGGAATCGACTCAACTGGATGGCTCGAATCCCGACTCCGGCGACTTCGAGCGGAAAACGACGATTCGCATTCCACACTCAAGCTCATTTTCTCAACACCTACCTTGATCCGCGCCCAGGGACAGGTGATTCACGAACCTGAGTTCCACCACCTCTTCAAACGGCTGCGTGATCGGATTAACGCGCTCAGTACGTTTTTTGGCGACGGGCCGTTGGATATCGACTTTCGAGGCATAGGTGAACGGGCTGAGAACGTCAGCAGAATTACGTGGCGTTTTGAATGGGATCCGCGCGAGCGAACATCATCCAAAACCAGCCAACGGCATGAGATATCCGGGTTTGTCGGCGAAGGAACATATGAAGGCGAATTGACTGAGTTCCTGCCGTGGCTCGCGATGGGGGAGCTTGTGAACGTTGGAAAGCACACAGCCTGGGGGAATGGAAGATTTGTCATGGTGTAGCTCGATGGGAGCGCCCTGACCGGGTGAAAGCTTCTGCGCCGGTTGCCCTATCGTTTTCGCGATCTTGAGTAGTGAGGCAGAGTGTGTTGATTAGCCAGCAACTCCCGCCGCCACTAAAACACGAAGACAGAAAGTCGCACGAAGAAAGAGTTTGTGAATCTTGGTGACATTGTGACCTGGTGGCAATTCTCTCGCAACTCACCGTTATTACACTACCCGACCTTGCTTATGCAGACCCGCACGAGGTAAATGTCAAACATTCGTTGCAACTTGGCGCGCACTGCTCGACCCGCAATCAATTCTCCGAGCAGCCGAGCGGCAGCGCGTAATCGACTCCCGCCGCCACTAAAACACGAAGACAGAAAGTCGCACAAAGAAGGAGTTTGTGAATCTTGGTGACATTGTGACCTGGTGGCAATTCTCTCGCAACTCTGAGCTCTTTCCCCTGCGGTCGGCGCAAGCCATAACAAATTCTTTGTTAAGCGCACCCGGTCCTTTTCCCGCGTTCGCACAGGCTAACTTCCTTGATGGCCGTTGCGTAATCAGGTGTTAGCGCAGGTATTTGTTGAAAAATTCGAGAGTGCGCGTCCATGCCAGTTTAGCGGCGGTTTCGTCATAACGCGGCGTCGTGTCGTTGTGGAAGCCGTGTTGTTTACCTTCGTACATGTGCAGCGAATAGACCTTGTTGTTGGCCTTGAGCGCTGCTTCATAGTTCGCGATACCTGCATTGACGCCCTGGTCATTGCCCGCGTAATGCAGCAACAGTGGCGCAGAAATCTTGGGGACATCGTCTGCGCTCGCCTGGCGGCCATAGAACGCAACGCCGGCATTTAGATCAGCACCCAGCCGCACGGCCAATTGATTCACCATCCCGCCGCCAAAACAGAACCCGACCGCGCCCAGTTTGCCGGTGGAATCGGGACGCGCTTTGAGCCACTTGGCCGCCGCGACGAAATCTTCGGTCATCTTCTTTCCATCCACCGTGCGGAAGGCGGCGGCGCCTTTCTCGTCGCTGCCCGGGTAGCCGCCGACGGAAGTCAATCCATCGGGGGCAAAGGCGATGAAATTGGCGAGCGCAAGGCGACGCGCGACGTCCTCGATATAGGGATTGAGTCCGCGATTTTCGTGAATGACGAGCACGACGGGCAACTTTTTGCCTTGAGCTGGACGAGCCAGATACCCTTTGATCGAGCCGTTCCCGGCCGGGGATTGCACGGCTTCGTAGCCCACTTTTATTCGTTTGTCATCCGGCGGCACTTGCTGCGCCCAGGCGTAGTTGGGTTTCAGGTCCTCGAAGATCGCCGCGACGGTCAGTCCGCCGACCGCAAACTTGACGGCGCGGTCGAGGAAGGTGCGACGGTCGATGTCGCCGTGCTGGTATTCGTGAAACAGGTCTAACAACTCCTGCGGATAATCGGATGCTAGTTTACGTTCCATTCTTTCTCCTTTCAATTCTTCGCACAGAATACGTTGGCAAGCTTAAAGGAAGCTGAAACCGCCGCTGTCAAACCGGCGATAAGGCCCTCGCTTCATGCCTAAGAATCCTTTCAACCGTCAGATGATCTTAAGGTGACCGGACTTCCATTCTCTGGTACTCTCTTTTTGCCTCGATCAAAATCGGCAGCTCAACATCCGCATCCTTCCAGAGCCGGAAGAAGCTCTCATAAGCCG
>JBASRM010000403.1:0-4227 GCA_049273835.1 Blastocatellia bacterium | reverse complement strand
GCTCGACTGTGTTGACTGATGCTCCGGGCTTCACTCAACACAATGAGACCGCAGTGAATTCTCCAGCCGCCACCTATTCCTATCTCAGGTATGACTACACGGACCATGTGAAATTCGTCGTAGTACGGCCAGATGGGACACTGCTGCTTGTGGCCCGATACAATCCGCCGGCAAACGGGTTGATAGCTTACAGGCATATACTTCTAGCGAATTGGGCCAGAGTTCGAGCCGACGTGTTCACCTATACCACCGATCCGGGCGGCTCGCCACAGGTAGGGTGGGTAACGCGCTGGGATGAGACGGAGTCACCGACCCAAACGGCCTATGAATATGATCAACATGGAAACATGATCAACGTGCTGGATTCGGGTTATCAGGTGAGCGGGACGTGGCAAATGCGCAGGCGGACCCAAACGATCTTCACAACAATCGGCTGGGCGAGGAACCTGCCGGTTGAGGTGGATGTTTACGACGGGCTGCTGAATACCAATAACGCGGACGACATGCTTATTGCCAAGACTACCTTCGCTTACGACAACTACGTTTCTATGGGGGGGATGGAGGACTACGCAGGAACGGCCAACCCACCGGGCCACTTGTCGGTGTACAACGCGAGTTGGACCGGACGCGGCAACGTCACCGGCACAACACAATGGGTTGATATTGCTGGCGGAACAGTAATACAACGCCTGGCGAAGTACGACATTTTTGGGAACGTGGTGAAGGCGCAAGTCTCGTGCTGTCAAGAGAAGGACCTGACGATTACCGATGAGACCTATTGGTCACAGCCTCAAGAAGAGACGAGCGGCGATCCAAACGGAGCGCATCAGACCACCTCGACCGAGTATGACTTCAACACGAGTTTACCCGTGAGTGCGAAAGACGCGGGCGACTTGACCACCACCTTTGGGTACGATGCCGCGCTCAATCCCAGCAGCGTAACGCTTCCAACTGGAGCCACCGCCAACGCGGGATATGACTACGGGAACCTCTCTTCCTCTTCGAGCGTGAGCTACGACGATGGAGGGGTGTTGAAGACACTGACCAGCACAGCGCAGTACGATGGGTGGGGGCGAGCTATTCAATCGGTGGATAGAAACAACGGACAGGTGAACACCAGCTACGACGCGATGGGAAGAATCATCAGCCGAACAAATCCCTTCACTGCAGGCGGGACTCCCGGACCGGCGACGACGTTTCAATATGACGCGGTTGGGCGGGCGACGATCACGACTCTGCCGGGTGGCAACACGGTACAGAACCTCTACAGCGGAGCTACGGTGACGGCGACTGATCAGGTAGGCCGCAAGATAAAGCGAGAAGTGGACGGGCTTGGAAGGCTGATTAAGGTCACCGAGCAAGACGTAACCGGAGCGCTGACTCAAGAGACGAGCTACACGTATAATTTGCTCGACAAACTGACTGGCGTGAATCAAGGCAATCAGACTCGCAGCTACAAGTACGACGCCATTGGGCGGTTGCTTTACGAGCGGATTCCCGAACAAAGCGCGACCATCGACGACGGGACCGGAACGACGTGGAGTTGTGCTTATTCCTACACTGAGTTCGGCTCGGTGAAGAAGAAAACAGACGCGCGGGGAGTCGAAAGCCATTACGCCTTCGATGCGCTGCACCGGGTGACCGGTGTTTGGTATACGGGAGTTGGCGGAGATGACTCGGGAGCAGTGCGACCGGGGTTGCCCAGTGGTGTGGCGGCGACCGGCGACGCGGTGTTCGGCTACACGAGCTGGGGAGCGCTGTCAGGCGTCAGCATATCGAGCCCTGGCGGGGTTGGCTATCCATATACCGAGACCTATGCCTTCGACAACTTTCATCGGCCGGCCTCGGTGACGCGATCCATACCTGATAACACCTGGAACTCCTGGAAGACCTATACTACCGGGTACGCATACAACGGAGGAAGCCAGATAACGAAGCTGACTTATCCCTCAGGCAATGCGGTGAATGTGAGCTACGACGATCGAGGCCGTCTAAGCGGACTGCCGTATGACCCGGCGAATCCGGGACTGGGCGGTCTGCTAAGCGGGGCTACCTACAACGTCGAAGCGCGAATGACAGGCTTCACTTTGGGCAATGGGGCGGTGGAAACCTACGGGTTTAACAACCGTTCACAACTAGTATCGAAGACCGCAACAAAAGGTCAGACTCAATTGATGAACCTTACGTTCAGCTATGACGCCGCTGCAGGCCAGAGCGGTGTAACGAGTACTGCGGGCAACAGCCACCAATTGATCTCGCTTAGTGGCACAATAAACTGCACTACCGAGAGCGCAAACTACACATATGACCTGCAACGAAGGCTCATAACCTCTTCTCAAACCAGCAATGGCGCCAGCGCGCAGCGACGGTTCAGTTACGACCGATGGGGCAATCGCACCGGCGTGTGGGACGCTGTGAGTGGCGGGAATCAGATTCAAACAATCACGCTGCAGCAATCGGGCGGCGCTCCGACAAATCGAATCGCCAGCCTGACCAGCGGCTCGACTGCGAATTACACATACGACGCAACGGGGAATCTCACTTGGAATGGAGCGCACAATTATTCGTATGACGCGGCCAGTCGCCTGGTCAGCGTGGATGGAGGCGCGACGGCTCAATACAAGTATGATCATCAGAACCAACGAATAACGAAGATAGTGGGGGCGGTGTGGACGCATTACATCTGGGAAGGAGGCCAGGTGATCGGCGAGCACGACGCGACCACCGCATACACGACGAACCCGCCTTACCAAGAGAAGTCTGCGCGGCTGGACTACGTGTACGCACGTGGGCGAATGATATACAGCCGCCAGCGTACGAGCAGCACGGCGACATGGACTCCCAGCTACTATATGCGCGATACGCTAAGCACGAGGCTGGTGCTCGACGGAAACGGCAACGTGATAGGTCGTCAGGCTCACCTCCCGTTCGGCGACGAATTCGCAGGGAGCGGGAATCAGGAGAAGCATCATTTCACTAGCTATGAGGCTGATAGCGAGAGCGCCTCTGACTATGCAGTGAACCGGCACTACTCGCAAAGCGTGGGACGATTCGGATCAGCCGATCCATACCAGGCGAGCGGCTACATGGTCGATCCGCAGAGTTGGAACCGGTACAGCTATGTGCAGAATGATCCTATCCACAACGCCGATCCGTTGGGCCTATTGTTGGGTGTCCCTGCTGAGATAGAGGTCGATCCGTGCAGCGTCGCGGGGGAAGGGCTAGAGCATGACCTTGAGCCGACAATATGCGGTGATTGGGTATCCAGATTTGTTTTTGGTCCCGATGATCGTAAACTAGCGGAAGCTGTGTTCAGTGAGATTTCGGGACAAGGACCAAAGAGCATCGATGAAGGGATTGCGATAGCTTTTGTCATTAAGAATCGTTTGTGGTTTTTGAACTTTCCTAACTCATCTAGCACACTCGGGCTGGGACCTAGAGGAGCAACGATTGAACAGGTATTGGGGGCGCCAGGGCAGTTTCCAGAATATCAATCCAATGGCAAGCTGATTCCTCAATTCCAAGAACTTTTTGACATCGCGTGGAACTCAGAAATAGGTTCCCCCGAATGTGATAAGCTAGTCAATGCCTATACGATTGTTTCCGGAGTAAACGATGGTGGCTACAGCGATCCATTTGCAGCGCATGGGGGTGGTTGGTTTTTTCAGCAGGGGAGTTCTTCGCCTTGTACTATTTGCCACTTCCTAGGTGCGATCGACGTGCACAATTTCTGGACAATTCCTTACACCAATTACACAGGGGGAGCTAAACCGCCATGGTTCTAAAGGACTGTAAAAATCGTACAAAAGGCTGCAACCGGTCAATTGCTGGCCTACTCAATGCCCTTCTATTCGCGCTCGCTGGCCTTTCCTTTGTTGGGTGCCGGGGCACGCAAGCAGATCACATTGCCGAAAAGTTAGGATGCCAGGTTCAAGAAGTCGCGCTTGACGAGCAACAAATGGATCATATCAAAGAGTCAATTCAGAGACTGTTTCAGTGGAAGGCTTATTGGACATACAACGACAATGAAAGTAAATCGTTATATAGCGAGAAAACTAAGCAGAGAGCTCCGTTTGAAGTCTTCAGTCTAAAACGAGGAGTGATCGTCTCAATCGCGAACCTCGGAAACTCAGTGGTTGAGTTTCGAAAGTCTGCGGATGGCAATCTATCCAATCCTACATTCCTGACGGGTGGAGTAATAAGGGATGGGCTAGCGAAAGTAAGTTT
>JBASRM010000711.1:0-36939 GCA_049273835.1 Blastocatellia bacterium | reverse complement strand
GCGGAAGCCGCCCTCCAGGAAATCCTCAAGACCGTCAACGTGCCGCTGTGAGGTAGTATGAATCGGCAGGCATGGCGCGACTTTTTCATCACGGTTTTCTTCCTCGGCCTCGCTTTTATTATTGCCTTGCTCAGCTCGGTAGCCGCGGATCAGCAGAGCATACACCTTGCCGCGATCGCCGCTGCAATTTCGTTGGTGCTTGCTCTGATCGGCGCTTTGTATATCATTCCGCGGCTCGCCCGAAACGTCCGGCTTGAAATTCTTCGATTTGCAATCCGAACGAGTTTTACGGTGGAGGGACTGTTGTTCGTCGTGTTTCTTATGATCATCGGATTCGCGGCGTGGAACAACGGCAACAACCTCCTTTACCTGGTGCTGTCGGCGATGCTTGCGTTCCTGATAGCGGCGAACTTGATCGCGCGCATGTCTCTCGCCGAGGTGGCGATTCAATTGCGGTTTCCCGATCACGTATTCGCCGGCGAGCCTGCACACATCAGCGTGACACTTCTGAATCACAAACGCTTCATGCCGAGCTACAGCTTGATGGTCGAAGCCCTGTCGGAAGAAGACGACGAGGAAGAGGGCGATGGTGAGAGCGCGAAGGACGAGAATATGGTGAGACGGAACAACGGATCGAAAGACCGGGAGCCCTCGTCGCATCGCCGGCCTGTCGTCGCGTCACGCTCTCTTCTGCCAGGCAGCGCTCTGGGGAAGCTTGCTTACTTTGTACTGGTACCGGCGGCTACCAGCGCTCGCCTACGCACCGAGCACACATTCGCGCGGCGCGGCCGTTATCCGATAACCGGCTTTCGCATCGCCACCAAGTTCCCGGCCGGTTTCTTCAAGAAGTGGCGTCGCATTGACGCAAGCGGTGAAATACTGGTCTATCCCAAACCTCAACCGCTTGATGATTTCTATCACGCGCTGCCGATGCTCGCCGGCCAGATTCAAAGTCAAGCTCGCGGTACGGGCGACGACCTGTACTCAATTCGCCGTTATCACCCCTCGGATCACATGCGCTACATCGATTGGAAGGCGACCGCAAAATCGATGGAGATGATGGTGCGGGAGCATATGCGTGAAGATGAATGGCGGCTGACGATCGTCTTTGATACTTCGTTGCCGCCCGGTTTAAGGACCTCGGCAGCCGCCACCAAGAAACGTTCTGAGGCGAGTGTCGACGGGTCAAGGGATGGAGCGAATACACAGGTCGAAGATTTTCAATTGAGATTCGAGCGAGCGGTGCTGATGGCTGCATCGCTTGCGAATCACTTCATTCTTGAACGCGCGGAGGTTGAATTGATAACCACCGGAGACAGCCTTCACGTGGCGTCCGGCTCGGGATACGAACACCTCTACAAAATACTCGCGTCTCTCGCAACGCTGCAGCCGGCGGCGCCGCCCGGCGAGCGTATCTCGACTGATAAGGGACCGACCCGTCGAGGGTGGCCATTTCTTCGAGCGTCTCGCCGTCGCCCGGAATCAAAAGGCGCGATCGAGGATGACGTGTCTCCCGGCAAATCAAATGGCGGCATTGCGTGGCGTCTGCTTGATGACGTGCCGGTGCTTGGCGACGAGCGCAGATTCAAGGTGCTGATCACGTCCGCCAGAAAAGGAACGATTCCGGCGCACATCTGGCGCAGCGCACATGTAGTGTTTATGGATGACTTGTGAGGTCAGGGGTCAGAAGTCGGAAGTCAGAAGTCAGAGGTCAGAGGCCGGAAGTCGGAGGTCAGAGGTCGGAGGTCAGAAGTCAGAAGTCAGAAGTTGGAGGTCAGAAGTCAGAGGTCAGAAGTCGGAGGTCAGAGGTCAGAAGTCAGAAGTCAGAAGTCGGAAGTCAGAGGTCAGAAGTCGGAGGTCAGAAGTCAGAGGTCGGAGGTGCAGATGAAACTGAACTCGGCGAAAGATTTAGAGGTTTACAAGAAGGCATACAGCCTCTCGCTGGCAGTGTTTGAACTGACCAAGAGGTTTCCACCCGAAGAGAGATTCGCTCTTACGGGCCAGATTCGCCGATCTTCGCGCTCGGTTTGTCTCAACTTGCGGGAGGCGTGGGCCAAGCGAAGGTACGAGGCACACTTCGTCAGCAAACTTAGTGACTGCGACGGAGAAAACAGCGAGACCGATTCGTCGCTGGATTTTGCCAGACTGCGGCTACGTGACAGAAGCGGAGCATTGTGAGCTAACGGCGCTTTGCCGCGAGGTTGGGAGAATGCTTGGAAGCATGATCGGGAACCCGGACTCGTTCCTAGTGCGCTGACTCAGCTTGTGACTTGACTTCCCGTCTCTGACCTCTGACCTCTGACCTCTGAGTTAGCAATGGAAGCTTACTTTAGAACAACTTCATACGCGCTTGTTACCACGGCGTTTCTCGCAATAGCGCTTACCGGTGAGCTTGACGGGCCCTCAATCGCCCTGTACTCGCTCGTAGTAGCCATCTGCTTCTACCGGGACACCAGAGGAGTGAAGCGGCTGCGTATGCGGGAATGGGTGTGGCGCGCGCTCAGTATCGCGTATGTGCCATTCGTCTTCATCGATGGCGCGCTGCTCAGCAACCGCGTCCTTGCGCTCGTTCATATGACTCTGTTCGTTTCGGCCGCAAAGCTGTTTCAAACCAAGCGCGACCGCGACTGGGTCTTCCTATATCTGATCGCGTTTTTCCAGATGCTGCTTGCAGCCGGTCTCACATTCAATGCGCAGTTTGTAGCATCGCTTGGTACGTTCCTCTTCTTTTTTATCTCGACGCTGGCTGCCTTTGAGATTAGGCGGGCGCGCCGGGAGGTGAGTCATCTCGAAGAGGAAGCCATAACCCCCTTGAAGCCTCACAGGATCAAGTATCGAGCTGAGGCCGCATCCGCTCGGGTACGAAAAAGCGGGCGCGTACGGTATCTGCTCGGCGCCTCCTTCGCCCAGATCCTAATCGTCGCCGCCCTTACTCTGCCTTTCTTTTTTTTGATCCCGAGGCTCGGAGGAGGTGGCGTCGCTCGAGGCTTCGGCGAAGGCGACACCATCACTGGCTTTTCGGAGCGGGTAGAGTTGGGGCAGGTTGCGTCGATCAAGAGGAATCAGCGGATCGTCATGCGCGCGCGGCTGGATCACAAGCCGCCGCGTTATCTCCGATGGAGAGGCGTGGCGCTTGAGAACTACGATGGCCGGATTTGGAGCCTGTCCACCGATCCTGAACGCTCGGACCGGCGCCGGCAAATTGGTCAAGAACGCGCCTCGTCAGAGGGTCCAGCGGCGGATGCCCGCTTCTACCGGGATCACCTTCTGGACAGAGACCGGGCGGAAAGGCTTTCCGAGTCCCGGCGACCGCAACCTCCCGGATCATCGCTCGAACAGATGATAGTCCTCGAGCCCCTCTCAACTGACGTATTATTTGCTACTCAAAGAGTGTTCAGACTGCGCGGCCCGTTGCCTACCGTTGTCAAAGACAACTTTACTGACGCCATTTCGTCACCTTCTTTGAAGGGGCGGACGACCTACATTGCGTCGTCCGACATTAGCATTCCAACCGAACAGGAACTGCGAGCCGATTCGCCGGCTCTGTCGCCTGAGAAAATTACCAGACCCTGTCTGCAGCTCCCGCGAAAGCTCGATTTCAGAATTTCGCAGCTCGCTCATGAGATAGCACGCAACGCACCGACGCCCTATGACAAGGCGCGCGCGATTGAGAACTATCTGAAGACTCAGTTTAGTTACACGCTCGATCTGAAGGGTTCCGACAACGATCCGCTGGCAGAGTTCCTGTTTCGAACACGCGAAGGCCACTGCGAATACTTCGCTACGGCGATGGTAATAATGCTTCGGACGCTCGAGATCCCCGCGCGCATCGTCAACGGCTTTCAGATGGGCGAGTATAACGACCTAAACGATATGTATATCGTCCGCGAGAGCGACGCCCACTCATGGGTAGAAGCGTATTTCCCGCGCAGCGATTGCTGGATCGAATTCGATCCGACGCCGTCGGCCGGCATCAACGATTATTCGCAGGGCGGATTGCTGGCGAGGTTGAGGAAGTACGCTGACGCGATGGAGGTGTTCTGGCTCGACTATATCGTGACGCTGGACAGCGACGAGCAAGCATCGATTATGGTCGAACTTCAGCACAAGTTGGTCACCGTAAAAGATCGGTTGTTTGTTTATTACCTTGCGGCTAAACGGTGGACTCGAGAAAAGCTGAGTAAGTTGATCATCGACCGAAAGTGGAGCACGGCTGAGTTGGTGGGGCTGGCAGGGGGCCTCGCGGTCATGGTCGTATCGCTGACGGCGCTCTATGTGTGGGTCGCTTACAGGAAGCGTAGACGTCTTCCACCTACAGGCTACGGACCGTGGTGGCACCGGCTCTTTATTCTGCCTCTGTGGCGGCGAAGATTAGGGCGGCGCGACTATCGAGAATCCGCGGTGCTTTTCTACGAACAGATGCTAGCAGTCGCGCGCCGAGCCGGGTTGGTGAAGGAACCCTATCAAACGCCCGTCGAGTTTGCCGCCGCTTCGGGGATTTCGTCGGTACGCGAGATAACCGCGCTGTACAATCGAGTGCGATTCGGCGGCGCACAACTGGATGAGAACGAAAGTCGTCGAGTGTCGGAGTTATTGGGAGAGTTGAAGCACCGCATTCGTAGTCGGCGTTAAGACCGCCTTCTTCGGTTGTACCCACCTGTTGACCATTACAAATTTCTAGCGGCCCAGTGAAGCTGGGCTAAAGTGAGCGGGCTTCCTTCCAGGTCCAGGCCCAATCCTGTTCGCCGCGCATCATCACGAGTTCCACTGTTCAACGAAACGCTTCGAGCTTGGGTGTTCTTGAATTTGACAACGGTTAGCAGGTGGAAATAGCATGCGTCGGGTACAAGGAAAGGTCAGCGGGTATGAAGATCTATGATGTGACGGTCCCCCTCTCGAAGGACCTGGTTGTTTATCCCGGCGATCCACACGTAAAAATCAACCGCAGAACAAAGGTTAACGAGGACGATGCAAAGTATAATCTGAGCAGATACTCGTTTAGTTCACATGCCGGAACTCACGTCGATCCCCCTTTTCATCTCATCGAAGGAGGCCTCACCGTAGACAATCTTCCGCTTGAGCTTTTGATGGGCCGGGCCCGAGTGGTCGAGGTAACTGCTCCGTGCATAGACGAAGTCGTGCTCGAGGAATTCGATTTTACCGTCGACGCTCGGGTGCTATTCAAAACGCGCAATTCCTACCTGTGGAGCCAGAAGACCTTCGTCGAAGACTATGTTTACATCACACCCGGTGCGGCGCGCGCACTGGTGAACGATGGGATCAAGGTGGTTGGGATCGACTATCTGTCCGTGGACAAGTTCGGCGCCGAGCCGGAGACCCACATGGCGCTGCTAAAAGCCGGCACCATAGTCATCGAGGGACTCGACTTGCGTGAGGTAGAACCAGGCGATTACGAGATGATCTGTTTGCCGTTGAAGGTTAAGGACGGGGACGGCGCGCCGGCACGTGTGGTTCTACGCCAAAACTAAGTAATGGGCAATCAGGTAGTCCGTTCGTACCCTCCTCGCCCGTGTTGACTAAGACGTGATGCAGCTATGAAGGACGCAGAGCTAGTCCATCTTACATCGACCCACCGGGTGTTTGCAGTGGTGAGGGCCTTGTCGGCTGAGTCGGCCGTTCGCGCTGCCGAGGCTGCGATCGTCGGTGGAATCAAGCTTATCGAAGTCGCTCTTTGCACTCCCGGCAGTTTCCGGGTGATCTCAGATTTACGTCATCGATACGGAGACCGCGTCTGTGTGGGAGCGGGGTCGGTGAGCAGTCACGATCAGATGGATCGGTCGGTGAAAAGCGGAGCGCAGTTCATCTCGATGCCGCACACTAGCGCGGCGCTCGTGGAAGCCTGCCGCCGTTCGCACGTGTCACCGCTCATCGGAGCACTGACTCCAACCGAGGTTGCGGCGGCCTGGTCTCTGGGTGTGCCTTTAGTGAGCCTGTTCCCGGCATCATCGTTGGGCGGGCCCGATTATCTCTCTGCGCTCACATCGCGCCTCAGCGATGTTCGCCTGGCGGTGGCTGGCGGAGTTGGTCCCGAGAATATCGTTGACTATTTCAATGCGGGCGCCTTCGCGATTGCAGTCGGCGGACGGTTGTTCACAGGCGGCGACCTGAAAAACGAAAACTATGCCGCCATTGCCGAGCGCGCGCGTGGAATTGTTCGGCTTGCCGGGGTAGCCTGACCGGCCCATTCCGCTGCCTAAGGTCTACGCACTCTAAGTCGTAATTTGTCGGCATTGGCATGCTCCCGCGCTCTTTCGAGTGCGCAGGATGGTTGCACGCGGGCCGTTGAAGGTGCGCCGGCCGACGCTGGGCAGGAGCGGGCAAGCGCACAGTAGCTCCCCATTGCGTTCCCTCTCACACGATATCGTAAGTAACATCCCGGTCCAACCGTTGGCCGCCAGTAGATAAAACTCAATAACGACGCGGGTTTAGATGACGTCGATCGCATTGCGTGCAGCGGCACGTTCATTGCCCTTAGTACAAGCGCGGCAATTGGGCCGCGATGCAAAGTTCAAAACAAGGGGAGAAACACGAGATGCTTACACTAAGCAAGAAGCTGTGCGCCGGGACATTAGGGCTGGCGCTGTTGTTAGCCGCGTCCACGTCCGCAGACGCGCAATCATTCGGCGGCAGAATGTCGACCAAGGAAAAGGCAGCAGTCATAGGTGGGAGCGCCGCGGCTGGTGCGATACTGGGAGGCTTGTTGGGCGGCAAGAAGGGCGCCGTGATCGGCGGATTGCTTGGAGCGGGCGGAGGCTCAGGCTACGTCTATTATAAGGGAAAGCAGGACGAAGATCGTTATGGGCGTTACGGCTATCGCGATTATCGCTATCGCGACTATCGCGGGTTCAACGATCAGCGGCGTTATGACTATCGCGATCGATCCCGAGTATGGGACCGCCGCTACCACAATGGTTTCCGCCGCTAAGCGCTAAAGCAAGCCCGCCGCGTCTGCAAGCCCGCCGCGTCTGGTAGAATCCGATAGGTGAAACCAGCGTTTGGCACAGTCTTCGGGGCTGGAAAGATCGGATCGAGTGTGAAGCTGCCGCTGATAACATTGGCCTTATGTTTGTCAATGTCATTGGCGGCAGCACCGTTTTGCAAAGCCTCACAGGCAGGTCGAAACATCCCTCCTGAGACCCGGCGTGTTGTTCGCGGCCGGCTCACCGGCACACGTGAATTTCAACAAGTGATTACCTGGAGGACCGCGGTCGATTCAGCTTTTGGACAAGTCGTACGCGCTCACATGGCGATCGAAACCGCTTCCGGCCACTCGGCGCTGTGGCAAGCTGACGAGCGCATTCCCGCGGTCGATATCAACATGGTTCGAATTGCGGATCTCGACGGCGATGGCCTTCCGGAGGTTATTGGCCTGTGGCAACAGGGCGGGTCGGGCGGCAGTGCCCTCCGAGTTTTTCATTGGGACCCTGGTTCAAGCTCTTTTGCGGAACTCCTTGCCAAGCCCGGCGAGTCGGGCTTACTCGGAATTCGCGGCTATCGGCTAGCTGGCCGCGTGGGTAATCAAAGAGTTATTGTTCAAAAAGTAACCTCTACTCCGCACGCAGTCGAAAATGTCGCGTTCGAGGTACGAGGCCGGGAGCTTCTACGGGTGCGAGGAGGTGAACCAGTGTCCTCAACAGCTGCCTCGGGGATCGAAGGCAAGGCCGTCATAAGTCCCGTCCGCCCCGGTCCGGTGCGAGAGGGTGAGTCTGATTCGGCTCCTTACAAGACGACCCTCGTGGTGTGGAGCGCGAGCGACGGGCGCGAGGTCACTCGGATTGATACTGGCTCCAATGGACGGTTTCGTGTCGTGCTTCCGGCGGGAACTTACAAGGTTGGTCCTCCACAACAAGTGGGCCGGTTCCTTCCGCGTGCTGCCGCCGAGGTAATAACCGTCAAAGCTGGGCGGTTCGCTCACCTTGAGCTTCGATTCGACAGCGGTATGCGATGATCCGAGTAAAGCTCATTGGTCACGGTATTACTTCTTCTTTGTTCCAACCGTCCTTAGCAAAAGGCTCTTAAGCCGCACTTCATCGTCGCTTTGTATCTCAAGTTGAGCCGAGTAAACAGGAATGTCGCCGTGACGAAGCCCTTCAAGCCGAACGGCGTCCTTCTCGGTTGTTACTATTGCATCGGCTCCCGCCTCCCGCGCCGCACCCCCGACTCGATCAAGATCCTCTTGCGTGAACGGATGATGATCAGCGAAGAAATTCTCGTTCACGATGTTGATGCCGGCTTGCAAGATGTCTTCGGTGAAAGCATGCGGATTTGCGATGCCGCAGGCAACGGAGACATTCCATCCGATGAAGTCCTTCGCGTCATAAATCTGGCCGTTGGCCAGATGCCGCAACGCGTTAATCGTTGAATAGAAATACATCACCGGAACCTTCTCGCCGCAATAGTGTCTGACAATGGCTTGGGTTTGCCCTTGATCGAAGGGCCGGTCGGCCCGAGTGATGATGACGGCATCAGCTCTCTTGAGACCATACAGTGGTTCCCGCAATCGCCCGAACGGCGGCATCTCAAACCCGCCAAACGGATCAGTGGCATCGATCAGCAAGATGTTAAGATCGCGAGCAAGCGCCAGGTGTTGATACGCATCGTCAAGCACCAGAACCTCCGATGCCAGGTGTTGCTCGGCCCATTTCCCAGCTTCGAATCTGTCTTTGTTTACAATGATCGGGACATCTGGCAAGGCACGAGCGAGCATCAACGGTTCATCGCCAAACTCGCGATAGGAACCGGCACTTTCGCCATGGGAATTGTTGAGCACTCGCATTCCAGAGGACTTTCGCCCATAGCCTCGCGTAAGCAAGGCTACACGGTGTTCTTCGGATTTAAGATAACGAGCGATGTAGCCGGCCATCGGCGTCTTCCCCACGCCGCCCAGGGTCAGATTGCCGACACTGATGACCGTCGCATCGAGCAACTTTGCTTTAAGGTACTCGGTCTCGTAGGCGGCGACACGAAGGCGAACCACCAGCTCATATAACTTGGCCGGCGACCAAAACAGAGCATGCTTAAGCTTTTCTTCCTTGCTGATGATCATTCGCAATGGGCAAAGAAGGCTCCTGCGCTCGCCTGCACTTCCACACCTCCGTCCCTCTACTCCTCTGCCCCTCTACTCCTCTGCCCCTCTACTCCGCAGTCTCTCTTCACGACTTCTTCAATAGCGGCTACAGTGCAATCAGTGGCGCCTCGATTTCGGAGCAGGATGTTACGTGCCCGCTCGCCCAGTGCGCGAGCCCGTTCCCGATTCGACAACAGTCGAATCAACTCGACCGCAAGTGCGCTCGACGCATTCTCTGCAGCACCTATCTGGACGAGCGCATCTTCGCGCGCGAATTCCGAAACAATCTCGCGAAAGTTCTCGGTGTGCGGCCCGACGATAATGGGCCGCGCAAATGCGGCGGGCTCGATGATGTTGTGACCACCGCGTCGTACAAGGCTGCCACCAACAAAGACAACGTCGGCAAATCTGTAGATCGATGCAAGTTCGCCTATAGTGTCCAAAAGGATCACGTCCGCGGATCTGGTTTCCGTTGAATCGTTTCCGACGAATGCGGTTTGAGAAGTCTCAGTTCGCGTTGCGATGGCCTCGACTGGTGCTTCCAACTTGAGCATGGAACGGCGGGCGAAAGTGAAGCCCGATCGCGCGATCAGACTGGCCACCTCATTGAATCGTTCTGGATGACGGGGGGCAACGAGCAGCCGCGAGCCCTCAAGCCCACCATAATTGCGCACTTGCTTAAGGGCGGCCAGCAGCATCCCTTCCTCATCTGGAGCCGTGCTTCCCGCGACGATTAGATGGGGTGATGCCGAAAGCGCGAATTGCCGATCAATCTCTTCGTCGCACTGGACGACTGCGCGATGCGGATTGGTTGCGCCATCCGCGTTTCCAACAGCCTCCAACCCGCCGTCTCCAATACCGGACTGGTCGTATTTGAGATTGCCGCACACTCGCACCATGTGGGCCGGAGCACCGAGTTGACGCGCTCGATCCGCGTCCGCCTGTGACTGCATAACCATCACGGAAAAGTCTCCCATCACTTGGGAGATCAGCCGTAGAGCGTGCCTGTATCGACTAAAGGAGCGTTGAGAGATTCGCCCATTCGCAAGAACCGTTACCACGCCACGTCGACGGCATTCCCGCAGGAAGTTCGGCCAAAGCTCGGTCTCGAGGATTATGACCGCCGCCGGTTGGACACACGCGATAGCGCGGCGCACGGCGAACGCCCAATCGAATGGGAAATAAAATGAGGCGTCGAACAGAATTGATTGAGACTGAGCTAGTCGCTGACCCGTAAGCGTGGTAGTCGATACCACTATGCGCGCGCCGGGCAGCACGCTCCTGAGTCGCTCGATCAACGGCCTGGCCGCCAGAAACTCGCCCACTGAAACCGTATGCACCCAAACAGTTTTGCGGCCGTCGCTCGCCGCAGACTTCGGAAGCAGCCCCATTCGCTGTTTGAAGCTGCCGGAATATTTGCCGCGACGAACTGCTTGATAGAGAAAATATGGAAGGAGAGCGACGAACAGTAGCGTCAGAGCAAGGCTGTAGAGGAAGTACATACTTGCGGCTGCTGAAGACCTGTTCGGGCGTTGAACAGGCTTGAGGAGCTCATTTTACAACCGCGTCGCGGTAAGGTATCCCATCACGCATTCTCCCTTGCTATGAATCGTCCGGTCAATTTTCGGACCTCCGCTTCGGGAGGAGTAATTCACTTCACGCGTTCGAGATATACACCCTTCGATGGATCGACGCGTATTCGGTCGCCCTCTTTGATAAACGGCGGAACCTGAACGGTAACTCCTGTTTCGAGCTTGGCAGGCTTTGGGCTGTTGGAGGCGGTTGCGCCCTTAAGCTCGGGTGACGTCTCGACGACGGTCAGCTCGACCGCAGGCGGCAGCTCGACCCCGATTGGCGCGCCTTCGAAGAACTCGACTTGAATCTTCGTTCCCACCGTCAGATAGCTCATCGCGTCGCCCAGCGACTCCGCGTCAAGCGCGATCTGGTCGTAAGTTTCGGTGTTCATGAAATGATGCATATCGCCGTCAGAGTAGAGGTACTCCATCTCGTGATCTTCCAGGGCGGCGCGTTCTATGTTTTCTGTAGAGCTGAATCGGACCTCGGTCGACGAGCCGTTCTTCAAGCTGCGTAGCTTTGCCTGAACAAAAGCGCGAAGATTACCCGGCGTCCGGTGTTGGAAATCGAGCACGCGATGCGGCCCTCCGTTGTACAAAATAATCATTCCTCGGCGGATGTCGTGTGCGTTCATCTCAGTTTGATTCCCTTCGGCTGTCAGTATGTCACGATAAAGGCCACGCGGCCAACTTGGAAGAATAGAGGATTCGACAAGAGTGTCGCAAGCCTGTGGGATGGTGAGCGTACGTGTTAGTTTTTTGCGCACACCTGCGATGCGATATGGCAGAAACTCCAGCAAGATCAGCAAGTGGACACAGCACCGCTCCGGGGTGCGCGCGTCGTTGCTGCAGCTTTTATAAACTCTAGGTTTGACCTGTTGCCGTTCACGTTGTGCACGCAGTAGACTCGTGCTGGCTGACAATAGAACCCGCAACTCATTTCGCCAGTCAAACCTATTTTCGAGGAGCTCAACCATGAGGAAAATTGCTTCGGTGTTCTGTTTGCTCTTGTGTGCATTCTTGCCTTGTACGGCGGCCGCGCAGCAGTCCCAAACCTCCCGCATTACGGCAATAAAGGCCGGCCGGCTCATCGATCCGGAAACCGGCAAGGCCGCCGACAACCAGGTAATCCTGATCGAGGGCGAGAAGATCAAGGGAGTCGGCCAGAACCTGGCGATCCCCGCGGGCGCGACGATCATCGATCTCGGGAAGCTCACCGTATTACCTGGTCTCGTCGATGCGCACACACACATGGCGATCACTTACAAAGACCAGCCGGAGAATAACTACTACTATCTTACCTACGTGATGGAGTCGACGCCGTTGCGCGCGATTCAAGCGGCATCAAATGGTATTCAACTTCTTAACTCGGGTTTCACTGTTGTTCGCGACGTGGGAAACAACGCGCTATACGCCGATGCGGCGCTTCGACAGGCTATCGAGCAGGGATGGCTTCCGGGACCGACCGTAATCCCTTCGGGGCCTATGATCGGGAGCACCGGCGGTCAGTTCTGGCCAACGCCGGAAATGCACAAGTACCACAACATCATGTTTCCCGAATACATCGACGCGAACAGTCCCGAGGAAATCGTGCGCGCTATCCGCGAGAACATGCTGTTCGGGGCTAAGACGATCAAGCTATGCATCGATTGCAAACCGTGGGGCTACTCAGTCGAGGATATCAAGCTCGCGATCAGTGAGGCCGCGAAGGGCGGCTGTAAAGTTGAAGGACACGTTCAGACCCCGGAAGGCGCCCAACGTGCGATAGATGCCGGGATATACATAATTGCCCACGGCAATGCTTTGACGCCTGAACACCATCGCCAGATGGCCGCCAAAGGAATCTTCCTCGCCGGCACGGATACGCCCTTCACCAACTATCGCGGCACCGAGACGGCATTCAAGCGGGTAGTGGCGAGTCTCCGCGATGCCTGGGAGAAGAAGGTGCCTTTGACTTTCTCAACCGACTTCGACTATTGGAACGAACGAATGAAGGACGAGAAAACCGGCGAGTGGTTGAGCCGCGGAGAGCTGACCATCGCATTCCTGGAAAGCTGGAAGGCGGCAGGCATTCCGCCGGCCGACATACTCCGGGCAATAACAATCAACGGCTACAAGGCCGCCGACATCATCCAGGAACGCGGTCCGATAAAGACCGGCTTGTATGCCGATCTGATCGCGGTCACCGGCAACCCTCTCGTCGACATCGACGCGCTGCGTAACGTCCAGTTCGTAATGAAAAACGGAGCGGTGTTCAAGAAAGACGGCGTGATGACTCCAGAGAGATTTTTTCACCCTGGTCCCGTCAGGATACCGAGTGGGCGGTGGACTCGCTGAAATGCGTCGTTAGTAAGGCGGGTGGTTTAAGTCAGAACGTGATTCGCAGAGCGGAATCTTCAGATAGCGAACTCAGTTTCCATTGCTAGTTGGGCCTTGCGGAGCTCGAAACGCGCGCGACCGATGTTGCCGCCGCGATTGAGAGCGAGTAGCAGGAAGTACTCAGAGGTGATCGGACGAAGCAGGAAGCTCATCGAGTCAGTCGCGAATACCATTTCACGCATCTCCCCTAGTTCAGTGTCCGAAGCAGTGCGCATACTGCGCCTGACCAGCGTGGTGAACTCGGTTGCCACCGTCTCGATATCAAGTGCGGTGTTCGGATCGTGTACGTGGCGCTCGATCGGGATGCCGTCGATACCCAGAATCACGACAGCGGCGCACCCTTCGATCCGGCCGGCGATGGTGGTGAGAGTGTCAGTGAAACCCAACGTGACCTCCGTTGCGGGGGAGTGAAAGGGCGAGGCGGCGAGCTGGCCAACTGGGCGAATTCCCTTTTCGTCCAGTCGCCGTCTCGCCGCTTCTTCCGCTCTCCTGTTCTACTGTCCGCCCTTGCCGCTTGCCCCTGTGATCGTTGTTGGAGCCGGCGGGGCAACCTTAGGAACTTGCTTGTTGTCGGATGCGCCGGGCGCCGGTGCCACCACCGCACGCTGCGGCGCATTCGGGTTTGGCATGCCCTCGACCGAGCTGCGTTGCGGAGCTCGCGGTCCGAGCGAGCCGTCGTTTCTGACTATGCGCGGCGTCAGGAAGAACAGTATCTCATCAGCGTCGCGCCGTGTACTTCGCTTCTTGAAAAGCTCCCCAAGGAGCGGTATACGCGAAACTCCCGGAGTCCGATTGAGAGTGTGCGACTCCGTATCGATGTTGATCCCACCCATCACCGTGGTTCCGCCGTCCGCGACGAGCACCGTCGATTCAGCCGACTGAGTGTTGATTCCCGGCGTGCCGTTATTGAACTGACCGGCCAGCGAGAAGTTGACCGTGTTGTTCTCGGCGACGACGTGCATCAAAACCTGGCCGTTCTCTTCGATTATCTGCGGCGTGATTTCGAGTCTGAGCGCGGCGGTAACGAACGTCGTGGTGATCGTGTTGTTCGAGACGGTCTGCACAGGTATCTGAACGCCGTTGATTATCTCGGCGGTCTTGTTATCGGTCGTTGTAACCCGCGGACTGGCTATCGTCCGTATTTGACCCTTGGTTTCGGACGCCGAGAGAGCGAGCGAGAGAATCCCGGTCCCGATTGCGCCGGTAGTCAAACTCAGCACAGTGTTTGCAACACCGGCGCGCAGAGCCGTGTCCGCAAACGGGCCGATCAGGTTCGGACCGAGGCCTTTGGTGGTTGTGCTCCCGCTGTCGCTTCCACTACCGCTGCCCGAACCAGAACCGGAGCTACCGCCGGCGCCTGAGTCCTTCCCTCCCGGCGCCAGCCCTCCTGCGTTGAATTGCACCGGAGTCGTTTCAAACAATCCGGCACGCCCGTTCCTGCCAGCCGCTCCGCCGGCAAGCTCGGATCCTATGTCTCGCAAGAAGTTTCTGTTGGCGATAACTATTCGGGCTTCGATCTCGACCTGAGGCTCGGGACGATCGAGCGTTGAGATCATATCCTCGATCACCTGTGTATATTCGGGCAGATCGGTGACGATCAAGCTGTTGGTTCGCATGTCAACCTCGGTGCGCCCCCGCGGGCTCAGCCGGCTGTTGACTATGGCGAGCAGTGTGCCCTGTCCGGTGCTGCCTCCGCTACTCGCCCCACTCCCGCCTGATCCTCCGCTCGAGCCGCCACTCCGGCCCGACGCGCCTGCGCCCGTCGCTCCAAGCTGTCCTGCCGCGCGAGCGTATTTTAGGTGAATGATCTTGGTTACAAGCGGAACCTGCTTGGCCTGTTCCTCTCTTATGGCTCGCTGCTGCTCCTCCTCTTCCCTGACCGCGCCGAGCGTCGCTATTCGAATCATACGGCCGTTGCTCTCGCACACGGCGCCCAGCCGGTTGGCGCGCAGCACCGATTCCATAACTTGATTCCACGGTATGTCGGTGACGCGGATATCAACCGGCACCGCCTGAACCGATTTATCGACGATGAAATTGACCCCGTATTGCTGTGAGATGAATCGGAGCATGTCGCGAATATCCACACCTGCCCGCAGATCGAAGCTTATGAGCCCGCCAACGTAGGCGGGATCACAGAAGGCCAGTTCGCTGCGCTTCCCTCCGGCGTTGATCTGGCCCGAGCGTTGAACGTCCATCACACTTCGGCTGACGGAAGGTTGCGCCGATGGGCTTGCCGACTTTACTGAACTTGGCGATGCAGCCGGCTGCGAAGGAAGTGGCAGAGACCTGTTCGGCTGGGGAGTAACTCTTTGAGAACCGGGCTGGGCCTGAGCAATAAGATTAGAGGAAGTGATAGTCTCCTTCGCCGATTGCTCTGCCGGCTTCTTAATGTCGGTCTTATTTTCTATTCGGTCGCCGGCAACTTTCACCTCGGGCTTTTGCTGAGGATCTCCTGCGGACTCTTTCGAAGGGGCGGCGGTCTGCTGCGCCTTCACGTCAGTATTGGGCTTGGCGTTATCGTTTCGTGAACTGGGGTTGCCTACTATGATGACCAGCGATTCGCCCTCTCGCACCACTCGATAGGAGACCTTCGAGCTGGTGTCGAGAACTATTCGAACCACGCTGGGGCTGGGCTGGCCGACTCTTAAGCGTTCGACCAAAGCCGCGCCAACAACCGTGTTTTTATTCCCAACGGTTGATCGCACACCTGTAATATCGACTACTATGCGCCACGGGTTGGGTAGAACGAAGTCCTTGTACTGCGCAGCGCCGTCGGCGTCCACTACTATTCTTACGCCTCCATCAGCCGCTTCAGATCGAACTGAGCGAACAAGAGTGGCCGGCCTGAGGTCACCCGGGCGGGCTTTCGCTTTGTCCGGAACCGGAGCCGTGCTGGTAGCTACTGCGGCTTTAGACGGTGTCGAGTACACCATCACACCCGGCATGGCGGCGTGAGTTTCGGTGGGCTTCTGGCTCGCTCGTTTCGGTTCTCTGGCTTCGTTGACGCCGGCAATTTCCTTTTCGAGCTTTGCCACGGCCGGCGCAGTCTTGGCGTCCGGCGAGATCTCGATTACGAGTGTGTTGCCGTCTACAGTCGAGCGGTCTCGAGCATCAGCTCGGACGTTGACTTCGATTCTAGCCACTGCCCGCGTAGTCGAAGAACCGCCGGCGACGCGCGACTGGCGCACCGAAATCGATTCGACCAGGGCGCTCTTGACGTTGTATTTGGCAGCGAGACGAGAGGCCTCGCTTCCAGGTAAATCCACAACGATGAGCCGATCAGTGGGTCGAAAAACCGTGTAGAGAGGTGGCGCGCTCGACTCGATCCGGATTCGCGTCAGCGATCCCACGGTCTCATGTTTGAGCGACACCAAAGCGAACGCCTGAGCCTCGGCTCCCGCGTTCGATCCTGCAAACACGCTCCCATTGCTCACGAGCGCGAGTAGCACCAGTGATATGACAAGCCTCATAGCGATCATAGCTTTTGTCTCCCCTCTCTCATTCTTGAAGCTGAAAACGGACCCGACCTGGAGGGCTCTCATTTTATTGCGATGTCCGCTCATTGAACACGTCTTTTGATCCGACGATTGCGGTAGCAATTCAGGGCCGATTGCGGGCCGGTGAAAAGCCGCAGTGATTATAGTGCGATCCCTTGCTGACACAAGCTTGTTCACTTCTTATCCCCCGGCCCCTTTGCCACCATCCGTTCCTGCGGGGATTGTTTTCCGTTGACTTCCAGGTAGGAGACTTCGCGAAACAGCACCTTTGAGCTGGCTGGATCGGAGGCGTCCCCGCCGATGCGCACGACTTCGCCGTTGTAGCAACGCGCACCGTTGCGCACAAAGAACATCGTGCCGGTGGGTTGCGCTCGAACGAACGCCCCGAAACCTCTTTCGTCGCGAAACACGCCGGTGATATCAAGCTCGCCAACCAGGTATTGCGAAACGGGATCGGGCTCGGCCCCGCCGCGCGCTCGTGCTTGTTCGACCTTTTGGCGGAATTCCGAACGGCGCATGTCAAGGGCCGGGAATCCAAGCACGCGAGATTGCTGGGCTTTGCCTTTTGCAATCTTCGGTTTGACGGCCTTTTTGAAAGGATCCCTACCCGAAGCACGGTAAGGGCGAATCGAATCGGCGGTTGGTCCGAGATACTCTTTGCCTGTTTTTAGCTGCTGCGGTTGGGACGTGCTCTCGCTCTTCTCAGCCGCCGCCGCAGGCTTCTCCTGCGCCGACACGATGAGCGGCAGGGCCAGCATCAACAGCATGTTCATCGTCGTTCGAATTATCGTTTTTGCTTTCATGGCACCACAATCTCCGCTATTTCGCTTTTTCCGGCGCAGGCGCTGTAGGAGGCGCGGGCGCGGGCTTCTTCATAGTCAGTTTTTCCAGATTCTCGGGCGAGATGTAATAGGCGGTCACCACAAACGCGCTGTTTATCGACCGGCCCATCTCTTGCGCATTGTCCTCCGCCTGCTTGACCTCGACGTCGCCCACACTGACGATGCGTGAATAAAATCCCAGCCTGGAGAAGAACTGACCGAGCGAGTCGTACGACCCGGTCACTTCTATCTGAATTGGCTGGGCGGTGTAGAAGTCAGCGGGAAGGGATTTCATATGAACGAAGCGCTTCAGCTCGAGTCTTTGCTCGCGCAGGAAGTCTTTTATGCTGTCGTAGACACGTGATATCTCGACCTGATCGGGAAGCAGGTCACGCAGCCGGTCTATCTCCTCGCGCTTTTCCTTGAGCGTCTGCTCGGTTGCCGCGAGGTTTTGCCGGATTATGCTCCCCTGCGCGTTTTTGGCCTTGAGCTGTTGAACCTTGTCCTGGATTTTCGCAGTCTCAGCGCGCTTCTCGCTATAAAGCAGATAATCCGCGGCAAAGATCAGCAAGCCGGAGAGCAACAGGAGCACGCCCATCTGGTAGTACCACGCCATCCTGCTGAAGAAGCTGCCAGACTCTTCAGTGCCCTTCACTACAGTTGTCATCGTCGCTGCCATAACACGTCTCCTTCACTTGCCCTGAGGCGCCGACGCCGGTTTTTCAGCTTCCGCGCGCGGCTTGTTGTAGTCGCAGTCGATGGTGAACTGGAACACGCGGGCTACTTCCGGGTTGTCAGCCTTTTTGTCGGCTTCTTTTCCCGCCGGTTCCTTCTTGTCGGCTTCTTTTGGTGGGGTCCGGTCGAACAGGTCGTCGAGCTTTACTTCCCGACCCTCAATGGAAAGCATAAGGTTGCTAAACAGTCCGTTGGAGAATTCCAACTGGCGTGAGAAGTCAGCGATTACTTGCTGATTTAAGGAAGTGCCAATAATCTGAAGATGGCTTCCCTTCTGAACTATTTGATCGAGCCGGAAATCTGCCTGGCCACCCGGCATCCGCTCGTTGATTGCGGACAACATGGCGACAGGACCTTTCTGCTCGGCGCGAAGCTGTTTGATAACCTTGATGCGTTCGTCTACCTGCTTCAGCTCGGCTTCCAGCTCGTTCTTGCGCTGGATGTCTGCTTCAAGCTTCTTGGCTTCTTCCTCTTCGCGAGTCAGTTCTTCCTGCGCCGCGGCATGGGCGTTGTTAGTCCAAAGATGATCGACCCCGATCGCAATAACAAATACAAAAAGCGCGCTGGCAAGCATGAATAGCTGCTGGCCGCGGCGCGCAGCGACCTTTGTTTTCTGCACCGAAACCCGATGTTCTGCAGTGCCTTCGAGCAGATTTACTCTGATCATTGCGCCACCTCCGCCACCCTGACCGCCAGCCCCACGGCCACGGCCATGTTGGGTGAAAGCTCCCTCAAGTACTCGTCGTCGAATTTCTTCGAGTCGACTTTGATCGACCGGAATGAATCGAATCTCTCGACCGGCATTTGGAACTTATCAGATAAGTATTCGGTCAACTGATAAACCTTGGACGAGCCGCCGGCTATCAACATGCGATCGATAGCTGGTGAGTCAACCGCGGTCGCTCGAAAGAAATCGAGGGTGCGCTGAATCTCCAGGGCCAGCATCTCGGACACGCTCTGAATCGCGGGTTGGATTTGCTCCATCGAAAGCTGCTGGTCCGGAGTGGCGCCGCGCTTTAGCGATTCGGCCTGCTCAAAGGTCAGGTTCAATTCTTTTTGGAGAAGGTCTGTATACTGGTTTCCGCCGGCCGAGATATCGCGAGTGAAGATGGAGGTAGTGCCGCGCACAATGTTGATGGTCATCACTGAAGCGCCGATGTCCAACAACGCGACCGTGTGATTATATTCGGGATGGTAGTTTACTTCGTAAGCGTTCTGCATCGCGAACGCATCCACGTCCACAATGACCGGCTGTTTGCCCGTCTGAGAGATCACCTGAGTGAACTGCGCAATCTTGTCGCGCTTGCATGCCACCAACAGAACGTCCATGTTCTGACCCGAGCCGTCGTGACCGATGATCTCGTGATAGAGATTCACGTCATTAATGTCGAACGGAATGTATTGTTCCGCCTCCCAGTGAATTTGTTCGTCGAGTTCCTCTTCCGGCATCGAGGGAAGCAATATCTTTTTGACAATGACCGCGTGCCCGGAAAGCGACGTGGCGATCTGATCGGTCCTTATGTTTTGTTCGCTCCAGATTCGATTGATCGAGTCGCTCACGTGGTTGAGATCGATTATGTGTCCGTCGACGATTGTGTCGGATTGAAGATTCTGATGCGCGATGTGGACCAGCTCGAAGCCGGTGCGCGTAGCCTTGAGCTCGACGGCTTTCAGCGCGCTTGAACCGATGTCGAGTCCAACGACGCTCTTCTTCTTTTTCCCTAGCATGTGTGTCCCCCGGGAAGGTTCTCGACTTGTTTGCGATTTCGTAGCGAGGACGGCATAACGCACCGACTCACGATCGGAATCGCATCAAAAGGGGCAGAGTGGATTTTGGGGACGAGAGTTAAGAGCAGCGGAGACTTTCGAGGGGCGGGGCGCCTAAGGGGTCAATCAATTTTCGTTTCGGATTTAGTCTCTGCAATCTCTCAAATATCTGATGGTGCCTTGCGACGGAGCCATTTCTAACACTGGCACATGGCTAAGTCAATAATAAAATCTCGCGTGCTTTTGAGAGTTTGAAATCACCCATTCAGGCTGTGATGCCAGGGGTCATCGATCGGTCGGAAAACATCGGAAGCAATCTCAAAGTCCCGTGCGTTCGCACGCAAACAATCTGCGAAATACCGGTTTGACTTTATTGCTGTCTTACTACAAATCGTTTGACGTGCTTGCGCACGCGCGCACGTCAACCAAATGCACGGCTCGATTGGTCCGTGTCCACGCGACGCGCATGTTCTGTTCGCTGCAAAAACATGCTGCGAAGATATGCTTGTTGTAATGAGCATTTTATGATACTAGTCACGCACACCACATTGAAGAACGGGCGTCCGCGAAGAAGAGTTAACAACCTTCAAGAGGGAGGCAAAGATGCTGACAAGTCCAAAGAACATTTATCATAAAGTCGCGGTGTCAATCGCCTGTGTCTTATTATTTTCGCTTGCCAGCCCCGCGGAACCCGAGCCAGTGGCGGCGCAGGGGCAAGCTAGAACGTTGGAGAGATCCGTCCTCCCGTTTGAGCCAATCGAAATAATGGACGTAAAACTCCACGGGAGGTCTATTCGCCTTAACGCAGCCTTAACCGGCGATAACGATTGGTTGCAAGGTCTAACTTTCCGGGTAAAGAACATCTCTGGAAAGCCCATAAGCTATGTAAGCATCCAGCTTCGGGTGAATCCACCAGAATCAGGTAATTTGCCGAGGGTAACGGGACTATCAGCAGGTTTCTCACCATTTTCTCCTAATGGAATCTCGCCGCGGGCAGAGACCTTTGTGGCTCCTGACGACTTCGGCGAGATTGTGCTTAGTGACACAGCATACAACGCATACAAGCACGAACTGCAAGCTTCTACGATTCTTGTGCGAGTGGGATTGGTTGTTTTTACAGACGACACTGCATGGAGCGAGGGTTTGCTACTCAAACGTGACGCAAAAACACCGAATCGGTGGGTCGTGGTTGAGGAATCACAGAAGAGGCTGGAAGAGACTCTTAAGAAGCAAGGTTGGCGCCGAGAACTTAAGGACATACCTCGGTTCAGCAGATTGTGTATAGACCGGAAGCCAAGAAAGCCTCATCAACCCAGGAGTGCGGCTGCTGGCGTTATGGAACTCTAGATCTGGTTTTTTGCGACTATTGCGTTGACGCTTTTAAGACAGTTGCATCCGTGACGAGCGAGTGTGGGAGTTTCCGAACAACGGAAGTGTACGCTAATTGTTGGACGTATACCCAGTGTGGCTGCTATGAGAAAGCAACCCAGAGGAGCGCGGCAGAACCCGAGTCACCGGGGGCGCAGACTTGTCCTGCCCATTCAACTCGCTTAAGTCCGTCGGCATCCGTGAGTCCCCGCGGCATAGCGTTAAATGAAACCTCTTTGAACTGTGTGTTAAGTGAGGTAGTATCCCACACCTATTTTGATGTAGTATGAATCCCCGCATTTGGTAGGTGTTTTCGCGTTCCGAATCGCCTGCTAGCGCCAAGCTATTCGCCTTCTTTCTTTATTCTGAAAACTTGGGTTTCGGTAGGCCGCGCTACTTATATTCCTTTACCATACAGGCGTCAACGTCTGTAATCAAAAAAGAGGGGAATACAAAAGTCTTTTGGTTTCGTCCAGCAGCAACAAACTATCGCTGTACTCCCTGACTGGATTGGCTGCGTTCCTTGACACTCATCATGTCGTCTGCTAGATTCTGGCGTTTAACGCGGGCAGCGCGCCCGTTGCTGCTCAACCCGCCACTGGGAATAAACCGACAGGAGGCTATTATAAGTGGGTACCAGTAAGAAGCGTTTGTTTACGTCGGAGTCTGTAACGGAAGGGCATCCCGACAAAATGGCCGATCAGATATCCGATGGTGTTCTGGACGCGGTGCTGCGCGACGATCCTTACGGACGAGTTGCTTGCGAGACGCTGTTGACCACCGGGCTGGTGGTGGTGGCGGGTGAGATCACGACCTCGGTGTGGGTAGACATTCCGAAGATCGTCCGCGAGACCATTCGTGAGATCGGCTACACAAGAGCTAAGTATGGGTTCGATTGCGATACCTGCGGCGTCATCACTGCGATTGACACCCAATCTCCAGACATAGCGATGGGAGTTGATCAAGGCGGCGCAGGCGACCAGGGCATGATGTTCGGATACGCTTGTAACGAGACCCCTGAGTTGATGCCTATGCCGATCATGCTCGCGCACAAGCTGACCCGCCGCCTGTCGGACGTTCGCAAAGAAGGGCTGCTCGATTACCTCAGACCCGACGGAAAGTCTCAAGTCACCGTCGAATACGCAAATCACAAACCTGTTCGCGTCAACACTGTCGTGATTTCCACACAGCATTCGGAGTCCGTTGCAAACGAGCAGCTCCACGAAGACCTGATCAATCACGTCATTCGCTCGGTAGTTCCGGGCGAGATGATGGACGGCGGAACTGATTTTCACATCAATCCAACCGGGCGGTTCGTGATTGGCGGACCACAGGGAGACACCGGTCTCACTGGACGAAAAATTATCGTCGATACCTACGGCGGATCCGGCGCGCACGGGGGCGGCGCATTTTCAGGCAAAGACCCGACGAAGGTTGACCGCTCAGCCTCGTACATGGCTCGATATATTGCAAAGAACATCGTTGCCGCGGGCCTTGCGGATCGATGTGAAGTCCAGTTGGCCTACGCCATCGGAATCGCCGATCCGGTGTCCGTCCTGGTCGATACGCGGGGCACGAGCCAGATAGACGAGGAGAAACTGTCCGGATTGGTGCGCGACCATTTCCAGCTTACGCCAGCCGGAATCATCGAGAGCTTGAATTTGCGGCGGCCCATATTCAAGAAGACGGCGGCATATGGCCACTTCGGTAGAAACGAGCCGGAGTTTACCTGGGAACGCACCGACAAGGCTGACGCGCTTCGCCGCGCCGCAGGATTGTAAAGCTCGGATAGACGTGACGCCTTGAAAAACTGAGTTCGAAGTTCGTAGTCCCGCCGCCAGGCGGAGGTTCGTGACGCAGCATCCGCTTAAGCGCGAACTCCCGCCTGGAGACGGGACTACGAACGGTTATGGAGACTATTAATGAAGACCAGCAGCCAAATATCAAATTACGATGTTAAAGATCTCGAACTGGCGCGTGCAGGACGGCAGCGCATTGAGTGGTCGGAACGAGAGATGCCCGTGCTCAGGTTGATCCGTGAACGCTTTGAGCGCGAGCGCCCTCTCGCCGGAAAGAAAATGGTGGCCTGTTGCCACATCACGACTGAAACCGCGAATCTCGCTCGCGCGTTGAAAGCCGCCGGGGTTGATGCGGTGTTGATCGCCTCGAACCCGCTATCAACACAGGACGACGTCGCCGCGGCGCTTGTCGTCGAATATGGTATCCCGGTATTCGCGATCAAAGGGGAATCCCCGGAGACTTACAATCGTCACGTGCGAATGGCGCTCGATCATGAGCCTGATTTGATCATCGACGACGGCTCGGATGTGGTTGCGACGATGGTCAAGGAACGTCCCGAGCTGATAGAGAAAATAATTGGCACGACCGAAGAAACCACAACCGGGCTCGTTCGCCTGCGCGCGCTCGAAAAGAGCGGGCGGATGACATGGCCCACGATCGCGGTGAATGATGCCCAGACCAAACACTTCTTTGACAATCGCTACGGCACCGGCCAGTCGACCCTCGACGGCGTGATTCGCGCAACAAATATCTTGCTTGCGGGACGCACGATCGTCGTCATCGGTTATGGCTGGTGCGGCAAGGGAGTCGCCATGCGAAGCAGAGGGATGGGCGCAAACGTCATCGTATGCGAGATCAATCCGATTCGGGCCATCGAAGCGGTGATGGATGGAATGCGGGTGATGACTATCGAAGATGCCGCACCGCTCGGCGATATTTTTATCACGGTCACCGGCAACCGTCACGTGATCGACGGTCAACACTTCGCGAAGATGCACGACGGAGCGATCGTCGCCAACTCGGGACACTTCGATGTCGAATTGAATCTGGTCGCGCTCGAAGAGATGAGTGAGCCAAAGGAGCAACTGCGCCCGTTTGTCGAAGAGTACAAGCTGAAGGCTTCGGGGAATCGGGTGATCGTCCTCGGCGAAGGACGGCTGATCAACCTCGCGGCCGCGGAAGGTCATCCGGCTTCGGTGATGGATATGAGTTTCGCCAACCAGGCGCTTTCGTGCGAATACCTGGTAAAGAATGAGGGCAAGCTCCCGCCGGGTCTGCACCTGTTGCCTGAAGAGGTTGACAATGAAATCGCCTCACTCAAGCTTGCGGCGATGGGGATCGAGATTGACCGCCTTACGCCTGAAATGATCGAGTACATGAACACCTGGGAGGCGGGCACCTAGCAATGAATCGCTGAAGAACCCATGCCATCTTCACCAGCTCCTTCCTGGAGAAAGAAGGTTGCTGGCAAACTTCAACAGGTCAACGGGGGTAGTATGAACCAACTTACGCGCTCCTTAACAATCGTGATCTTCATCACCTCGGTATTCGCCGGTAATCAAGCGCTCGCAGCCCGACCGGTCGATCGCGAGTCACACTACGCGAAGCTCGATGGTCATCGCATTCACTACGAGAATCATGGCAAGGGCCGCGAAGCTCTGGTTTTTGTTCACGGCTGGACGTGCAACCTGGAATTCTGGAATCGACAGACGCCTGCGTTCGAAAGCAAGACAAGAGTGCTGCTTATCGATCTTCCAGGTCACGGTCAGAGCGACAAACCTCAGATTGCTTATTCGATGGATCTCTATGCCCGCGCGGTTGACGCCGTGCTGGCCGATGCCGGGGTGGACCGCGCCGTGCTCGTCGGTCACAGCATGGGCACACCCGTTATTCGCGAGTTTTACCGAAAATATCCAAGGAAGACGCTCGGGTTGGTTATCGTCGACGGCCCGCTGAGGCCTTTCGCCGATCAAAAGGCGATGGAGCAATTCATAGTGCCGATGCGCGGACCGAACTATAAGGAAGTGGCCAGTGGATTTATCGCCGCAATTATTGGGCAGAGCGCGACGCCTGAACTCCGCGCCGAGATCAAGGACGCGATGTTAAGCACACCTCAGCACGTGGCGGTCAGCGCGATGGAAGGAATGAACGACCCGGGTATCTGGAAAGACGACAAGATCAACGTACCTGCGCTTGCTGTTATGACGAAGGCCTGGCCACCGGACACCGAACAGTTCTATCGCAGCCTTGCGCCGAAGCTTGCCTACCATCCGATGGATGGCGTAGGTCATTTCTTGATGATGGAAAAACCCGCTGAGTTCAACGAACTGTTGGCGGGATTTTTAGCTCAGAATGGTTTCTTGAAGAAGCAGTAAGGTTTGAGAATGTGGCAGAGTCCGCGGCTGGACTATTTGTCGCTCGCTCGATCCTTCGATCTGCGTCCCTTTTTCCGGCGTTCCTCAACGCGCGACGTTAGCGCTCCCTTTTCTGACGGGCTAGCCGGATCGCGCCGTTCACTCAAACGCCGTTCCGGCTTAGAACGCCGCTCTTTTCCGTTGGGTGATTCGTTTCTTCTCTTCTCCATAACTGGAGCGCCAGCAGTAGAACATCACTATCGCGATCGGTTTACCCGTAAACTGCCGATCGCTTGGTCATTGACTTAAATCTGATATCACATCGAGGAACTGCCTGAGGAGCCTTCGCCACCCGAGCCTTCGCGTGAGCTATGGGCGGGCGTTCCGCCGATATTTCCCGGGCCTGGTGCTGAGCTTCCGCTTTCGCTGGGCGCCCCATCAGTAGCGGGTGCAGCCGCCGCCTGCGGGGCAGTTGGGCTCTCGGTGAAATACTCTTTAAGTTCCTTGCCGGGCTTAAAGTAAGGGACGCGCTTGGCTGGAACATCAACCGGCTCGCCCGTCTTAGGATTGCGTCCGCGGCGCGGGCCTCGCTCGCGGGTGCGGAAGCTGCCAAAGCCTCGCAGCTCAACCTTTTCACCCTTGTGCAGGGCCCCGATTATCGAGCCGAATACCGTTTCCACAATCACTTCAGCGTCGCGCTTATTAAGCTCGGCCGCGCGAGCAACTTCCTCAACAAGTTCTGCCTTAGTCATCTTTCTCCTGTTTGCCGCAGCCTTTAGCGGCCTGTTCATCTGATTCCATTCATATCTCGCGTGTTTGCGAAGATAATCGGGTCGCACCACGCGAGGCCGATGAGAGCCTGAGAGTCTCGAAATCTACTTCAATTCAAATGATGCTAAGACTATGGGGTTAGTATGCCGTGCAACACGCTCAAGTATCTACAGCGAAAAGCCAGAAATCAAGCCCGCACGAGAACTTCTTAGCCCGCATCCATAACATTCTATAGCTCCGACTCGGCGCGCGGATGGGCCGCTGGTTTGACATCGCTTCTTTGCGGCCTCTAGAATTTTGGTTGCCGGCTTCGCGCGAGTTAATATCGCGGAAATAATAACCTGA
This sequence comes from Blastocatellia bacterium, assembly GCA_049273835.1. GTDB lineage: Bacteria > Acidobacteriota > Blastocatellia > UBA7656 > UBA7656 > Onstottus_A. The sequence goes on along the minus strand of JBASRM010000711.1, from coordinate 10,437 downwards.
TACCATTTTTACAAGGCTGTAATGACAACTTCGATTAATATCGCCGACGGAACCGCAGAAACGGAACTCAAAACAGAATCATTCATCACTCGCGGGGTCCAAAAGTTAGTCCTCGCCAACGGACTAACCGTTTTGACCAAGGAGGAGCACGATAAACCAGTCGTAGCCACGATGGTCTGGTACAGGGTCGGTTCGCGCAACGAAGAACTCGGACAGACCGGCAAGTCTCACTTCCTCGAGCACATGCTCTTCAAAGGGACCGACCGCTACAAGAAAGGCGATATCGATCGAATAACCCACCTGAACGGCGGCGCTAATAATGCCTTTACATGGCTGGACTTCACCGCATACTACTTCACGTTCGCGTCAGACCGGTGGCAGGCCGCGCTGGAAATCGAAGCGAGCCGCATGCGCAACACCACCTTCGCCGAAGAAGAGTTTGCTTCGGAGAAACAGGTCGTTCAAGAAGAACTGCGAATCGGACTTGACGGGCCCTGGGAGGCTCTGGAAAACGAAGTGTGGGCAACGGCGTTCCGCCAGCATTCTTATCATTGGCCGACGGTTGGCTGGCTCGAAGACCTTGACGCGGCTTCTGGCGCCGATATGAAGGCCTACTATGACAAGTGGTACCATCCGCGCAATGCAACGCTGGTCATCGTCGGCGACTTTGATACCGCTGAAACGCATCAGCGAATTGAGCAACTGTTTGGCGCAATACCGCCCGGACCGGCGGTGTCACAACTTAAGCTCGTCGAGCCTCCGCAACGCGGTGAGAAGCGGGTAGTAGTCAGAGAGCGTACACCCGTCGAGCGCCTGTTTATCGGCTTTCACTCACCGGCTGTCGCACATCCCGACTCTTACGCTCTAAAGCTCGCCGAGACATTGCTGTCAACCGGGAAGTCTTCGAGACTCTATCAGCGCCTGATCGAGCGCGATCAATCGGTTACCCACGCCGACGCCAGCTATCACGACCATATCGATCCATCCCTCTTTTACTTCCAACACGAGCTGAAGCCGGGCTTCAAGCTCGAAGACGTTGAACGCGCGACCTACGAGGAAATTGATCGACTGAAACGTGGCGACATCTCCACTGCGGAGATCGAAAAGGCCAAACGGCAAATCGAGGCTTCGATTGTGCTGAGCAGCGAGGAACCACTTCAACAGGCAATGCTGCTCGGCCAGTATGAGACAATTGTTTTCGACGAGACCGTCGACGCGGATACCCGGGGCTATCATTATATGGACACGATGCTACAGCGGATCAGGGCGGTCACGGTTGGCGATGTCGCTCGGGTAGCCCGGAAGTATTTTACTCAAGACAACCGGACGGTCGGCTACCTGGTCGATAAAGCGGAGCAGGCTGAAGGGGAGCGTGACAGTGCAGCATAGTCAAAAACGAATCACGCGCCCGAGGCTGGACTTCGAGCGCCTGGAATTGCAGAACGGTCTGGTACTCCTGCTTTCAGAGAATCACTCGATCCCCTCCGTTTCGATCAATGCGATTGTACTCGCAGGGTCCCGTTTCGAGGTTGACGCGCAGGCGGGACTCGCATCTCTAACGGGCGCGCTGCTCGACGCTGGCACGACAACAAGGACGTCGAAGCAGATCGCCGAAACCATAGAAGCACTGGGAGGGCGGCTGGCAGCGTTTGGCGATTATCAATCGAGTGGTGTCGTAGTAACCCTGCTCTCCAAGGATGTTGAGATTGGCCTGGATGTGGTATCCGACCTTTTGATCAACCCAACTTTCCCCCACGACAAGGTTCAGAACGAAGTTGATCGCCGCGTTGCACAGATCAAGGCGCGGCTCGATGTTCCGCGCACGCAGACCTCAGACGAATTCAACGAAATCGTGTTCAAGGATACGCCAGGACATCGTCCTCCAATTGGCTATGAATCCACGTTAAAGACACTGACACGCGCCGACGTGGAAAGCTTCTTTCTGCGATTCTACGTCCCGGGCAACACGATCCTTGCAATCGCCGGAGACATCGACAAGGGCGAGATCATAAGAAAAGTCCACGCGGTTTTTGGACAATGGGATCGCGCTTCGGCCCTCGAAATACCGTCGGTGCCGCGCGCCCGGCGCCAGACACATCCGATCGCGAAGTTCGTTAGTGCGTCAAAGGAACAGGTCAACATCCTAATCGGTCATTTGGGGGTGGAGCGCAACAACCCGGATTACTACGCGCTTCTGGTGATGGATACAATACTCGGATCAAGTCCCGGATTCACATCGCGTATTCCACGAATACTTCGGGACGAGCAGGGGCTTGCGTATAGCACGTTCAGCAACATCACCTCGAGCGCGGGGCTCGATCCAGGCCGATTTGTAGCTTACATAGGCACCGCCCCCGAGAATCTCGATCGCGCCATTGCGGGGTTGCGCGGCGAGATTGCGAGGATGGTGGAAGCCCCGGTGATCGAGGAGGAGCTCGAGATCGCAAAGTCATACCTCACGGGCAGCTTCGTTTTTCGCTTTCAGAAGAATGCCCAGGTCGCTCAATTCCTGGTCGAGGCCGAAATCTATGCGCTGGGCTTTGATTATCTGGAGAAGTATCCTGAGTTGATACGCTCGATCACAGTCGAAGATGTGTCCCGGGTTGCTCGCAAATACCTGGATCCGACAAACCTGACCACCGTCGCGGTTGGACCGATCGACGCGCGCGGAAAGATCATCGAGGTGTAACGAGTAATATCTCCGCGTACGGTGATGGCGTGGCACCCGCCGGGAGCGAAGCTATTCCGTGAGCGAGGAAACGCTTAAGAACTGGAGTACAGAGAGGGAGTTTTTTGATGAACCAACGCAATTCAACCAAGCGCGGGCTTGTTGTGATGATGATGTCAGCGCTTCTCCTCGTGTCGGCGGCAGGCGCTGCAAATCTGCCGCTTCCAACCGGCGAAGCAACGTCGAGCATCACCGCGCGCGATTTGAAAAAGCATCTGAGCTTTCTCGCGTCGGACGAGTTGGGCGGGCGATATACTCTCAGCCCGTCGAATCGCGTTGCGGCGCGGTATCTTGCGTCGCAACTTGAAAGTTATGGGTATCACGGCGCGGCTCGCGACGGCTCATTCTTTCAAAAAGTGCCGCTGAGCTATCGCACGGTCGATCTTGGCCGGAGCCGAGTGACGCTAACCGTTGACGGCGCCAAACGTGACTTTAACTACGCGGAGGGATTTGTCTCGGAAATCCCTACAGACATGAGCATCAGCGGTGGGCTGGTCTTCGCCGGCAACGGCATCTCCTCCCCTAAGAATAACTACGACGATTACAAGACGATCAATGCAAAAGGAAAGATCGTCATATTGCTGAGCGGCGTGCCGGGGTCGCTCAAGGGTGTCAAATTGAGCGACGACGAACAGTCAGCGGCCGCGGCTCTCGCTCACGGCGCGCTTGGCGCAATCAGGATCCCTGATGCCCAGACTTTGCTCACCTGGGAACAACTCAAAATCTGGTTCGGCGGGCAACAGCAGCTTGGGCTGCCTCCCAAGACCACGAGTTCTGGTAAGTCCTTGCCTCAAATAACTGCGGGTCCGGACCTGATAAAAACGATTGCCAAAGCGATGGGCAAAGAGACTGCTGATCTGACATCGAATGCGAAAACGCTCGAGCCGAGCTCACTCTCAGCCAGCGTCGAGATAAAACTTCAGGTTGATGTAAAAGAGGCGCCGATCGCCCAAAACGTGGCCGGCATTTTGGAAGGCTCCGATCCCAAGTTAAAAGATGAGTACGTCGTCTTAAGCGCACACTATGATCACCTGAAGACCGGCGACAAAGGCGAGGTATATCATGGGGCCGACGATGATGGATCGGGTACCGTGTCGGTGCTCGAGATTGCGCAGGCGTTCTCTGTGGGACCCCGCCCAACACGCTCAATCCTGGTTGTGTTTCACACCGGGGAAGAGCTGGGATTGTTCGGCTCCGAGTACAACACCGACTATGAACCGGTCGTGCCTCTTCATAAGCTGGTCGCGAACTTGAATATCGATATGGTCGGCCGAAGCCGACCGGAGGGCGACGATGATCCTCGCGACGCCCGGTTAACCGACAAGAATTCCATTTACATAATCGGAGCGGATAAGCTCTCAACCGAACTGAACAAGCTCAACGAAGAGACCAATCTGGACACGGCCCGGTTGAAGTTCGACTACACCTATAATGACGAGAGGCATCCGGAGCGGTTTTACTATCGATCTGATCATTACAACTACGCCAAGCACGGAATTCCCATTATCTTTTACTTCACCGGCGTGCATCGCGACTATCACAGGCCGAGCGATGTTGTTGAAAAGATCGACTTCGAAAAGATGGAGCGCATCGACCGAATGATCTTCGCTACCGGCTGGCGTGTCGCAAACCTCGATCATCGTTTGGTGGTGGATAAGCGGCCTTAGCTTCGAGCAAGTCCGGCCGAGTCGTGTATCGACTGAACCAGAATTTCGGTCATAGCTTGGGCTACGCGCTTCTCGGTGTTCAAGCGCCGGCACAGTGTTATAATCCGTACCCCGACAGGAGTAGAAATGATCTTAGCGCGAATCGCGTGTTTTATTTTGAGTCTTGCGATTTTGTGCGTTCCTGCCGTTCCTTCCTCTGCTCACGATCAGGAATCCATATTCGACCGGATTAGAGCGGAACACCATCAGCTCGAAAAGACGTTACATAGCGAAAGCGTTGTTTCATCCTCTATCATTGCCTCTTCGGTCGCGTCGCAGACGATCGATGTGAAGCATTATAGATTGCAGATCCAGCTTACCCCGGACGTGTCCAGCACTTCTGGAACGATATCGGGCACGGTCACCATCACCGGCGAAACGACAGGAACTGTGAGTGTCATTAATATTGATGCCCAACCGAATCTGTTAATCGATTCGGTGAAACTCGACGACGCACTTTTTGATTTTCGCCGAAACAGTAACCGCATAGTCCTGAGCCTTCCGTCACCCTTCCCTGCGGAAAAATCCTTCACTATCGGGATCCAGTATCGCGGCGTGCCCACAACTACGAGCGGTCTGGGTGGTGGGATGATGTTCACGCGCCGCGCGCCGAATTTCGTGCCGGTCGTCGCAAGCCACAGCGAACCGTTTGCCGCGCCAACCTGGTGGCCTTGCATTGATAATGCGGCAGACAAGGCGACCGCTGAAATCGAGGTAACCGTACCAAGCGGGAATCCGGCAGCTTCAAACGGCATGCTCGATAAAGTCCGCGCGAATGCGGACGGCACCGAGACTTACTTCTGGCGCGAGGACTCGCCGCTTTCGACCTACCTCGTCTCCGTTGCTGCTACGAACTACGAAACATTCGAAGACAGCTACACCGCACTCGATGGGGTCACGAAGATGCCGCTGGTGTACTACGTCTACCCCGAGCATCTGGATCGCGCGCGTGTGAAGTTCGCAGTCACGCGTCCCGCAATGGAGATCTACGCCGGCCTGTTTGGAGAATATCCGTTTCTCGGCGAGAAGTACGGCATGGCTGAGTTCCCTTATGGCGGCGCGATGGAACACCAGACCATCACAAGCATCAGCTCTTCACTAGTGGGCTCGGTCACGTCCAATAACGAGGCTACGATAGTTCATGAGCTGGCGCATCATTGGTGGGGCGATCTTGTGACGATGAAGACCTGGGACGACATCTGGCTCAACGAAGGGTTTGCGACTTATTCCGAGATCTTGTTTTTCGAGCGTTATTCGAATATAGATCCGGGCGATTTGATCAGCCGAAGTTACGATGACGGGCTCGTCGATGGGGCCCTTGGCGGAACCGTCACCGCGGAGAATCTCGACAAGCCATTTGATGATCAAGGCGCAATATACAGAAAAGGCGGTTGGGTGCTGCACATGCTGCGCCACGTCATGGGCGATCAGAAGTTCTTCGACGCGCTCAAACAGTACAGAACTCGCTACGCGTTTTCGAACGCTTCAACTGGAGATTTCCAGGAAGTGTGTGAAGGCTTCTACGGCGGCTCTCTGGATTGGTTCTTCAAGCAGTGGATCTATGCGCCGGGCCGGCCGATCTACAAGGTGTCATCTGACATCAGCTCGGCCGATGCATCGGGAAACTACGCGGTGACCCTGGTTATCAAACAAAAACAATCTCACCAGATTCCCGGGCGCCAGGAGCCGGTGTACATCATGCCTTTGGATGTTACGATTCATTATGCGGACGGCTCGAGTGAAACTCGCACAGTGTGGAACGATGCACGTAAGCAGAAATTCAATTTGAACACCACCAAGCGGCCCATTGATGTGGGCTTGGATGAGGGGCACTGGGTCTTGAAGAGGCGCAAATAATCGGCTTGTAACTGTCGCCGGCGCATCAAGCAGACGCTTCCCCACTGACCCGGGCACTCGTTTGCAGCCAGGCCAACGGGCTGCCGGGGTTGAGGCACCAACCCTGGCAGGACTGAGCGGAAGCCACAACAATAATGCTTTAGCTTGCTCGCTGGCGGATTGTGCCGCTCGGGGTTATGAACTTCTCGATGGTATGCCGCAGTTCGAGCGGAATCGCTTTGTTAAAACAGTAGCGGCCCGAGAACCTGGTCACCAAGCCTTCTTGCGCAAGCTTCTCCAGCTGAACTTTAACCTGGTCTCGTTTGACGTGCGGGATTGAATGCGCGATCTCTTCCAGAGTAATCACGCGGTAGGCGTGCTCCATCCCAAAGGCTAGAAGCATTAGCCTGAGATTCTCCGGCGCGATATGTATGCCAAACGTCGCTGCCATCACTTCCCTTCCTCCTGCTGTTGCAAAAACAACCAATCCAGTCACCCGGCTTGATCGCCTCGATGAACGCTTAGGGCTTGGAAAGAGCTACTCACTATTATTGACGCGAACCCCTAAAGGTTTCATGCGGTAGAATACGCTTTGACAACTACTGTTTCACCGCACGGAAGGCAATACAACTTGAATGACCATGCGGCGGGTTGCTAAGATGCTCCCTCCTCGGTACAACAATATACTGGCCTGGACGGCAAGCGGGGACACGGGGAAGACTGGGAATTGATGTCTGTGTTCGTGAGAGTGGGAAGCGTATCGGACCTGCCCGCCGGTCAGGCGATGATCGTGGAAATCGACGGCCGCTCGATCGCTATCTTCAATGTTGACGGCCAGTTCTACGCACTAGACAACACTTGCGTTCACCGGGGCGGACCGTTGGGCGAGGGCTTCGTCGATCGCAACAACCTTACCGTTCAGTGTCCGTGGCACGGATGGATCTACAGCCTCGCGACCGGCGCGTCGCCGATAAACTCGATGGCTAAAGTCGAAAAGTTTGATGTGAGAGTTGAGGGAGACGAAATACAACTCGCGCTGGACTGAAAGCCCAAAGGGAGACTGATTAATTGAGTTCAAGCACTGAGAGTTTCGATGTCACGATAATAGGAGCAGGACCAGGCGGATACGTTGCCGCAATTCGGGCAGGGCAACTGGGCTTAAAGACGGCAATCATCGAAAAGGACAAGAATCTCGGCGGCACCTGCTTGTTGCGCGGGTGCATCCCCACAAAGTCATTGCTGCACACCGCCGACCTTCTCGACGAATTCAAACACGCAAAGGAACACGGCATCGTCGCTACCGGAGTCTCGCTCGATTTCGAGCAGGCACAGAAGCGCAAGGGGAAGGTCGTTTTGAAGCTTGCCAAGGGCGTCGAGTTCCTGATGCGCAAGAACAAGGTTCAGGTCTTCAAAGGAGCCTCGCACATCGACGGGCCAGGACAGATCTCAGTTACCGGGACGGATGGTGCTATCCAGAAAGTTCAAACAAAGAATATCGTGATTGCGACCGGCTCCGTGCCGCGATCGCTTCCCGGTCTTTCAATCGACGGCGAGCAGATAATAACAAGCGACGAGATTTTGGAGCTGAAAGAGATTCCCAAGGCGCTTATCGTGCTGGGGGCAGGTGCAGTCGGGGTTGAATTCGCTTCAATGTTTGCGCGCTTCGGGACAGACGTGACGCTGCTTGAACTACTGCCGCGGCTGTTGCCAATCGAAGACGAGGAAATAAGCGCGGAGCTTGCAAAGTCGTTTAAGAAGCAGGGCATAAAGGCATTTACCAGCGCCAACTTCAAATCCGCGGCAAGAGAAGATGGCGGCGTGCGAGTAACCGCGCGGATAGGCGACGAGGACCGCGAGTTCATCGCCGACAGGTTCCTGGTCGCGGTTGGGCGTCGCGCTTACACCGATGAGCTAGGGCTCGAAAACACTCGCGTCGAATTGGAGAAAGGCTACATAAAGATCGACGATCACATGCGGACGGCAGAACCTAATGTGTACGCGATCGGCGACGTGATTCCAACGCCCTGGCTCGCGCATGTTGCATCAGCCGAAGGTATCCTGGCGGTGGAAACGATTGGAGGAAAGAATCCCCGGCCGATAAACTACGACCGCGTGCCCGGTTGCACCTATTGTCAGCCCGAAGTCGCAAGCGTGGGTCTGACCGAAACAAAAGCGCGCGAACGAGGCTACGATGTGAAGGTTGGTCACTTCCCGATCCCGGTCGTCGCCAAAGCCCAAATCCTCGGCGCTTCCGAGGGGATGGTGAAAGTAGTGAGCGACGCGCGTTATGACGAAGTGTTGGGGTTGCATCTGATCGGACCCCACGCGACGGAGCTTATCGTTGAAGGCTGCGTAGCGTTGCAGATGGAATCCACCGTTGAAGAATTGATCAACACAATGCACGCGCACCCAACAGTATCCGAAAGCATGCACGAAGCGTTCGAAGACGCACACGGAATGGTGATTCACATTTGAGAAGTTTCTGGTTTCCAGTTCATGGTTTCTGGTTCCTAAACCAAAAACTTAAAACCAGAAACTAGAAACCATTTGCTATGGAATTAGATAACCGACAACAACTCGATCTGCTGTTCTTTATGCAGCTGACTCGGTCACTTGAAGACAGATTGGATAATTTGTACAAGCAGGGCAAGATAGTAGGGGGGCTCTTTCGGAGTCTCGGTCAGGAGGCGACCGCGGTTGGTTCGGCATACGCGCTCGATAACAAGCAGGGCGATATGCTTTCACCGCTTACGCGAGACCTGGGTGCCTTGCTGGTAATCGGTGCGCGGCCTCGCGAGGTCTTTGCGAACTACCTCTGGCGCGAGACTTCGCTTTCCCGGGGACGCGACCAGAACATCCATATCACCGATCTAAAACGCGGATTCATAGGCACAATCAGCCCGTTGGGCACTCTGGTCGCCGTGTTGAACGGTGTAATGCTGGCGAAGCGGATGCAGAAGAAGAAATCCGTCGGGATGGTGTACATCGGCGATGGCGGAACCAGCACGGGGGCGTTTCACGAAGCAGCTAACTTCGCGGCAGTTCAAAACCTCCCGATTGTGATAGTCGGCGAGAACAACTCGTACGCGTACACCACGCCGACAACAAAACAGATGAGGATTCTGAATTTAGCCGACCGCGCGAAGGCTTACGGGATGCCGAGCGAGATAGTCGACGGCAACGACGCGATAGCAGTATATCGTTCCGCCCGAAGAGCGGTCGATCGAGCGCGCGAGGGCGGCGGGCCGACTTTCATCGAGGCTAAGACGTTTCGGATGCGCGGTCACGCTGCTCACGATAACCAGTCGTACGTGCCAAAAGAGGTGCTGGATCAGTGGCGCAAGCGAGATCCGATTGCACATCTCGAAAAACAGCTAAGGGACAACAAGGTCCCAGCCGCTGAAATCGCACAGGTGAAAAAGCGAGTCGCGGCAGAATTGGACGAGGACCTGGCGTGGGCTGAAGGTCAACCTTCGCCCAAACCCGAGAGTGCGCTTGGGGGGGTCTATTCGGAAGACCCTAAACCGCGGGCCGCAAGCGTTGGAAGCGAGGAATGAAGGAGAATGGCTGGCGACACAAGAAATAGCCTGGGAAGCTCATTGCGGGGGATCACAGGTCGGGGAGAGTGGCTTGCAATCGCGTTTACTACTGGAAATGTATTTCAATGCAGACGAGAGCGGGGGCAAGGCACTTCACCTGTGATTCTTTGAAGGATCAGTCGAACTTTCACCATCTCGTCTTACGCATTACTTAAAGCGATTAAGTATGGCAGCGATCACACTACTAGAAGCTATACGCCAGGGGCTCTGGGAAGAAATGGAGCGCGACGAGCGCGTCTTCCTGCTTGGCGAGGACATCGGCGTGTATGGCGGCGCGTTCAAGGTGACCGAGGGCTTCGCCGGCCGCTTTGGCGATGAACGAGTCATCGACACCCCGATCTCAGAGACGGCAATAGTTGGCGCGGCTTGCGGGGCGGCGATGATGGGTATGCGTCCGGTGGCCGAGATGCAGTTTATCGATTTCATCTCGTGCTGCTTCGACATCCTGACAAATTACGCCGCGACCAGCCGCTATCGTCAGAACATAGGCATTCCCATGGTCGTCCGTGGACCATGCGGAGGAGGAGTCCACGGCGGCCCGTTTCATTCTCAAAACGTCGAGTCGTTT
>JBASRM010000395.1:0-2560 GCA_049273835.1 Blastocatellia bacterium | reverse complement strand
GGCGAACGCCCTCCGTCAGGAGGGCCATGTTTATAGAACCCGAGACGACCGGGTCGCCCTCCGCCAGGAGGGCAATGTTCTTTGGAAGGGGTCAGCTTCACCGCCTACATGGCCCTCCTGACGGAGGGTGGGGACATTGTCGACATCGGTTCTATAAACATGGCCCTCCTTACGGAGAGCGGGCGCCCGCGTAGCGGGCGAGTAGCCCAGGGCAAGTCGGCGCAACCCTGGGACATCACTATTGTTTAGATCTCCATCGGATCATAGCTCATCGCCAGTCTGAGTATTCTCTGAAGTAAGGCGTCATACTTTATTCCGCAGTGCTCCGCGGAATCAGCGAAGTCCTCTTCATGAGCGATCTGAGGATTGGGATTCGCCTCTATCAAGTAGATACGGCCATCTTCAGAGAGCCGATAGTCCATCCTGGCATACCCGGTCAGACCGAGTATTCGATAAATCCTTTTTGAAAGCCGGTCGAATTCCCTCTTGAGCCGGTCATCAATCTCCGCGGGCTGAGTCACAAGACCGATTTTCTTCTGGTATTCCAAATCCCATTTAGCTTTGCTGGTAGCGATCAGCGGAACACCATCGGGGAGGTTGTTTATCACCAGCTCCCACGGGGTGAAAGACTGAAGCTTTTTGTTGCCTATCACGGCGACGTATATCTCGCGGCCTTCAATATACTCCTCGGCAAGAGCCGCCGTTTGGTTCTGCCGGTGAATGAACTCCACCCGCTCTTTCAGTTGTTCATCATCTCGGACGATCGAAGCCCGCGCTATACCGACTGAACCTTCGTCGCTCACAGACTTGACGAACAGCGGGAACTTCAATCTCCTGGGCCGGTGAACGCGCCGGTTCATCGGAAAGACAGTGAAGGCCGGAACGTGGATGCGGTGGAAAGCAAGGATCTTCTTGGTCAAACCCTTATCGCGCGTCAGCGTCAAGCCGCGAGGATTGCATCCGGTGTATTTTTGCTTTCTCAATTCAAGGTAGCTGACCATGTGCTGGTCAAAAAGCGGGTACCCGTCGAACTCCTCGAGCAGGTTGAACGCAACGTGCGGCTGGTTCTTGTCGATGGCTTCTCCGATCACACCCAGTTCGTTTCCGACTCCGATTGGCCAGACTTCGTGTCCTATCCGGCGCAGGGTAGAGATCACGTCAAACTCGGTCCACCACGCCTCCTTTTTCTTGTCTTCGATACCATCCAGCGTATCAGGCGGAATGAGATCTGCCTGTACGAGCGCAATAACCCGAAGTTTTCTTTTTGCCTTGTACTTCACAATGCAATCCTATGATAACCGGTGTGAATTCCGTTCATCGTTTGTATTGTCAACGACACCAGCACCTTCTGTCTGGTCCGCTCCGCGGTGAGGTTGACCCGCAGCTTAAGCTCCCTGCAACGGTTGATCATATGAGACAGCATTTGATCGATTGCATAGTGGTGAGCTCCAGTCCCGTCCGCTACCTCGTGACAGAGCGAGCGCCGATGTCGAGCTAGAAAGCCTGCCGCGCTGGGGCAAAATTTATGTTGAGGCTCCGAGGAAAAAATGCGCAAGAGGTCTTGATCGTAATCGGGCGGCCATTGAAATGCATAATGTTCGCGCTTCTTCCGGTAATGGTCGCGCAGAGTTATTTCAATTCCAGACAATTCATCGACTCGAACGCGAGAGTTGTTTACCGCGGGTCTTCCTGCCATTTCTCGCATAAGCTCTTCGACGTAATTCAGCTTCGCCAGAGCGGGCCACCGGCGATATCGCTTCTTCCATCGCGATCCCGGTCGCATCCATTCCGCGAACGTCTCGGCAAAGTCTTCGGCTGGGTGCGCCTGGGCGTACCACGCCGGGAGATGCAGAACGTAGTCGCGGCTGTTCGGTTGAGGCGTGTACGAGTCCGGATAAGGACGTCTAAATGAACCGAATAATTCTCGATACCGCCGCCTGCCGTGAAGCCGGAATGCGTTATCAATTGCGTGACCCGTCTCGTGCCGCATAATGCGAAGACAGTCTCTCTGGGATGCGCCTTCGATTTCAAGCATCTGCCTGCGTTCGAGTTTGGAAAGCCGGGGGTGGGCCAGGTAGAACGGAATGGCAAAACCCGGGACGCCATCCGGCGTGAACCATTCCTCCGACAACCAGATGTGAGGTCTGAAATTCAAGCCACACGCCTCAAGCTCCGAGTGAAGCCGGGCGATTCGGTCCTGCAAAGCAGTTCCCTCGATGGTCAGCGGCAACTCACAAAATCGCAGGTCGAGCAGTTGATCGTCGGTCAGGTAATCTAACACTTTTGCAGGCGGCACACGCTTGAAGCTCCCTCATAATGGGTGGATTCGGATGGGGCTCAGTTGAGAATCAGTCTCAAGATAAGCGTTTGTCGATGCCACCTGAGACGAGCCCAAATCTGACCTCACTACAATACGTCCGTCGCTTTTACATCTTAGCTTATCGCCTTGTCAAAACATATTCGGAAGGCTCTCGCCGATGGGCTCCGTCTTCGGAACGACCTCTTCACGACGCACGCCGCCCCTGGCTTCGTTAAGACCTTCTGTATTGCTATTTCGCAC
>JBASRM010000386.1:0-10086 GCA_049273835.1 Blastocatellia bacterium | reverse complement strand
GTGGGCATCCGCGCCGATGCAGAGTTTTTTGTAGGCTGAAGGTTTCACCCACGCCTGGCGGCTGTGGGCATCCCGCGCCGATGCAGAGTTTTTTGTAGGCTGAAGGTTTCACCCACGCCTGGCGGCTGTGGGCATCCGCGCCGATGCAGAGTTTTTTGTAGGCTGAAGGTTTCACCCACGCCTCGCGGCTGTGGGCATCCGCGCCGATGCAGAGTTTTTTGTAGGCTGAAGGTTTCACCCACGCCTGGCGGCTGTGGGTATCCAAAAACAATTCCAAACGAGTGTTAGATAATCCACGCACAAACCGCGAGTTTTTCGGGACGCAGAAAATCTCCCGCTTTTGAAGGAACGAAATGCGTGAAGGTTAGTCTTTCTCCCCAGGCTCCGAGAGCTTCTCCCACCTTGCTTTTAGATCTTCGAGAATATCCTTGAACCTCGGGTCATCGCGCAGTCCTTCCCAGTTAGGGTTCCCCGTCACCCAGGGATAATTCTCGTTCCCCATGGAGATCGAACACTCGAGCCATTCAAAGGCTTCATCAGTTCTCCCCGCAAGCGCATAAGCCGTCGCCAAACGGTAGGCGATGTCCTGATCCGCGCGCGCGATTTCCATTACTCGACGATCGATCAACTCAAACGCGCGCTCTCGATCGCCCCGCGCGAGATAGCAATAGGCAAGGAACACCTTCTGCGAATGCAACTCAGGGTTCTTCGCCAGAATGTCTTCCAAAGCCATCGTCGCCTTCTCGATCTGCCCGCGATAATAATCAACCACCGCCGCATAAGCTCGCAGCAACGGATGATTCGGCTCAAACGCCAATCCCCTTGCAAGCTCTCTCTCGGCTCGATCGTAGTCGTGCTGGTAGATGAAAATTCGCACCCGGTTCGAGCTTGCATACACGACATCGGTCGGAGAGATCTTCAGCACCCGGTCCCATGCCTCGAGCGCGCGCTCATACTGGCCGGATACCCGATACACGTATGCGGCAACCGCGTGGACCGAAGGCTCATTCGGCGCGCGACGCATAAGCCTTCGAATCTGCTGGCGCGCTCCTTCCGATCGCCCTGCAATCAAGTCGATATAGATCATTCGAACACGCGGCTCCACCAGATTTTTGTCCAGATCGATCGCGCGGTCGAAGCACTCCTTCGCCTTATGGTAGTGCTCGAGGCCGCCCATGCCCTTCAGCACGTAGTTGACCTCACACACGCCGAGCCCGCTATGCGCCAGCGCGAAGTTGGGATCTCGCTGGACCGCCTCGGTAAACAGATCGACCGCCGATTCGAGATCGACGACATCCAGCGTCTGCGTGATGAACTTGTAAAGCGACGTGCGAGCCTTCAAATAACACTCGTAAGCCTCGGCGCTTTCGGTTGGCGTCTTCACCAACCGCTCCTGTTCCTTTGTGCTGGTCTTTACTCGGAGCCCATCAACGATCTGGCGCGAAATGGTGTCCTGAACGGTGATGATGTCCTTTGATTCAACGTCGATCTTCTCGGTCCAAACAATCTCACCCGATGCCGTATCCACCAACTGAGGGGTCAATCGAAAGCGATCCCCCGACTTCAAGTACCCGCCGATCAACACCGCGTCCACCGCCAGCTGGGTTCCGATCGCGCGAGGATCAACATCCTTATTCTGGTACTGAGCGACGTAAGACGAAGGTCGCACCACCAGATCGTGGAGCTGCGCGAGTTCGGTTATCACGCTGTCGGCGAGGCTGAAACCATAAAAGTCATTTTCGGAAGCTCCCGACAAGTTCCTGAAAGGAAGTATTGCGATAGTTTTTTTATCGCGCGACTGCCACATTGACGGCGTAATGTCGGGTGTAGCCGATGTTCCAGCCGAGCTTGATTCTTCACGAGCCGGCGAAGCAGGCGCCCCGGAAAAGGTGCGCTGCGCCCAATTTGAAATGCGATCGAGAAGCTTTCCCGGTTTTGGCGGCTGCTTGGACGCGCGAAACGAAGCGCTCTTATCCGCGGGAACGACTCCGGTCTGAGCATAGTGACTGCGAACAAGCGCGCGAAGGTCTTCGAGCAGCACCTCAGTGGATTGATAGCGCCCGGTTGCGTTTTTTGAGAGCGCCTTGGCGATGATTTGCTGCAGCCGTCCAGGAGCCGAGTCGCCAAGCGGCGTCGGCTCATCGTGCATCACCGCGTGCATCACGTCTACCGAGGTCCTGCCTTTGAACGGCAGTTGCCCGGTAAACATTTCATACATCACGACACCCAGCGAAAATATGTCAGAGCGCGCATCGGCGGCCTCGCCCCTCGCCTGCTCGGGCGACATGTAGCTGGCGGTGCCGAACGGTGATCCAACAGCTGTCAATTCGAGCGTTTGAGCAGATTCCGAGCTGTCGCTCGCCGCCTTGATAAGCTTTGCCAAACCAAAGTCGAGAATCTTTAGTTGATTCCGCTCGTTCAACATGATGTTCGAGGATTTGATGTCGCGGTGGATGACATTTCGCCGGTGCGCTTCGGCTAGCGCATCGGCAATCTCGAGCGAAAATTCCAGACCCTGGTCGAGCGGAAGCGGACGCCCACCTATGAACTTCTTAAGCGTCTTGCCGTCGATGTACTGCATAACGAAGAACAGCACATTCTCGGCTTCGTTCACTTCATATACCGTGCAGATGTTTGGGTGATCGATTGACGACGCGGCTCGCGCTTCGCGCAGGAACCGGGCTCGGGCTTTTTCGTCGCCCACCAGATCGGCGGCAAGCGCTTTGATGGCTACAGTCCGATGAAGCTTGCTATCCTCCGCCTTGTAGACCACACCCATACCGCCTTTTCCAATCTCTTTCAATATGCGGTAGTGAAGTATGGTTTTTCCAACCATCGGCTTGGACCCGAGCGCGACCTCAACGCTGAGTCGATTATACACTCGCAACGATGAGGGGCAAGAGCGAGGGGTCTCCAGCAAAAGTTGCTATGAAAGTGCGCATTTGTTTTGCGACCGCAATCGCTCTTGTGGTATAGCGTTCACGAATGAACGTAGAGACCGCCTGACGAACGAAGGTCAGTTCTGCCCTGGTCTGAAATCCCGAAAGGATCTGCAATGAATTCCCATCGCCCGTTCAAGCCGCTGAGACGCGCCATTCGATACGGCGGCCTGATAGTGGTCGCGTCGCTTTCGTCACTACCGGTATCCAGGACGGAACCACGTTATGCATCGGATACCGCGCCAACTGTCGCGATGGTTGTGCAAACCGGTGCGGCGATGAACTACTGGCCGCACTGGCGCGGACCGTCAGTCCAGGGAATAGTTGAAGGCAAGGGCTACCCGGATCGCTGGTCTGAAACGGAAAATATACTCTGGAAAGTTCAAGTGCCGGGGCGCGGCCATTCTTCTCCCATCGTCTGGGGAGATCGCATCTTTCTGTCTACCGCAGCCGCGGATGGCTCGCGTCGTTCGATGCTGTCGTTTCGGCGCTCCGACGGAAAGCTGTTGTGGGAGACGGTGGTGCCGGAGGCGCCGGCGGAGCGGCTTTATCAAAAGAACAGCTACGCCTCCTCTTCTCCGACCACCGACGGCGAACTGGTCTACGGGTACTTCGGGAGTTCCGGCGTTGTTGCGGTAAACTTCAGCGGCAAGCTGGTATGGCACGTCAGTTTGGGCGCCATCAACCTTTACCACGGACCGGGCGGCTCTCCGGTGCTCTATAAGGACAGGCTCATCCTTTTCCAGGACCAGATGACTCTCGGCCGCGATGGAGGCGGCGCGCCCCCGCCTGGATTCATCGTCGCGCTGGATAAGAAAACCGGCCGGGAGCTCTGGCGCAAGAACCGGAGCCCGAGGCCCGGTTGGGGATCTCCGATCGCCGTCCAGGTCGGCGATCATGTCGAGATCATCGTCAGCAGCGGGCGAGCGATCGACGCCTACGATCCCTACACCGGAGAGTTGCTCTGGACTGTCAAAGGCAACATGCCGGAAACCATCCCGATGCCGGTGGTCGGACACGGCCTCTTGTACTGCAGCTCCGGACGGGCGGGTCCAACGTTCGCGATCCGGCCGGGAGGCAAGGGAGACGTGACCGCGTCGCATGTCGCGTGGAGCAGTCCCAAGGGCTCTCCGTTTGTGCCCTCGCCGCTTGTTTTTGGAGACTACCTTTACACCATCAATGATATGGTTAGCATCGCTTCGTGCCACAATGCCAGGACCGGAGAGATAGTCGGCCAACTGCGGCTTGGCGAGCTGCGACGCGAGGGCTTCTCGGCTTCTCCAGTGGTAGTTGAAGGAAAGGTGTACTTCACGAACGACGACGGCGAAACGTTTGTGTTGAGTCCGGCGCCAGACTTCAAAATGCTTCACGTCAACCGGCTCGGCGAACCCATGCTGGCGAGTCCGGCGCTGGTCGATGGCCGCTGGTACTTCCGAACCGCCGGTCACCTGCTGTGTGTAGGAAAAAAATCGTGATCCACAAGTACTTGAACGAATAATTGACGTCTTCATAATGAGGGACTAGAATCACCCTGAACTGAAGCGATGTATTGGTGAAGCCCCACCACTGTAACGCCCATATCAATCTCGATGCCTGCATCCAGGGAAAACAGAATAAGCCAGATTTTTGACGAAGTGGGGCGCGGTTCGAGCCTCGGCCAGGCGCTCGGCCTGATTGCTGATCAGCTTGCCGCGGACATCGGCGCGCCGACTTGCAAGATCTGGGTCGTAAAGCGGGGCGACATCTGCGACAAATGCCCGCTCGCCGATATCTGCTCGAACAGGCAAATGTGCATGCATCTGATCGCCGCGAGTGGCGCGGTGGTT
This sequence comes from Blastocatellia bacterium, assembly GCA_049273835.1. Classification (GTDB taxonomy): domain Bacteria; phylum Acidobacteriota; class Blastocatellia; order UBA7656; family UBA7656; genus Onstottus_A. The sequence goes on along the minus strand of JBASRM010000386.1, from coordinate 5,321 downwards.
GAGCGCGAGTATCCACGCATCCCGCTGTCGCTATTTAACGCTCCAATGATCACTCGCGGAGGAACCGCGGACTTCGGAGATTCCAACGACGCGGGCGATATCCTGTTCGGCCTTCAACGCAGCACGCCAGGTCAAAGCACCGACTCATACGCGTTGTATCCGTTGCGCGGCGCATCCGGCACGGTCGGCTTGATTGGTGTGTTCAATCACAGGCGATTCCGACAACCTGAATTGCGCATGATCGAGGATCTCGCGCCCGCGGCGGTCGCAGCGATTCGCGTAGCCGAGCTTCAAACTCGCTGCGCCGCGCTGCGCAACAGAATCGAAAAGCAACCCCCGCCGGCTGTTCAGCAGAAACCAACACCGCGCGAAGTCGAGCTCGAAGACGCGGTCGCCCAACTCACCCGCCAGGTCGCGGACCTTCAAGTCGAGCGCGAATCAGTGTTGGGCGCCGCATCACGCTTCGAGAGACAGAACAGTGAGTTACAAACTCGGATCGATATGTTAATCACCGCTCATCAACAAAGCGGTCAGCAAGCTTCGGCGATGGCGTATGAAGTCGAAGCCGAGCGCGTGCGTCTGGAAGAAGAGAACGCCAAACTGAAAAACCGCATCACCGCGGTTGAGGCAAGCACCGATGAGTTCAATCGAGTCCGCCAGGGTCTGATCGAGGAGACGGCTGAGCGCAATCAACAAGTCGACCAGCTAAGAGCGCACCTCGCCGCTCTTCAGGAGCGCAATTCGGCCCTCGAGGTTACCAATGTAATGCTGCGCGGCGAGAACGCTTCGGTAGCCGACACGGTGAACGACCTCGAGCATTCGCTTCGTATTGCTGAGGACGGCCGGGCCCGGTTGGAGCAATCGAGCCTGGCGCTGGACGAGCGAGCGAGTGGGTTGAGCGAGGAGCTCGGGCGTTTGCGAATCGAGAGCAGCCGGATCGCAGGCGAAAACGAGCAACTCGTTTCGGAGACTGAACGGCTGAATCGTGAGATTGAGAGATTGCAAGGCGGCGGCACTCGGATCAGCGAAGACAACAGCCGGCTGCTCACGCAAAACGCCGAGCTGGAGCGGGCGCATTCCCTTGCCGAAACCCGCGCAGCCGAGTTAGAGCGACAAAACGGTGAGTTGAACAACCAGTTGGCGGAAGCCCGCACGTTGATTGATGGCCGCCTTGCCGAGCTTGAACAGGAAAATGAGCTTCTCATCAAGACTCGCGCGCAAATGGAAGGCGAGATCACTCAACTTACAATCCGGGCGGCGGAGCTTGAACAGGAGAATACTTCGCTCGTTCAGGCTCACGCACAGTTTCAAGAAGTAGTTGGGCAGTTCGAGTCGGTGTCAACACGCCTTGAAGACACAGCACTCAAGCTGCGCAGCCGCGCCGATGCCAGCGACGCCGCGCGAGCGGAACTCGAACAGCGCAATCGGGTGCTTGTCGAGCAAACCCGCCGGTTGGCACTCGAAGGACAAACCAAAGCGCGATTCCTGGCGAACATGTCGCACGAGCTTCGAACACCGATGAACGCGATCATCGGCTTCACATCGCTGCTCCTGGATGATCGCGCGCTGCAGTTGAACGACCGGCATCGCCGCAGCCTCGAACGAGTGTCCCGCAACGCTCGCGATCTACTCGAGCTGATCAACAACGTGCTCGATCTGTCGAAGATTGAGGCCGGCCGGATGGATGTCTACTCGGAACCCGCCGACGCGCGCGACCTTATCGAGCGAGCTGTCGCGATCGTCGAGCCGCTAAAAGAAGCCCGCCCGATAAATCTGACTTTGCAGGTCGAGGACGGGCTGCCGGCGATGCGAACGGATCGCACCAAGCTTCAACAAGTGCTGATCAATCTTCTTTCAAATGCGGTCAAGTTCACGCGCGAAGGTGAGGTGAAGGTTACCGTGGAGCGGATCATGCCAGATCGCGTCCGCATAGCCGTGAGCGACACGGGAATCGGGATCGCCCAATCTGACATCGCTAAAATCTTCGAAGAGTTTCGGCAAATCGGCGACACCGGGCGCGGCTCGAGGACCGGGACGGGTCTCGGACTTGCGATCACCCGGCGTCTGGTGGAACTGCTAGGCGGAGAGATAAGTGTTTCAAGCCGCGAGGGCGAAGGCTCGGTCTTCACCGTGACGCTGCCGTTGGAGATCGAAGGCCGGGCGGCCCCGGCTGGCGAAGCCGAAATGCCGCTGACGGATCCCGAGCGCACCGCGCTTGTCATCGATAGTGATCCGGCGTCGCTCTATCTGACCAAGAAGTACCTCGGGGAGGCGGGCTACTCGGTCGCTGCCACCGATGATGTCGAGCGCGGCGTTGAGATCGCCGGGAAAGCAAAGCCCGCCGTTATCACGATCGATCTCGAGACCCTCGATGGGGGTGCCGCAATTATCGGGCGGATTGCAAAAAGTCACCATGATGCGACGATCGTCGCCTTCGCTGCCGATCCCGATGCCGAGCAACGCGCCTTGGAAGCCGGCGCGCGAATCTTCCTGCGAAAGCCTGTTGAACGGACGGCGCTGATTGGCGTTTTGGAGCGAGCGAAGTCTCCTACCCCTCGCCGCATCCTGATCGTGGACGATGATCCGGACGCGCTCGATCTCGCGGTTGCGATGATTGAAGACGGCGCCTACGAAATACAAACTGCGACGAGCGGCCGCGAAGCGTTGGACGCGATTGGGCGCCAGCGGCCGGATGTGATGGTTCTGGATCTAATGCTTCCGGAAATGGATGGATTCGAGGTTGTGCATCGTATGAGTCTCAATCCCGATTGGCGAACGATTCCGGTGATTCTTCTAACGGCTCGGGACCTCTCTCACGAAGAACGCCGCGCGCTCGACATGGGCACAGCACGGATCATTCAGAAAGGAAGTTTCAGCCGGGATGAGTTGCTGGCAGAGATTGGAATGGTGTTGGGAACAAAGGAACCGACCCTTGCCTCGAGCGGCCTCGGCTAAGAGCAATAAGAAGCGGCGCAGCCCAGAAAAGGGGTTCGCAGTCCCCTTCAGACGAAAGCTTGTAGGATTTGTTTCAGAGCCTGCTCTACCAACTTCCCCCTGACTGAAGGCGGGACTACGAACCCCTGCTTTAAGCTTCACACAGTATCTTAGTTACGTTTCTGACTATCGTGTTTCTGTCTATAGATGTGGTGGCTGGTCCGGTTCTCCCGCCTTTGAAGCCGCGCCCGTTCCTTTACGGTGACTTTACCATCAGACTTCGCCTTCGCTTCGAGTGCGTGCGTTCTCACCTGTTGTCTTTCCATTCTCGCTGCTTCGCGCTTTGTAAGCGAGCCGCTCTTGACGCCCTGATTAATGCGTCTCTGCTGCCTGCGTTCGCGATTATCTACGCTTGGGGTCCTTTGCGCCGGCACGGTTATTCCCAGCGCAATTACAAACATTGCCGATATCAAAATGCTAACAACTCTCTTCATTTTTCCTCCTGATTTATTGGGGTTGATGGGCTGCCCGCCTACTAAAGAGCAAGCGGCAGAAATGGTGAAGCGCAGAATTAACATCCGGCACTTCGCCATTTTAAGGTTGGTTGCTTTTACGGAGTGCGGTCCTGACGGTCGTGTGTATGACGGTAAATAGCGCGGCTTTCGTGGTTCAGTTCGCGCTGCAAACGTGCGCGCTCGCGGTAGCTGAGGTTGCCATCGGCTCTTGCGAACCTCTCGTGTATTTTGATCCTCGCAAGTTCTGCCTCGAGCCGCGCGGCTTCTCGCCGGGCCAGTTCGCCGCTGCGTATTCCCCGATTAATACGTTGTTGCTGATTATGCTCTCGCCTGTCGATGCCTCGCGGTCGTGCAATCGCGGCGACGCCCAGAACAAGAACGAAGATTGAAGCAATCAAAAAGCTGACTACCTTTTTCATATCCACCTACCTCTCTTCATAGAATCGAGGCATCCGTTTTACGTTGAGTAAGACGAAGGGGCTGGATCGAAAGGCGGAATATTTTTAAGAGCTGCGACTGCGGCTACGCGTTGCGCCGATGAGCTTCGCCCTCGGGAAGGGCCTACTCTCGATCCAAGCGGCTACTCACGATCCAAGCGGCTCTGCCGCCCACTGTGCCGATGGGCTTCGCCCTCGGGAAGGCTACTCAGTTATCCAAGCGGCTATGCCGCCCACTGTGCCGATGGGCTTCGCCCTCGGGAAGGATACTCAGTTATTCAAGCGGCTACGCCGCCCACTCTGCCGATGGGCTTCGCCCTCGGGAAGGCTACTCAGTTATCCAAGCGGCTCTGCCGCCCACTCTGCCGATGGGCTTCGCCCTCGGGAAGGGCCTACTCTCGATCCAAGCGGCTATGCCGCCCACTGTGCCGATGGGCTTCGCCCTCGGGAAGGCTACTCAGTTATCCAAGCGGCTCTGCCGCCCACTCTGCCGATGGGCTTCGCCCTCGGGAGGGCCACTGCTCTTGATCAAAGCGGCTACGCCGCCCCTCGGCCAATCCAAGCTTGACTTCAGGTACAGATTCACGTCAGCTTAGCTGGAAGAGGATGGGTTGATGGGTAACGAATACAAGTCTCTCACATTGGAGAATCACGAAGGCGTAGTCGAAGTGGTACTCAGGGGTCCCGGTAAGGGCAATGCGATGGGTCCGGACTTCTGGCGAGAGATGCCGGAAGTGTTTGCTGCGCTCGATCGCGACGAGGAAGCTCGGGTGATCGTAGTTAGAGGCGATGGTGATCACTTCAGCTACGGGCTTGACCTCGCCGCGATGATGGGCGATATGGGTCAGCACTTCGGTGGTCGAGAGAATCTCGCCGCCGAACGCACTCGCTTTCTCGACCTTGTCGCCGATATGCAGAAGGCGTTCGACAACTTAGCCGCTTGCAGGAAGCCGGTTATCGCCGCCATAAACGGATGGTGCATAGGCGGTGGGCTCGATTTGATCGCGGCTTGCGATATCAGGCTCTGTTCGGCCGATGCGCGCTTCAGCTTGCGAGAAGTTAAGGTGGCGATAGTGGCCGACCTCGGAAGCCTTCAACGTCTGCCTGGAATCATCGGCGAAGGTGCGACCCGCGAGCTCGCCTTCAGCGGCAAAGACATTTCTTCCTCTCGAGCTTTGCAGATCGGATTGGTAAGCGAGGTCTACGAAACACGCGATGAACTGCTCGGAGCCGCACGCAAAGCCGCCCGCGAGATTGCCGACAACCCGCCCCTGGTCGTGCAAGGCATCAAGCGAGTTTTGAATTATTGCGCGGACAAGTCGGTCGCGGATGGGTTGGGGTATGTAGCCGTTTGGAACTCGGCCTTTCTGCAATCGGCGGATCTTGTGGAAGCGATGACTGCTTTTCGCGAGCGCCGGCCGCCCCAGTTCAAGGG
>JBASRM010000344.1:0-3296 GCA_049273835.1 Blastocatellia bacterium | reverse complement strand
CTACGGTACATCGGGAGCCGCAGACTGGACAGGCTACGGTACCTAGGGAGGATGCTCGCACCTTGAAAGCGCCGCGCCAGCTTGTTACCTGCGGTGTCATCCTCGTCGTACTCTGCCTGTTAGCGGTCGGCCAGACCGGCTCATCCGACGAAGCTTCGTTGTCGCTGTTGGTCAAGAGCTACTACGCCGCCTATGCTCAAGAGGACCTGGGTGCACTGGTGAGATTGTGGAGCGAGCGCTCGCCTGACCTAACCGCGACCATCGAGGAAGCCCAGCGAGCGCTGGACGCAGAGGACTACTCCTTTTCCAACGTCACAATTTCTCAGCTGCGACTATCCGGCAGAAAAGCGATTCTGCAAGCCTCCGCAAACGCGACGATCACCAACTCAAAAACCCGAGCCGCACGCCAGGAGTCATCACTCCGCAACTTCGCGCTTATCAAAGAAGGAGAACAGTGGAAAGTCTGGCGTGATGCGCCTGCTTCGGTAGATCTCTCGGCGTTTCTCGAGAAAGGCTCGGAGTGGAAGGTCTCTCGCGACGCGATCGAGCAATTCGCAAATCAGCTCGTCTCCGCGCCGAGCGAAGAGGAACGCAACAGGTTGCTTGACGATAACAAGCAGATGATGACGACTACGTTGCGCGAGGTACTGATCCGCAGAGCCGATCCTCTGCACGCAGCAGGAAAGTATGAAGCCGCGCTTCGCATGCTTCAGCTCGCGCTAGCGGTTGCCGAGCGAGCCGCCGACCGCGAAGGCGCCGCAATCGCCCACCGACGGATGGGTGATGCGTTCAAGGCAATCGGCCGCTTGACTCAGGCACTTGAGCATTATCAAAAAGCGCTCGCCGGGTTTGATTCTCTGGGTCTCAGGTCTGATCGAGCCCTGACACTCGTGGGGATAGGCCAGGTCCACTTCGCGCAAAGAAAGCACGACCTTGCCATAGAGAGCTACACAAAGGCGCTCGCCGACTACGACGCGCTCAAGAATACCGCGGCATCGGCCAATACGCTTGAAGAGATCGCCAGCGTCTACTATGACCAGGAGCAATATGATCGGGCGCTCGAGCTGTTTGAAAAGTGTTTAAGGCTCCGCAAAACCTATGCCGGCGAATCCGAGATCGCCGCGACCATCAACAGCATCGGCAACGTCTACTTTCAGCAACAGGAATACGATCTGGCGCTGGAGCGCTACAGGACTGCGCTGGCCGGATTTGAAAAGTTGAAAGATATCGATGCGATCGTCAGCACGCTGAGCAACATCGGAGCAGTCTCTTATGCGCAAGGCAATGCCGACATCGCGCTGGACTATTACAAGCGGGCCTTGAAGCTGCAGGAAGGACTACGCGACAGGCGGGTTGCCGCAGATCTGCGATTGAATATCGCAACTGCATATACCTGGCAGGGGAACTATGTCCCGGCGATTGAACAACTTCAGAAGGCCTTTGCTATCTTCGAGGTGTTGCGCGACAAAAACAAGATGGCCATCGCGCTTTCAGATATCGGCGAGGTTTACTTTCAACTTAATAATTACAATCTCTCGCTCGAGCACTATCAAAAGAGTCTGAAGCTTTTCGAAGAGCTAAACAGTCTTGCCGACAGCTCGATGAGAATATATGCGATCGGTAACGTGCATTTCGTAACGGGAAACTTCGATTTGGCGATTGAGAGCTATCAGAAAGCGCTCGGACAGTTTGAAGCCATCAAGCACCGGCCCGGGGTCGCAAGCATGCTTGCTAGCATCGCCGGCACCTCGTACGCGCAGCAGAAGTACGATCTCGCGCTCGATTTCTATCAAAAGAGTCTTTCAATCTACGAGTCGTTAAATGATCGGTCGCGCGCCGCCGGGGTGATCGAGCGAATCGCCAGTGTCTACTATTCGAAGAGTGACTACCCGCAAAGCCTCGAAGTGGCTGCACGCGCCGTTTCATTGGCCGAGCAAGCCTCAAGCCTCGACACACTGTGGCGTGCGCGTTTGACACAGGGCCTCGCTTTTCGAGCGCTCAATCGGAACGAGGACGCCCAGCAGAGCTTTACACAATCCATCGGCGCAATTGACTTGATGCGCAGCAGGCTTGTTCGCGGGGAGCGTGAGGCGCAGCAGTTCTTCAGGGCCAAGAATGCCGCCTACCTGGCGATGATGGAGTTGCTGATTGCTCAAAACAGAGTGGCCGAAGCGCTGGGATATGCCGACCGGGTGCGAACGAACACATTGCTGGACATTCTTCAGCGAGCCCAGATCAACAAGGCGATGTCCGGACCGGAGCAGGAACAGGAGCGGCTGGCTCAGAGTTCAGCCTTAGCCGTGAAGGCGCAGATCTCACATGAGCGTGAGCGCAAGCGGCCGGATGAACAGCGCCTCCACGTTTTAGAAGAACGGTTGCAGAGGGCGCTGAGGGACTATCGTGGGTACGAGAACCGGATCTACGCGGCTCATCCAGGATTGAAGGCGCTGCGAGGTGAGGCTGACCCGTTGAGGCTCGATGACGCGAGCACCGTCGTGGCTGACTCCTCGACCGCCTTGCTTCAGTTTGCCGTGGCGGACGCGAGAACATATCTGTTTGTGCTCACCCGCGGCGGCGCGGCAAAGCGCTCCCCGGCCGGCCGGGCTCAACCACCGACCTATCTTCTAAATGCTTATGTGATCGATATCGCTCGCGGTCAGCTTGCCGACCGAGTCGAGAAATTTCAGGAACTGATCAAGCAGCGGAAGGAAAGCGTTCAACAGACCGGGCGTGAGCTTTACGACTTGTTGTTGGCTCCCGCGACCGGACAGCTCGCAGGCAAGTCCGTGTTGTTGATCGTGCCCGATGATGCGTTGTGGCGGCTGCCCTTCGAGGCGCTTCAAACGGCTGGGGACCGCTATTTGATTGAAGACCATGCGATCTCTTATGCGACATCGCTGACCGGGCTCGCTGAGATGTCGAAGCCGGTCGCATCGGAGAAGGGTGTTCGGCCACTGACTGCGGCGCTTTTCGCGAACCCCGCTATCAGCAAACAAACTATCGACCGAGTGATGCTGGCGAGCCGTGAAATCGTGGTTCCTTCGCCTGATGCTGAAAGTGAGGTGAAGTCGCTGGAGCGGGTTTACGGCGCGGCGAAGTGCAAAGTCTATATTGGGGCGCATGCGAGCGAGGAAGCTGCGAAACAAGAATCCGGCAAGTGGCGGGTGATTCACTTTGCGGCGCCCGCTCGGCTGCTCGATGCGAGCCCCCTGTATTCGCGAGTACTGTTGTCGCAGTCGGAGGAAAACGGAAGCGAGGACGGCCTGCTTGAAGCCTGGGAACTCATGAAGCTGGAT
>JBASRM010000340.1:0-2218 GCA_049273835.1 Blastocatellia bacterium | reverse complement strand
GGGCAGCGCTGGTTATCATCTTCTTTTGCTTTTCGACCACCCAGGAATATTACACGATGCCTTCATACCCTGCTTTCGCGCTTCTGATCGGTTGCGCGCTCGCAAGGGCGGAGACCAGGTGGCGGGAAGCGAAAGATAGGTCGCTATTGAATGCGACACAAATCGCGCTTGCATGTCTGGGGTTGACGGTGTTCGCGGGGGGCGCCATTGCGTTTTGGCTGACCAGGCACATCGTAGTTGAAGGTGACATCGCCGCGACCCTATCACGCAACCCCGAAGCGTATGCGCTATCACTTGGGCATGTTCTGGATTTGACGCCGCGTTCACTGGCCGAGCTGAGAATTCCTGTGATCGGAACCGCGTTGACGTTTCTGATTGGGACCGGAGCCGCGCTGCTTCTAAGGATTCGAGGCAAACATATCGCATCGAACCTGTCGCTTGTGCTTATGATGGCGGTGTTCTTTTCCTTTGCCCGGACGAGCCTTGCCGCGTTTGAGCCTTATCTCTCATCGCGCTCACTCGCGTTGGCGATTGATCGCGAATATCGGCAAGGCGATGCCATCGTTATCAATGGAGAATACGAGGGCGGATCATCGATAAACTTTTACACTCGCAAGTTGGTTTACATCCTGAATGGCCGGTCCGCCAATCTCCAATACGGTTCCTACTTCGAAGACGCGCCTCGCATTTTCCTTGACGACGAAGAGCTTGCCACAATGTGGGCCGGAGCTGGCCGGGTATTCTTGTTCACGGATTCAACAATGCTCGCCGACTTAACCGGGCTTGTGCGGGGTCCCGCTTACACGCTTGCCGAAAGCGGTGGCAAACTGATACTGACAAACCGGCAAACAAATTGACTATGACCAAGCTGATCTTAATCTCAATGCTGATTGTTTCCGCGTCCGTGGCGCTTCAAGCACAAGTCAACCCGATCGCTCAATCGGACGCGCTGTTCACATCGCGCGACGAGGGGGAAAACCTCAAGCAAGCGGCGTCCCTTATCGAACCGGTCGCCGCGCGCGAGCCTACGAATTACGAAGTGTGGTGGCGTCTGGCCAGGATCAGATACTACCTCGGAGACCGAGAGAAGGATCAAGCGAGGAAGACCAGACTGTTTTTAGCCGGAGTCGATGCCGCCAGGAAGGCAGTTGCACTCGACGAAAAAAGAGTTGAAGGACATTTCTGGTTCGGAGCTAACCAGGGCGAATACGCCGACCTGAAAGGCGCGCTGCAGAGCCTCGGCCTGGTGAAGACGATTCGAAGGGAGTTCTTAGCGGCCCTGGCTATCAATCCGGCTTACGAGAATGGTGCGATCTATTCGGCCCTTGGTCAGATCGACTTGAATCTACCGCGACTGCTCGGCGGCAACGAGCGCCGGGGAATAGAGAGGTTGGAAGAGGGGCTGAAGGTTGGGCCCGACAATGCCGAGCTGAAGGTGACGCTGGCTGAGGTGTATCAGAAAAAGGGAAGGAAAGACGAAGCCAGGAAGCTGCTCCAGCGTGTATTGGACGCAAATGATCCCGCGAGAAGCGCTTCCGAGTTGGGAGAGCTTAAAGCAAAGGCTCGCGCTTTACTGGAGAAAGTAAAGTAGCACGGTGAGTCGTCCGAGAGATCGAGATTCAGCGGTCCCGGGATGGTCTCCGCACCGACTGGTTCATAAGCGAACGACCGCGTAGATCAGCTCGTCAACGGTCTCGCCATCCTTCGTCACACTTTTTTTCATCCGGCATTCGAACACATATCCGGACTTTTCAAGCACTCGCATTGATGCGGTGTTCCACTCAAAAACACCTGCATAAACTCTGCACAAATCGAAGGTCGCGAACGCGTAATCGGTGACCGCGCGAACTGCTTCCGACACAATCCCGCGCCCCCAGAATTCTTCACCGAGCCAGTAGCCGATCTCCGCAGAACGGCGGAATACGTCGCCTTTCAGCAGCAGTCCTACACCGCCAACAGCGGCGCCGTCGATAATGATCGCGAAATTGGTGACCGGTATCGTCGGGTTGTCGAGCTCGATCCAGCGCCTGGCATCCGTCAACGTGTAAGGATGCGGAAACGAGTCTCGGAGGTTCCGCCATACTTTGCGGCTGTTTGCGTGTTGCACGAGAGATTCCTCATCTCCGGGCTTCCACGGTCGAAGCGTGGACTTGCTCAGATAGAGCTCCATTTGACTTTTTCTCCTGCCTCTTCCTGCTTGTTTGAGTGAGTGACACTC
>JBASRM010000705.1:0-5733 GCA_049273835.1 Blastocatellia bacterium | reverse complement strand
GCGATAAGCAGCGCTCGAGGGCACGCCGGAGGACCGTAGCCGCCTTCCGCTCTTCCGTATTGAGATCGATATTACTGGATGACAGCGCAAGCCCGTCTTCTTCACGCACAGTCGGACAGACGACCACCTCGACATCGATCGCCAGCTCGCGCGCCATTCGCTTCACCAGCACCACCTCTTGCGCTCCCTTGCGCCCGAAGAATACAAAATGTGGGTGCACAATGTTGAGGAGCTTATCCAAAACAGTCGTAACATTCCGAAAGTGGCCGGGCAGACTGGCGCCTTCGAGCTTTTCGCTGAGGCTTTCGACGGTCACGTAGGTCGAATGGGGGAACATATGCTCCGCCGCTGGCGCGAAAATAAGATCTACTCCGCGGGTAAACGCCAGTTCCGCATCGCGAGCCAGATCTACGGCCGGTTTGTCGGACGCCTCATCCCCCAACCGATCGGTAAGAACGGACACGATCACAGCGTCGCACATTTCTCGCGCGCGCGTCATGAGCGAGAGGTGTCCTTCGTGGAGCGCGCCCCCGGTCGGCACAAGTCCGGTTCGCTTTCCTTCCGCTCGCAACTCCCGCGCTATCGACGCCATTCGGGGAATCCGATTGATTATCTCCATAACAGTTTCGGAGGTCCGGTTCATTATATTTGATCCGCCGCGGTTTTCAACCGCACCTCAGGCTTAGCGACGTCGGACCGGGAGGAGCGCTGCCAGCAAAGAGTATGCGAATTTTGCATTATGTCATTGATCAATCGATATGCCGATGAACGGCGAGAAGGGAGTCGCTTTTTTCCTATGCACTGAGCGTGAGAACCCTTACTCCTCAGGCCGTGTAAAAGCGAACGGCATAGAAATGGTGCCGTCCGGGTTACGCACTGTGAGTGTCGCCGTCGAGCCGGGAAAGATCTTCTTTCCGCCCTTCTTGCACCTGAGTTCGTGGGAAAAATCGTCTAAGTTGAATGTTACTTGCTCATTGCCGTTGACCTCGACAACCGCGCCCATTTGGAAGTTTTCGCCGAACACGTTGAGTTTTTTTCCATTGACGGTAGCGCTGAAAATCTTTGGAAGCGTGGCGCTGCCGTCGCCGGTGATCGTAAACACGCCGCTGAGGCTTTGAACGGCGTCGCCTGATTTCTTCCCTACCAGGATCCTCAAGACGGCGCGTGTGGTTGGAGTATTCGGTACCGTCCAATCGTAATTGGTGATCTCCGGGTTCGTAATGAATGCAATCAGATTACTGATCGGAAATGTCGCACCGTCGTCAGTTGAATAACGCAACTCGACGTTGTCGATGTTCGAGGACCCGGTCACGCTCCAATCGATCTCGTAATGAGACCCGGCGGGTAATATAAGGCCTTGTGGTTCCTACTGCAGTGACACGCTTACTACGCTTGTTGGAGAATCCGTGGAAACCCGGCGGGTGTAGATATAGTCGTTCTGGTTGGTTCCATCGTCGTTCGCCGCGTTGCCTGCAAACCAAAAGCTCACAGTGCCGGCGTCGGTTGCTGGAGCGGTCCACCGGAGAGCCCAGGTTCGACTGCTGGCGCCGGTGGCGGAGGTTCCAATCTGGGTATGCTCAATGTATTGGCGACCACCGACTCCATTTTCCGGATTGAGCTGCGAGTCCGCACTCAGCGGCTCGAGCGCGCCGGCCCTGTTCCCGTTCTGATCAAGAGCTGTAAGCTGGAAGCCAAAGCGCCGGCGGCCGCTTTGCTGAACGGTGACCATCAGCGTGTAGTGTTGTCCCGGGTTGTAGACGGTGGGCGCGCCGGACAGTGTGAGGTTGCCGGGTCCCACATTGGCGTCGTGAAAGGTATCGTGACAGGAAGTACAATTGCCCAGATCGCCCGGCGCATCGGTGTAGCTGGCTTCCGGGCCGGTGATTTTGGCGTAAGCGACGGCTGTCACAAACAGAATCAGAACCAGTGCTTGTAGCTTTTCCTTGCCCCGTGCGTTGAACATCCCTTGTCCATTCTTCCCACTGCAATCGGTGCTTCCGGATCAATGCAACCAGCGCTCGCGTATCAATCGTTTTATCAATCGTGGGGACAGAAATCGAGCCGGTGTTTGAGAGGCGGATCATACATCAAGTCGAAGATCCGTCACTCCCCCGGCTTCTAACGCCGCCTCAACTCGGGCTATCCGAGAAAACCGATGTTCTCGAACTTCGCGCCCAGTATGGATTGCGAATCTGTGGCGAGCCACTTGTCGAGAACCGTTGCGTAGAGCGACCGGAAGTCGACTTTGAACTTCATATTGCCCGCGCCGTCCAGGTCGTTAAGTGAAGGTTGTTCGCCGTAGAGTCCGCCGTGCACGGGATTGCCCATTACAAAGATGGGCGTTTGGGTGCCGTGATCGCACCCATGCGAAGCGTTTTCGTTTGGCCGGCGGCCAAACTCGGTCCAGTTCATGATTACAACATTGTCTGCGAGGCCGTGCGACGCCAGATCGTCAAAGAAGGTCTTCACCCCGAGCGAGAAGGCTTTTAGCAACGTCGCATGCGCGCCTTTCGTCTTATCAGTGAAGTTGTCCGCGGCGGTTCCGATTTCCTGCGAATGATGGTCAAACCCGCCCAGTTGCACGTAAAGCAGGTTCGCGTCCGGGATAGTGATGATGAGCTGCGCGACCATTTTGAGCGCCGACGCAAAACTTACCGCCGTCGCGGAAGGCTGGTTGTTAGTCGGGTAAGTCGCGCCCGGGGTGTACGTTTGAACCGCCGCCCTTATCTGCGCGGCGCCCTCCTCTGCGTCGAACCCTGCGTGCGCGATCGCATTCATGAAAGTGTTTGGCGAAAAGCTTCGGCTGCTGAGCGACTTAAATGTATTTAGCTGGTTGTTCTTATCTCCGGCGAATCGTCCATCAGTCTGGAACGCGTAATTGACAAACGGGTCCGCCCCGCCTGCAGGCGCAATATTGGGTATAACAACCTTGTCCGCATAAAACGTCTTCGGCAGACCACCCCCGATTGAAACCGCTGACAGTCCTGACTTACCGAGAAGCTTCTGGTCTGCGTATCTACCAAGCCAGCCACTTCCTGCCCCGGTGAGATTGGCGGTTTGCCAGATATCCATGGAAAAGAAGTGAGAGAGATTCGGAGTGGGATAGCCTACGCCAAGGACGATCGCTACTTTGCCCGCATCGTAAAGTGCCTTAACTTCGCTCATTGCCGGATTCAAGCCGAACGGATTGTTCCCCAGGATCGTCGACGCACCGGTATCATCCTTGAGCTCCGTGTCTTTGAAACCAAGAGTCGGCCGCAAAGTCATGTAGCGCGAATCGGTGTAGGGCACAACGGTGTTCAGTCCGTCGTTACCGCCCGCAAGCTGAATCATGACCAGGACCCTTCGATTTGGATCCGCGGCTACTTCCTGCCCTCTCGCGATGCCACCCGTCCACAACCGCGGCATGATCAGGCTGACACTTACCGCTCCCGCGCTTCGCTTGATGAATTGTCTTCTGTTGATCGCCATAGCTCTCCTCCTAGTTCAACTGGAACTCCGGCAAACACATGATCTGGTGAACGAGGCCGCGAATTTTCTTATCGACGGTTGCGTCGTCGTTCACGTAAGTCACCGGCTGCCCGTTGTCGCCGGTTTCAAGATAGCCGCGAAGCGTTCCGATTGCATTGCCCGCAGTCAGCGGCCCAAGCCTGGAAAGGAATTTCTTCACCGTTTTCTTGCTGGAAGGCTTGGTGATGCTCTTGAGCTGATCGTTGGTGACGAAAATGCCCGGATTGCTAGTGTTGCGGTTGCTCAGATAGGTGTTCGCGAAGTTGAAGCGCTCGAGCATGCTTGCGGTGTTGACCCAGCCGAGGTTGAAATCCCAACCTGCGACGTCCGGCGGCCCAAACAGGTCCTGCCCCATATTCCGCGACAACTGGGCCAACGTGTTCGACCCTCGAGCGTTTGTACCCGGATTGTAGGATCCACCGAGCATGCGTATTGCGCCAACCACAAGCTCAGCCGGCTGTTTGACCAGGGAGAAGAACGCACGTTCGCTGAAGTATTCATCAGAAGTAAATATTGCGCGAACGAGCTCCTTGATCGAATGATTGTTGTTAAGGTAGACCTTGGAGAACTTCTCGATCGTGGCCCTGTCGGCGCTGCTGTTGGTGACCGGATAAACGAAGAAGTTGAACAGCTTCCAGGTGAGGTATCTTGCCGTCGCGGGACGTGCGCTGACAATCGTGATAACGTCCTCACCTGAGAAGTTCGCTTGCTGGCCGAAAATCGTTTTGGTGCCGTTGTCGTGCTGATTGGCATTAAGCTGAAAGGCGAACGGAGCGCGTCTTACATAGTTCCAACCGGTGAAAGCTCGGGCCACCTCCTTCACATCCTGCTCCGTATAGTTCTGATCGCCGGTCACGACGTCGTTGATTCCCATCGTGAACAACTCCAACAGCTCGCGTCCAAAATTCTCGTTGGGTCTCCCGGCAGTGTTGGTAATGTTATCGAGCCAGATAAGCATCGCCGGATCCTGGGAAACTCTCAGCAGTAAATCGTCGAATCTAGCGAATCCATTTCCGCGCAACAGAACGTTTTGACCCAACATAAAAACGTCCTGGACCTTCGAGCTGGAAGTGGCGAAGTGGTTATGCCAGAAGAGGGTCATCTTCTCTTCAAACTGCCGCCTGGTGGCGACCAATCGAGTGAACCACCAGCGTCGAATTTCGCCGTTGGTGATTCCGTCTTGCGTCGAGAAGTTGAAGCTTGACGCGAGCAAGCTGTCCATCGCAGAGTTGTCAATCTGATTGAAGTTGATCAGGTAATCGACTGCTCCCTCGCGCCCGCGTGACATGAGGTCTTCGATTTCTTGCGGGGGACCGCCACAGCCCGCCCTCCTGAGCAAGTGAGCAGCTTCTTCAAAGCTTAGGCTCGCCATAAATTCTCTCCTCCTCCTGTTTGCTGACGGTCGCCCGAGGCCGTCAGACTGCACACGAGCGCATGTGCTAGCTTCTAACTCTCAAGTGGTGGAACGCGCGCCGGTTGAAGGAAACGCATCCTCACCGGCCGGGTGCTGTTGCTTAGCGCGAAGAGTATTGGACTCAAATCCCGCCTGTTCAGACTCCTGGGAGCAGTCGAAAGTCTGAAAATTCCGGATGCGAGACCTCTAGAACCCATCTAAACCCGGAGCCGCCGCTCCCATTCCGTCCTGGTGGCGAACGCGTGAGGCGAGACCGCTCGATCCACAGCAAGTATTCCGTCAAGGTGATCGATTTCGTGTTGAAGCAACTCCGACAAGTCACTTTCCGCCTGCAGCGTCTGTCTCGAGCCTCGTTCATCCTGATATTCAACGCGAACCTGCGAGGCGCGCGATACGCGCACCATCAGTTCCGGAAAGCTGAAGCAATCGTCCCATAACTCCATTCGGCCTTCGCTCGCCCACACGATCACAGGATTGATCAGCGGGCTGCAGAACCCAGTCGGTTGCATGCGTATGAATATCACTCTACTCAGCTCGCCAATCTGCGGAGCAGCGATCCCCCGCCCGTACCCGGTCCCCTCACGGAATGCTGCTAGCGTTTCGCTAAGGTCGCTCACGAGTTCCCGGATTTCTGACGAACAAGCATCTGCGACATAGACGGACTTCTGCCAGAGGGCGGGGTTACCTAGTTGTAGAATCTCTCTGCTCGGCATGATCTTGACTAAGCTGAATATGTCTCACGCATTCCTCAGTTTTTTTGCGGAGAGCACATTATATGGTACAAACCATCGGCGCAACAGTGTTCAAAC
>JBASRM010000328.1:0-8001 GCA_049273835.1 Blastocatellia bacterium | reverse complement strand
CAGTGTGCCTTGCGAAATTGGTTCAACGGGCGTAGAAGCGTAGTAGTGGACCAATAGCCAGACGTTCCCACCGACGTCCAAAGGATCCTTCCAGCCAATGGCCAAGGTTCTAGTCGTTGAGGACGATTTTGACGCTCGGGCTTTAATCAAGTCGATTCTAGAGCTATCCGGCTTTCAGGTGGTGCTTGCCGCAGACGGTATAGAGGGAATCGAACAGACCCATCAGGAAACCCCCGATCTAATCGTAACCGATCTGGCCATGCCCCGTCTCGACGGAATCGGAATGATACACGCCCTTCGAGATACGCCGCGTTTCAAGCACACACCCATCCTGGCGATCACCTCATTCGGAATGGAGCGGGCTATGGAAGCGATCAGAGCCGGGGCCAATCGCGCCCTTGCGCGACCGGTCCAAAACCACTTGCTATTAGTCTTTGTTTTCGACCTTCTCAGACCCGTGAGTCAACTTTATTACCGAGATTAGCGTGGTTACGAGCGAAGCAGGTCGGGAATCTACATTCCCAAAAGATGTTTGATTCTGGAGACTAGGAAGGTGGGACTTACTGGCTTAGTTAGAACCTCGTCGGCTCCAGCCTCTGCGGCCGCACGCTGTGGCCCAGAATCTAAGCCGGTCACAATAATGATAGGCACCCTTTTGAAGTCGGAAGAGGAACGCAGTTGCTTCGTCATGTCGATACCGTTCAGGTTGGGCATCTTGGCATCAGTGATGATCAAATCGGGCTTCTCTTTCACAGCTACCTCGATTCCTTCATTCCCATCGCTTGCAACAGTGGCTGCGAATCCTTCGTTAGCCAGGTAAATTTTCATTAGTTCGCAAGAGTCATAATCATCATCAACAATAAGGATTCTATAGGACATTGGGTGAGGAAGCGTTAGATTTATTCTTGCGAACGGGGAAACTCTATCAGAAGCGTGTGCCGTCGCAAAGCAGATCGCAGGTTTATTCTTTGAGCCCATTTTCCTGAGGCTTTCAAACCGCTTTCGAAAGGCTCTTAAAGGCGTGGTTGATTTCTCGCCGTGATCTTTTCGCCATTCAAGCGGCTACCCGCCGGGTAATAAATTGCTACCGGTACAACTTGAGTCTATGCTACGACGGTTGAGACTGTCCGACTTGTGGAAAAAGAATGAGAAAGATCATCGTCGCAAGCTTGCTTCTGACTCTGATCACGCCGATGTGGATCGACCTGAACGCCCAAAATCCCGCGGCTGTCCCGTTGGTGCTGATATCGATCGATGGATTGAAACCAGACTACGTCCTTGAAGCCGGCAAACACGGGTTGAAGATCCCGAACCTGCGCACGCTCCTGTCGGAGGGTGCTCACGCTTCAGGTGTAACCGGGGTGCTGCCGACGGTGACCTATCCGAGTCACACCACGATGGTGACCGGCGTCTCTCCCGCTAAACATGGAATAATCGCCAACTCGCCCTTCGATCCTTTCAGCAAGAACCTCAACGGATGGTACTGGTACGCCGAAGACATTCGGGTCCCCACGCTTTGGGACGTGTGCGGGAAATCCGGCATTGTGACCGCCAGCGTTGATTGGCCGGTCACGGTGGGAGCAAACATTACGTTCAACATCGCTCAGTACTGGCGCGCCGACAACGCCGAAGACCGCAAAGTGATTCGAGCGCTATCGACGCCGCGGCTTCTCGCCGAACTGGAAACCGCGCTGGGTCCTTACACCGATGGGAACGACTACTCGGTCGAGGGTGATGAGCGCCGCGCCGCATTCAATGTCTACCTGATCGAAAAAAAGAAGCCGCGCTTTCACCTTGCTTATTTCGGCAGCCTTGACGACGAGGAACATCGAAGTGGTCCTTACAGTGCCCAGACCTTCGCGTGGCTCGAGAGAATTGATTCGATCGTCGGCCGGCTTCGCGCGGCCGCGGAGAAGATCGGCGGCGGGCGCGCGATCATTTGCGTGGTGTCGGACCACGGATTCAAGCTGACCGACAAGGAAGTGAACTTGAACAGTGCGCTTCGCGAAGCGGGACTGATCGAGTTGAACGAACAGGGCAAGGTCAAATCCTGGCGGGCGTTTGCCTGGTACGGCGGCGGATCGGCGGGAATCATGCTTCGTGATGAATCTGACAGTGAGGCGAGAAACACAGCGGGTGAAGTCTTGAATCGGCTGGCGGCCGATTCGTCGACCGGCGTGGCAAAAGTTGTAGAACGCGGGGCCGTTCGATCAATGGGCGGCTTTCCGGACGCTGCGTTTGTTGTGGCGTTGCGCGCCGGGTTTCGGCTTGGCAGCAAGCTCCACGGCCCGGTGACGGTGGCGGTAAGACCGGGTGGAACGCACGGTTACGCGCCCGATGTCGCGGAGATGAACTCTTCGTTCTTCATCGGCGGCCCCGGCATCGCACCGGGGCGCAACCTTGGCCAGATCGATATGCGGGACATCGCTCCGACGCTCGCAACGCTGCTTGGTGTTCGGTTCGACTCAGCAGAAGGCCGCAAACTGGCGCTTCGCTGAAGGACTCTCGCGAATAGCAACTACCGCATAGACCGGCTTGACGCCCAACGCCTGATGCTGGGGGCGTCAGCCCGACTGTGGGCTCACGCCCGGGCATTGTGCTGGACTGTGCGGTGACAACCTTACATCTCTCGACCGTTAGTTCCTTGTCGCCTTGGATCCAATCGGGTCTCCGGGCGGTGTCGCTAGCGGCGCAGTAGGCTTTCGCGTCGCATCGGGGCGCGCGAGGAACCTCTCGATGTCGTCGCGCGTCGAGTTTCGATGTGCAACATTGATTCCTGCCGAAGCCGGTAGTTTCAACCACCGGCTCAATTCGCGGAGAGCTTCCGAGGCTACGGCTCGGACCTGAGGCGCGGCGTCGTCGTCCGCGGCAAGTTCCATCAACTGAGTAACCGTGAGGCTTTGAACCGCGCGAGCTATCTCAGCGTGATGAGCGTTCTTTGGCACGGCAGATTTCCAAGTGGCTGCGAGCAACGCGTCGACCACTTCTTTGAAGTCAGGATTCGCGTAGTGGCGCGAGTGAAATTCGATCAGCCGGGCGGCACGGTGAGGCTCAAGCAAGCCCAAAACCGCAAAGTCCGCCGCAATCGTCGCGGCCGCGATCGGATCAAAGGTGGGAGCCGTTCGCTTGCTGAACAGTTCAGTCGTTCCCCCCTCGTAGCCGAACGCTCGTGGAGGTATCAACTCAAGTAACCGTGGCGATAAGGCGAGCGCTTCCACCTTGATCGTCTCCAGCACGGCTGCAATAGCATCGCGTTGCCGGGCCGGCGGAACGATCTCCTGCACCTTCCCAGGACTGGCTCCTGAAGCCGTTTTCACGGCATAAGTGTAGTTCACCCCACCCACCGATTTTACAGCCGCCTGAAGCTGGTAGCGATGATGCAAATAGAGTGGGAGGAGCTTCGCTTCAAGCAGCGACAGCGGCGTGCCTACCGAAACGCTGCCAAGGCCAAACTGAGAAAGCCCGATGCGGCGCACTTCCATCTCGTGTCGAAGCATCGATACCGGCTCCCCGCCGTTATCCCACAAGCTTGCAAGCGGATGCGCGGCGCCTGGCGGCCTGGCATCGGAGTCCGAGATAAATAACATTCCGGCGGCAACGCCCTCTTGAAGCATTCGTTCCAGCTCGGCGGACTCGCTCGCGCCTGCCCCAAATGTCGAGTAGCCGTACTTGATTGCGAACTTATCGTAAGCCCCGATGCCTACGGCGTATGCATTCGATAAATCGAGCTTGCCATTCCTGATCTCAACCATGGGCGCCGGGTAGTCCATCACCGACGCGCGCCCGTAGGTGCTGGCCGCAAAATTATGAGCGAGCCCAAGCGTGTGTCCCGTCTCGTGGGCGGATAGCTGACGTATTCTGGCGAGGGACATCGCCGCCGAATCGATCGCCGGGTCAAGATCCGTCAGGTAGTCCAGATCCGCGGCCGCGCCGAACTCGCATTCGCCTTGCCCATCGGATTGTCCCTGGCCGGCGAAAAGTGGAATCAGCCCGGTTCCGATCATGTAGTCCTGCCTGATCCGAAGCGAACCCAATGTGACGTTGCCTTTGATGATCTCGCCGGTGCGCGGATCGGTAACACTGCCTCCATAAGACCAGCCTCGGCTCGAGCGATGCACCCAATTGATCATGTTGTAGCGGAGATCCATTGGATCGGCGCCTTCGGGCAGCACTTTTACCTGAAACGCGTTCTTGAATCCCGCAGCCTCAAAGGCCGCGTTCCACCACGACGCCCCTTCGACCAGCGCGCTGCGAATTGGCTCGGGTGTACCGTTGTCAACGTAGTAGACGATCGGCTTGACCGGCTCGGATATCGCCGCGCTCGGGTCCTTCTTTTGAAGCCGGTGTCGAGCGATCCATCGCTTCTCCACCGGTTCGGTGATCGGGGAAGCGTAGTCGTAGAAAGTTATCCCGTGCACTCCGACTCGCGGATCGAGCTTTCGCGGTTTGTAGTTTCCGTCGGGCAGCTCAACCAGTGAGTGATGCTGGCGCACTGTCAGCGACTGAGGGGACGGAACTGTCTCGCGGACGAGCGGGCCGGGGTCGCCGTCTGATGAAAAGGTCAAAAGCGTTTCCACCTCGGTGTTCTGGGGGAAAACCTTTGTCCGCGGCAGGTAGAACGCGCTGCGAGTTTCATCGAACCGATATTGACCTTGCCGCGACTGCCGCAGGCGATCGATAACCCCGTGCGCGTCGCGAAGAAAGAACGCGGTCGCATCGACCAGTACTCGATCCCCTTCCGAGGCTTCGACTTTAAATCCCCATATCACCGATTGCGCGAATGATTCCTCTACGGCGCGTCGCTCGGCCGCATCCGGCGAGAGAGCTCTGTAGCGATAGTTCGACTCGATCATCAAGACCTTTGGTCCGATCCGTTCAAAGCGCACTACGCGGGAGGCTCCCAGTTGCCCGCGATCGAGACCCAGGGGATTCGACCCGACGCCGGTGGGAAGCGACACTTGATAGAGGAACTCGAGGTTGAAGCGCGAGACCTCCATCAACATCTTTCCCCCAGTCGCATCCCAGTACAGGGGGACGTAGCCGTCGAGCTTGTGAAGACCCGCAGTCCGCGCAGCGATGGTTTTGTCTTGCTGCTTATCCGAAGATCTGTCCTGGGCGGCGACCGGCAGGGCGATGAGCGCAATAAAGAGACCGATGATCAAACGTCGCATGTTACACCTCTCGTGGATTGGGATTTCGTGTTCTTAGTCCAGTTCTAACGGTTGCGGGAGTCGAACTTCAGCTAAATGAGCGTGAATGCTATTGTCTGCTCGGACCCAAGTCAAGGATTTGAGCAGCGGGAGAGTTAATTCCCAGGCGTCACTTTCGTCTTTGCGTGGCTTGCGACTTTGCGCGAAACCTGCCAGTCCGAGGGGTGAATCTCTTTCAAAAGACCGGGTTCGCGCGAAGACGCAAAGAGTCGCAAAGACGCAGGGTCGCAAAGCAAAAGAGCCGCAACGACGCGAAGACAAGCAAAGAAAGCTAAACATTAAATCGCTGTGGGTGCGGTACTGGCCGTGTACTGAGCCACCGTGATAAAAGTCTTCATTCAACGTGAACACGTGATGGAGGCCGAATGAACAGCGAACCGAACTTCCCCCAAAAATCAAACTCTTTTCCGCGGGGGCTCGATGAGCTCGCATCCCTGGTAGCCCTCTTGCCGGGACGCCTTGCCTCGTTATCAAGCGACCACGCCGGCACCAAACCGGCGCCTGATCGCTGGTCGGCGAAACAGGAACTCGGCCATTTGATAGATTCCGCGGCCAACAACCATCAGCGAATCGTGCGCGCGCAGCTCGAAGACGACCTCGATCTTCCTGGGTACGACGGCGACCGATGGGTTGATGTGCACGGCTACCAGAATCGTGAATGGAACGATCTGATAGGTCTGTGGCAAAGCGGAAACTCGCAGCTCCTGGCTGCTGCACAGTCCGCGACTTCGGCCGCGTGGGCCCATACTTTGACCGTGGGTGGATCAGAACCGATGACGCTCGGGTTCGTGCTTGACGACTATGTCAAGCACATGGCGGATCACCTCCGCCACATCGGCGTCGAAGTTGATGACATCCTCGCCTTTGAATCACCACACCTGAACTATCCGGAGAAGCCCGCCGAGGTTGACTATCCGATCCACGAGTTGATGCGCCGTCGTTGGAGCCCGAGAGCCTTTGAATCGGACCGGGCGGTTGAGCTTGAAAAAATAATGACGTTGCTCGAAGCCGCCCGATGGGCGCCGTCGTGTTTCAACGATCAGCCGAGGCGCTTTCTGGTGTTTGACGGTTCTGACCCGGAGGCGTTGGCGCGCGCGCGCGAGTGCCTCACTCCCGGAAACGCCTGGGCGTTGAAGGCTCCCGTTCTCATGCTGTCCGTTTCCCGCGAGACTTTCGAACATGGCGGCAAGCCGAATCGATGGGCCCAGCACGACACTGGCCTAGCGACTGAAAACCTGTTGCTGGAGGCGGTTAATCTCGGATTGGCCGCGCACCCGATGGCGGGTTACGACGCCGATCGGACTCGAAGTCAGTTTGGAATTCCCGAAGGCTTTACTCCGATCGCAATGATCGCGATTGGTTATCCCTATCGTGGCAAGATTGAAGAACTGGATGAGAAGCTTCAAACAAAGGAACTCGCGTCGCGTGAGAGAAAGGCGATCCCCGAAATCGCGTTCGCGGCGAAATGGGATGTTCCTTACGGCGCGCAATAGAGTCTAGTATCAACCGGCTCGCGTTCCGTTGGGGACCTCACTCTCGGGCACTGCGAGCACCGGCGTCAACTCATCTGCGTAGCCGATGTCAAACAGCATGCCTTCAGAGGGTACGCCCATCAGTTGTCTCGGTTCCAGATTCACGACAAACAGCGCCTGTTTGCCCTCGATCTCTTCCGGCCTTTGGCGTTCCAGTTTCAACCCGGCAAGAATGTTTCTTTTGTGATCGCCGAAATCAACGATGAGCTTGACCAGCTTGTGCGATCCTTTTACTTCTTCGACCCGCTCGATCGTTCCTACTCGAACGTCTATCCTGTCGAGCATGTCGAAAGGAATAGCCGGTTTGATGGGCGCCGGAGTGATTGATTTCATTCTGCGTACTATAGCGATGCTTGCAGATTGATGCGAGAGGAGAAGTCTCACGCGAGGATGGGAAGATACTGTTTCCACGGACCTACTGCGTCCGAATACTGTTTGCACATAACCCGGAGGGCCTGAGCGATGTGGCTCAAATCGTGAGCCACCCAGGTCGCGAGCAATTCAGCAAGAGTAACTTTGCCGAGCGACGGGTGCGTGCCCTGCAGGCTCAACTTTTCTGATGTGATCTCCATCTGCTGGAGGATTTTCAGGTTCTCATTTCGCAGGGACTGGAACTGGTCAAGTAGCTGGTCAACAGATTTGCCTTTTGACTTTTCAAACTGCGCGAAGCGGTCGAACGATTCGAAGACGCGCGCTTCGCCGTGTTCAAGAATGATTTTTGCGCGGGGTATCCAGTCAGTCTCCTCGCCGTGAATCAAATGTCCAAGGACATCGAAGGGGCTCCAGGTGTCGGAGCCTTCGTTGCCCTTTATCCACGGGTCGGGCAGACCTCGGAGTAAATGATTGAACGTGTCCGGGGTTCGAGAGAGTATCTGCACGGCTTGGTCTAGTTGAAATTCCATGACCACCATCCTTTCTTACTTGGTTTCTGGTTTCTAGTTTCTGGTTTCTGGGTTCTGTTGCGCGCGGCTCGCATGCCCCAGCACTACGAGCTATGAACCAGAAACTATGAACCAGAAACTTAATCGTACCGAAGCGCTTCCATCGGATCTATCCTGGCCGCTTTGCGCGCCGGGATGTAACTCGCCAACATTGCGACGCAGGACAACGCTAGAGATATTGCCACGAAAGTTGCCGGGTCCGCCGCGCTCACCCCGTAAAGCAGGCTCGACAGCAGGCGGGTTAACGCCAGGGCCGCCCCGAGACCGACGCAGACTCCGATACCTGTCAGCCTGGCCCCGTCCCGGAGGACCAGCCTC
>JBASRM010000326.1:0-2200 GCA_049273835.1 Blastocatellia bacterium | reverse complement strand
CCATCCCACTCGGCACTATGTTGTGAATCTTGGGGCCCTGGAAGATAATTCAAACTCAAACCAAGGAGGCAGTCGATGGCAACCAATCAATTCGACAAGGACTTCGGTTATCTGATGCCGTTTCTCGATAAGGTAGCCGGTGCCGCGAGCGCGCTCTCAGATCCGGATGCGCGAACCGAACTCACTCGTCTCATCGCCGAAGAAAAGCAGCGCTGGGCGCGTATTCGCGATCTTCTTTCTGGAGGGACTTACGCCACCAGGGGCTCGGCCGCGAGTTCGTCGGTTGCAGCACCTGTACCTGCTTCGGTCGGTGCGAAGGTTGTCGCTGCCGCAGAAAAACAGGCTGCGAGCTTTACTGTCGGGAGTCTCAGATCGGTGAAAAGCTGATTGTGGCTGAACTCATTGAAGTTGAACCAATCCGCGTCAGCAAAACTCGGCAGCCTCAAAGATGAATGGGAACTGGTGTCCAGAAGCAATGAGATTCGAGTGTGAATAACAAGAGGGCAAGGGGGGCTACGCATGTTCAACAACTCACGTTGTCTTTCGCAAAAGATTTTCTCCGTCATCGCGACGACAATCTCGATCGTGTTCGTCGGCGCGCTTCCGATTTCATTTGCAACTGGCGAGACAGGGCTGGGCCAAACTGTTTCAGGGAGATCTGATTTCGTTGACACAAAAACGATCGACGCCATATTCGGCCGATCGGGCGAGATGAAGGATACTGTTTACAAAATCGGACTGCCGCGCACCGACTTGAAGGTCAAGGCCGATGGCGTCGACATCAAGCCGGGCCTCGCGCTTGGTTCATGGGTCGCGTTCAAGCGGTCGGGCAACCACGCGGTCGTGATGGGCGACCTGGTCCTGCTGGAAAACGAGGTCAACCCGGTGCTTTCCAAACTCGAAGAGAATGGCATCGAGATTTCGGCAATTCATAATCACATTCTCAACGAGCAGCCACGAATCTTGTATATGCATTACATGGGACACGGCAGCGAAGAGAAGCTCGCGCGCGCAGTGAAAGAGGCGTTGACAGCAAGCGCGACCCCTTTGGGTATCGCTCCGTCGCCTGCGCCACAAGCGCCACCCACAGCCGAATGGAAGAAAGTTCAGGATATTATCGGGGTACAGGGCCGCGAACGCGGCGGTGTGTTGCAAATCGGCGTCGCACGCAAAGAAAAGATTGCGATGGCTGATGGCACAGAAGTCCCGGCGTTCATGGGCACTGCTACGGCGATAAACTTCCAGTTGAGCCCGAAAGGCGCCGCGACGACCGGGGACTTCGTTATGACGGCTACTGAGGTGAATCCGGTTATACGCGAGCTTCGCAAGGCAGGGATTCAAATCACCGCGCTGCACTCGCACATGCTGGACGAAAGCCCCAGGTTGTTCTTTATGCACTTCTGGGGAAACGATGATCCCGTCAGGCTCGCCCGAGGTTTGAAGGCGGCGTTGGACAAGACCAACAGCGCCCTCTGAGTGTCTGTTGGTCGGTGCCCGGTTGGTAAACACTATTCAGTTTGTTCCGCACGTTGGTCCACCAACTCCGAACCACCAGTCATCGACGACCAGCACCCCTCAACAATCACAGGTCATTTAACTGGCCGATTCTCTCTCGCACTTTTCTGGCGCAGGCGTCGGCTTCGGTCGGAGCATAGCCGGCCCAACGTGGGTCGGCGTAATCTGCTCAGTTGAACCTCATAAGGCAACGCCTATACCTGACCGCTGGTGTTTCAGCCTCTTTTGATAGTAGTCGCGGCGTAGCAAGCCGCAATGCGGTAGCACCGAGCGTCTAATTGCGTCTTGCCGTCGTTGTCTTTTACCCGAGAGCCGCTTTTGTTCTATCATTCGGCTTCATCGAATCGCAGGACCGACACCAACGGATTGTCAAGCAAAGATTTGAGGACCACTATGATAGGAACTTCAATCACGACAACATTGGGATTGTTGCTAGCCGCCATTAACCTGGCAACGCCTGTCGCGCCCAACCCTGACGATAATTTTCAATTGATAAAAGTCGCGGACGGCGTCTACGCCGCCATTGCCAGGCCGGGAGGACTTGCGTCGGGCAACGCGGGATTCATTGTCGGCGATGGAGGTGTTCTAGTTGTCGATACGTTCTTTGCCCCAATTGCGGTCGAAGAACTCCTAACCGAGATCTCAAAGCTGACTCAACAACCTATCAAGTACGCAGTCAACACTC
>JBASRM010000302.1:0-5431 GCA_049273835.1 Blastocatellia bacterium | reverse complement strand
CCTCAACCGCTTACGCGAACCGAGGGATCTCCCGCGTCACCGGTACACTTAAACGAGCCGGCCGGCGCTCACCCGCGATCAAATCTAATCGACATAACATAAGCTCGAACACTCATCGCGAGGCCTAAGGAGTCAGTCACACTTGGATTCCCTCAAGGCAGGATGATAACCTCGGGAAGAAAATGATCGATGGATACATCAGGTAATCGTGATGCTGAGAACCGTCAAAATGATTCTGTTGGTCGTCGCCGGGCTTTTTGTCTTGATCCTTTTTTCGGCATCCGGTGGTGCTTCCCCGGACCTCGGTGGATCAGGAGTTGAATACGCACAAAAGAGTCCCGACTCTCCCGGACAACAGACCGTCGATCCGGCTGCCTGGGGAAGCAATCACGCCGGCAAGCCTGTTCCTGAGTTTGTTCACGGCGACGAGTGCCTGTTCTGTCATCGCAACGATATTGGTCCTGTCTGGCAAAAAAACGCTCACGGGATTGCCGTCCGCC
This sequence comes from Blastocatellia bacterium, assembly GCA_049273835.1. GTDB lineage: Bacteria > Acidobacteriota > Blastocatellia > UBA7656 > UBA7656 > Onstottus_A. Next base: position 4,931 of record JBASRM010000302.1, on the reverse strand, counting down.
AGCGCGAAGACGCCCCCGAGTGGAGAGACGTCTTTAAAGCACAGCCGGCGCTTTCCGCAATCGGGCCGCAGGTCGAATATTTCATGGGCAGCCGTCATCGGCTGAGGTTCTTGAAGAAGGAAGGCTACGGCAAGTTTGCCATCCTCAATACGCAGGGCGAACTAGGCGGCGGCAGACAAGTTCAAAAGTGGATCGAGGCCGAAAAGCCTGCCTGGGATAAGGACCGCTTCGCGGATCGATGCGCGGGGTGTCACACAACCGGGGTCGATGCTTCAACAAAAGCATTCTCAGCCTTTGGGCTTGATTGCTACACCTGTCACGGCGTGGTAGATCTCAACCACACCAGCGATATCTCTCTGGTGTTTCTCTCCAAAAAGCGCAGAAATGACGCAAAAGTCATCACCTCCACCTGCGCTCAGTGTCATTTGAGACTGGCGAAGTCACGCTCCACCGGTTTGCCCTACCCGAATAACTTCGTACCCGGCGACAACCTTTTTCAAGATTATCAGGTTGATCTTTCCAGGGCGGATGACCAGAGCGTGAATCCGGGCGATCGACACGTGCTGCGCAACGTTCGAGACGTCGTCTTGAATGGATCTGATTTCCCGACATGCATCAACTGCCACGATCTTCATAAGCAGTCGAGTCTGAAGCATCATCGCGCTCCAAGAACCGCCATATGCAACGACTGTCATAACTCCGAGGGGCCGATCAAGGGCAACAAGCCTTATGAGGTCCACAGCGCGTTATGCGAATACTAGATCTGTGAGTCGCTGGTTGAGAGCTTCAGGCAGGTCTACCTGGTTTCGTCAAACTCGGGCGCACGCGATCACGGTAGCGGATCGCCTCCTCCAAAACTCTTCGATACTCCCTGACATCTACGTCACGCTCGGAACAGAGCATCATGAAATCGCCATCGCTTTTGAAGTTCCCGTCCCACTCGATAACCTGCTCGTCGGTCCACGAATTCGAATACTTCCGCATCTTCTCATCGGCCATACGGTCGAAGTATGCGCGCAAATTGACGCTTGTTTCGTCCATCGGTTCGCTGGACGGTTCCTGTTCAAAGTTCCAAATTGGTTGTTCCATCTTAAGGGGACTCCGCGATAGATGAAGCCTACCCATCACGCACACACAGGCAGCAGCGAAATAGGGATTCGTTAGCGGCGCGCAGCCTGTCCCTGTCGAGCCTTCACCACGGCATCGGGCTTACCTATTCTTTGCTGGGGTGACCTTCGACAAGTTCAATACGTATTTTGTCCGGCCCTTCGATAAAGGCATATTTGATCTTTCCGCCCGCCGCGGACTTTATCTCATCGGTTACCTTCACACCATCCTTACGCATCTTCTCGATCGACTCCGCAAGATTGTCCACGCTAAAGCCGACGTGATCTACTACACGCCCTTTTGTTGAGGACATTGCTGTTTGTCCGTTTTTCCAATGAGCGGCGTAAGCTTTTTTCGAGTATTGGATCGGATAAATGATGATGTTGACATTATCCATAGTCAGCGACATAGCCGGGCCGATTTGAACGTCTCGATAAAATCGCGGTTCACGCGACGGTGGGCCCGTTCCCCTTCGAGTCGCTCCGAGATATTTCATATACCATTCACCGGCTGAGACCGGATCCTCACTGAACAAATGCAAGTGCCCAAAGCGATGGTGCCCCGCGGTGTTCAACTCGATAAGCGCATGATCGGGGCCTTCTACGTAAGCGTAATAGAACCGGCCGGTCGCACCAGTAGCGCCGCTAATGTCGCTGATATCGGTTAGCGGGTTAAAGAATTTTGTTCCGCTGTCGAGTTGTTTTTGATAGGTAGCCTTCATATCTTCGGCGCCCCAGCCGAAGTGCCATACCGCCGAAGTAAGCTCCCACGGAGGAGACGCAGGCACCCTGGTAAACAACAACCATGATTTCTGCGCCCACACAGCATCCATTACTCCCGCGAAGCGCCCCTTTTCGCAATCGAATTTGCTCGTGTAAAAGTTGATCGCAGCCGCAGGGTCGGTCGTGTTCAGATGGAGATGATGAAAGTGCGTCAAAGGAGCGGGAGTTGGGGCCTCCGGAGGCTTGGTTTGCTGACTCCCGTTCGCTCTCAGGTTGGGACCAAACAAAAACATCGTCGCGCACAGCAGGGATACCGCTAGAATCGCGGGACGGGCATCGTTCAGATGGTATGTGTTTTTGATCATCGCTCGTAACTCCTGAGAATCGGCAGCAGTTGGTTCCTGCATCGGGATTTCAAGGAGCGACCCGCCAATTGCACGCAATCGACGGGTCGCTTGAATCTATCTTTGAAAGGTCGGCAACGACTCTTTAATCGTCGGATCGCACCCAACCATAAGCCGCGTTGCTGCGCTGCCCGCCGTCTTCAAGATACGCTATCTTCATCTTATCCAGCGCATCCGAGGTAAGAGCGTTTCGTTTCGCTTTCACGTTGATCTTATAAAGCTTCGCAGCGTTGAGCCCGAAAATCTTCGCCTTGTCTGCCTTGGTGATCTTCTTGTACCCGAATTTCTCGCACATCTCGTCGCTGATTTGGAATCGTTTCAGGGCATCGATTCCCCACTGCGGCGAACCCCACCACAGACAATCAGTGCCCCACACGACGTGGTCGGACCCATAGTACTTGATGTTCTTGCCAAGGCCGTGTTGCGCCATTACCGGATCGATAACCGCGAGCGTGTTAAAGAAGCCGCCAATCTCACAATAGACGTTCTTCATCTTCGGATTGCGCTTCTTGATGTCCATCAGAATGCTGTGCCAGAGGAAATCGCCTGTCTTTGGATCGTACTGGTTGCTCTCTTTCCAGTTGGCCTCGTTCGACCCGTGCTTGATGGCCGAGTGGTAGACCACGAAATTGAAATCGGGATTGCGCAGCGCCGCCTTCTCCACGTCTTTCGGATTGGCCAAGTGTCCCAGCGTCCGTGACTGGTAAGAATAACCCTTGTGGGTGCTGATCAATCTGATACCGCGTTTGCGCGACTCCTCGATGAAAAACTGCGAGTTGTCGTCATCAAGCTGGAACCCATTGCCCGACTGTCCCGGATCGGTATGGCAATACCATTTCCACGAGCTGATCCCGTAAACCTTGATCTCGCGGTCCATCTGTTCGAGCAAAGAAGCCTTGTCGATCTTGTTGGCGGCTTTGTCCCAGTAATGGTTTGGCGCGAGGTTCCCCTGGTTAAGCGCCCGCTGTGAGCCGGCCAGTTGATTGATTTGTTTGCGACCTTCCCACATGACCCAGCTCGGCAGAACTTTTCCGCCCAGTCCGGGTGTGCGAGCCGCACCCTCGAGGATCTTTCCGTCCTTGTCGCGCAGATTCTCTTTGGTGGGGACCCCCGAGATGACTACAACCGAGGTTTCGCTGTCGAAAAACATCTCCTTGACGAAGTTTTTGAAGCCGTATGCCTCGGGATCGTTCTTCAGATCGAAGCCCATATTCTTGACGAAGTCCATCGTCCGGAATCCGCCAATCGCAGCGCCGTTGGTGAAATGCGATTGGACGTCGACGATGAAATACTCGTTTTTAGGCCATCTCTCATCGTAAGCCGCCGGTTCCCATGTTTCGGCCTCGTCCACTTCCCAGCACTTGCCGTAGACCTTGTTCGAGGCAAGAAAACAGGTCGCGAGACCCATCGAGCTGGCCATGAAGGTGCGGCGCGACAGTCCCAGCTTTTTTGCCCGTTCGTCGCCCATCTGCCCGATCAAGTATTCGACTTCTTTCTGCTGGGGAGTCTGTCGTCGGGGAATGAACTCCTCGTTCGACACCACCTGTGTGGGCATCGGCGAGTCCACTCCTTTCTTCATATCTCGAACCACTTTCGGAATCCACATAGCGTTCCTTCCTTTCAAAGATAAATGTATCGTCGGCGGTCCAGTCTGCGTGGTTAAGGTCGAAGGGGAGAGCCGGGCGCAGACCGGTCCAGTACTCTACTCTTCATTTTGCGCCGGCTCGCTCGGCCAGGTTCTCTTTGTCGAGAACGTAGTCGAACCAACCGATCATCATCTCTTCCCAGGTTTGATCGCCCCAGCGCACTTCCTTGGTTGGATCAGGATTGTACTTGTTCTTCGCCGAGTTGTCGAAGTGCGCCACACAGTCGAGCCTGGCTCCTTTTGGCAAAAACAGCGGTTCCTTGAACTGATAAAGAAGCTGCCAGTTGAAATCATACCTGGGGACTTGCAACACAACCTGGGATCGACCGCCGGGGTAAACCGCGGTATAGGTGAAATCTTTTCCGCGAACGTGCATGTGCGGCATGAGGTCGACGATGCGCACGTCATCGGGCGCCGTCCAGCTCGAACGAACTTCATAGTTGCCATCACCCGGCGGGATGACGAACCTGGCGTTGGTCGCAGTTCCGGTCAACGCGATCTTTTGGACCGCCGCCTTCGAAAAAATCAGCCCCACGTAGGAGCGATCGGTCGTCGCTTCTCCGTTCGGCGTGTAGTGCATTTGAAATGTAAGCTTCGATCCCTTTTTGATCAGCCTCGCAGTCCCAGGCGGAAATATCTTTGGCTGCTCACCTGGCGCAAACCCGCAGAGCTTGTATCCTCGGCCGCCGCGGCTCTCGCCCGACAGCTCGTTTTTTGTGCCGGGTTCCTGAACAAAGATGATGATGTGGTGAACGACTTTTCGATTTCCCGGCCGAAGCTCGGCAGCCTGCACCCACTTGTCCTCGCTGAAGTTTGTTTGAACAGTCAGATACTTGTAAGGGATCACACCCTCGGCTGGGACCGCGACCGCCTCATCGAGCGAGATGACAGCGTCCGGCTTGCCTATGGACCAACCTTCCTCGAACTTCGGAGCCGCCGGGAGATCCTCGTCGTTGCCTTTTGGCGCGCCTGCGTCAACCCAGGCAGTGATTGTGTCTAATTCCTTTTGAGAGAGACGCCGGTCGTTTTTGAAATGGGTGTTATACGATGTTG
>JBASRM010000297.1:0-11188 GCA_049273835.1 Blastocatellia bacterium | reverse complement strand
CCCAAAGGTAGAACTCCTCGCCAAGATCGAGCAAGTCGTTCAACCTTCTGCGCACGACCGGATGACCAGCGGATTCAAGGGCGCGCAGCTTCGCTTCAGTCTCGGCGTCCGGCGCGCCCACGCCGATGTAAACGAACAGGCGATCGTTGCCATAAGCCCCCGGTGCGCCCAACGTCTCGCCGGCGATGGGAATTATTCCCTTACCCTCTTTGCCGGTGCTCTCTGCGATCAGTTGCTCGATCCATAATCCGAGGGACGAAATCTCGGGTGCGATTGACAGCGTGAGCTTGTCACGGCCGGCGTTGGCAAGCGTGCCAAGTATCGCGCCGAGCCTTGCCGCCGGGTTGTCTTCGGCGGGAACGTAGTGCATACAGGCATGCAGCGCCCGGTCGGCTCGATCAAGAAGGGTCTTGAAGTCGAAGCCTTGCAGCGCGGCAGGGACCATTCCGAAGAACGATAGCGCCGAGTATCGACCCCCGATATCAGGCGGGTTGAGGAAGATCCGGCGGAACCTGTCGCTCGTGGCCATCTCTTCCATCAGCGTTCCCGGATCGGTGATCGCAATGAAGTTCTCGCCGGCGTGATCGCCCTTGATCTCTCGCAGCCGATTGAAGAAGTACTTGTAGAACATCAACGGCTCGGTGGTAGAACCCGATTTGCTCGCGACCACGAATAGCGTGTGAGGCAGATTGACTCCCTGCTCAAAACTCTTCACTGTCGCCGGGTCCGTGCTGTCGAGCACGTGGAGTTTTTGGAAGCCGTCTTTCTTGCCGAACGTCCGGCGGAAAACTTCAGGGCAGAGGCTGCTTCCGCCCATTCCCAGAAGCATCACGTCAGTAAAGCCGTCGTTGCGCACTCGCTCGCTGAACGCCGCCAGCTCGCCCGCGTGCTCGACTAACAAATCGACCACTGTCACCCATCCCAAAGCGTTAGCGATGATCTTTTTGTGAGTCTCATCGTCTTTCCACAGGGTGGCGTCCTTGCGCCAGATGCGGCGAATCCACGACTCGGCTTCCATTCTCTTGAGCGCGGCGCTGACGGCATCGGTGTGAGATCCCAACTCTGCCTTCATTCGCTCAAGCACTCCGCTCTGGATCGCGGCCTGCTTGGCCGTAATGCTGCCGGTCATCGTGTCGAACGAAGCCATAAACTGTGCCACCCCTTCATCCTGCAACTGCTGGGTTACCTGCTTGAGGTCGATGCCAATCTCGGCGAGCTTGGCGATCGTCGCGCGTGCTTCGTCGAGATTCTTTTCAAGAGTAGATTCTGTCCGGCCGTGATCGCGCACTGCAGTGTAGGTCGCGGGGGGCACGGTGTTAACGGTGTCGGGTCCGATCAGCTCATCGACGTAATAGGTGTCGCGGTAAGCAGGGTTTTTGGTTCCGGTGCTTGCCCACAGCGGCCGCTGCGTCTGTGCGCCTGCTGCCTTCAGTTTTGCGAACCGTTCGGCGGCGAAGGTCGCTTTGAAGCGCTGGTACATCAGCTTGATGTTGGCGATCGCAGCTTTGCCCAGCAACGCCGAGAGCACCGACTTTTCATTCTCGCCGGTTGAGCGGCGCATTCTAAACTCGAGCTGGCTGTCGATCGACGTATCAACGCGGCTGACAAATACGCTCGCGACTGAAGCAATGTGATCGACCGGCTTGCCGGCTGCGTGTCGTTGCTCCAAGCCGCTGATGTAAGCCTCTGCCACCTGATCGTAAGTTTCCTGGGAGAAGATCAACGTAACGTTTATGTTGATTCCCTCAGAGATTAAGGTCCGAACGGCTGGAATGCCCGCGGGCGTAGCCGGAATTTTGATCATTACATTCGGGCGATTAAGAGCGGCCCATAGCCTGCGAGCTTGCGCGATGCTGTTTTCGGTGTCGTGCGCCAAAAGCGGCGAGACTTCCAGGCTCACATAGCCGTCGATCGTTTTTGTGCGGTCGTAGACAGGTTTGAGAAGGTCGGCAACGCGCTGGATGTCTTCTATGACCAGCGCCTCGTATATCTCATCCACGCTCTTGCCGGCGGCGATCAATTGTCGCATCGCTTCATCATAGTCGGTGCTTCCGACGATGGCCTTTTCAAATATCGCCGGGTTTGAAGTAACGCCGCGCAGATCATCTTCATTTATTTTCGACGCCAGATCGCCGTTATCAATCAGCGCGCGGCGCACATTGTCATACCATATGCTCTGACCTGTTTTGTGAAGTTCAACCAATATGTTCTTGCTCATAGCACATCCTTTCTAAGAGTCGTCCTGAACCGTTTGTAGATCTGCCTCATTGCAAACTTCCGCCGGAAGGCGGGACTACAAACATGCTTGCGACTTGGGGTCAAACACCCGCTGCCTTCATGCTTTCGCGCGCTGCCGCGACGACCTTTTCCACGGTGAAGCCGAATTGTTTGAGCAGCTCCTTCAAGGGCGCGGAGGCCCCGAACTCCCGCCGTGCAATGATGCGGCCGTCTATTCCGGTGTACCGGCGCCAACCGAGGCTGGTACCGGCTTCTACGGCGACTCGCGCACGCACGGAGGCCGGCAGCACTGACTCGCGATACGCTTCGGGTTGACGCTCGAAGAGTTCCCAACACGGCATACTTACGACGCGCGACTTTACTCCCTCTGCTTTCAGTTGCTCATGGGCGGCAACGCACAACTGCAGCTCGGAGCCGGTGCCCATGAAAATTACCTCAGGCGCGCCATCCGAATCGCCCAGCACATAGGCGCCCTGTCGAAGTCCGGATGCGGTTGCGTACTTAGTCCGATCCACGGTGGGCACCGGCTGCCGGCTCAGAATCAGCGCGATCGGATGATGGGTCGAGGTCATCATCACCCGCCAGGCTTCTACGACTTCATTGGCATCACCTGGCCGGATCACCAGAAGTTGCGGAATGGCTCGCAGCGATATGAGTTGTTCGATCGGCTGATGCGTAGGTCCGTCTTCCCCGACTCCAATCGAATCGTGGGTGAAGATGTACATCACCGGGATTTCCATCAGCGAAGACAACCGGATCGGAGCGCGCATGTAATCCGAAAAGATCAGAAAGCCCGATCCATACGCGCGCACTTTTGAAAGCGCCATTCCGTTGAGGATCGCGCCCATCGCGTGTTCGCGTATTCCGAAGTGAAAGTTACGTCCTCCGTACGAGCCGGCTTCGAAATCGCCGCCTTCGGTCATCCGGGTCTTGGTTGACGGCGCCAGGTCGGCGGCCCCGCCGATCAGCCAGGGCACTCTCGGAGCAATGGCGTTCAATACCTTCTGGCTCGAATCGCGCCCGGCCACTCCTTTTTCATCCGCCGGGAAAGAGGGGATGTTTTGATCCCAACCGTCCGGAAGCCCGCCGCTTTGCATGCGTTCCCATTCCTCGGCAAGCGCGGCATGCGCCGTCTTGTAAGCGGCAAAGCGACCGTTCCACTCCTCCTCGGCCTTAGCGCCCTTTTCGATGGATCGATTGGTATAGGTGCGAGCCTCTTCCGGCACAAGGAACTTGGCGTCCGGCGGCCAACCGTAGCGCTGCTTGGTCAAGCGGATCTCTTCGTCGCCAAGTGGCTCGCCGTGAGCCGCCGAAGTGTCTTGCTTATTGGGAGCACCCCAGGCGATGTGGCTATCCACGATGATCAGCGTCGGCCGCTCGGTTTCCTTCATCGCGGTCCCCAGCGCCCGGTCGAGCAGATCCGTGTCGTTTGCGTCACCGACCCGCAGTACGTTCCAGTGGTAAGACGTGAACCGCGCGGCTACGTCATCGCTGAACGCGAGGGCGGTGTTCCCCTCGATGGTGATGTGATTGTTGTCGTAAATCCAGGTCAGGTTACTCAAGCGAAGATGCCCCGCCAGCGAAGCCGCTTCTTGCGACACACCTTCCATCATGCACCCATCTCCGGCCACGGCGTAGACACGATGATTTACGATCTCGTGACCGGGCCGGTTGAAATGCGCCGCAAGCCATCGTTCCGCGATCGCAAGGCCTACTGAGTTTGCGACTCCTTGCCCGAGCGGCCCGGTGGTCGTCTCGACGCCCGGTGTCAGTCCGTACTCGGGATGGCCGGGAGTCTTCGAGCCCCATTGCCGAAAGTGTTTTAGTTCTTCGAGCGGAAGATCGTACCCCGACAGGTGCAGCATCGAATACAGCAACATCGACGCATGACCCGCGGACAACACAAACCGGTCGCGATTTGGCCACTGCGGGTTACGCGGGTTATGGCGCAAATATCGATCCCAGAGAACATAAGCAACCGGTGCGAGAGCCATGGGCGTACCAGGGTGCCCGGAATTCGCCTGCTGAACCCCATCCATCGCAAGAGTACGAATTGTGTTTATGCACAACTGGTCAACCTGCTCATCGTGCGTTGCATGCTCATCGGGCTTCAATGCCTGGCTCATCGCTACATTCTCCTTTTCCTAGCTGAAATCGTAACTTAGGAGACAGTCTGTGCCGCTCAAGCCGCGGGCTACCGCTGGTCTGCGACTGTAAAGACCGAACAGCCGGCTTGTGGCTAAACAGAGATGTCCGGATTGCGCTTGTTTATTCCGCTTCGATATCGCCGGCCGCGGTGAGTTCACGCTCGGCTTGGAGCCAATCGTTCACCGGATCGCCTTCGACACCGCGCTCGAGGGAGATATGATAAGCGCGCACAGCAATCTCTTCCTGTGTGGGCCCTGAGGCCAGCGCGTCGTTGGGCAGACTCTCGTCTACCGTCGGTACGCCTTCGACGGATTTGCTCTTAGCAGTTTTTGCCATATTGTCTCCTTCCGAAAGTCCTGCATGCTTTCGAGTATCCAGCCATACCGGGGAGACAGCCTCTTACCAGCTTGCGATTATAAGTCGATCGGAGCCAGAGGATGCGCGGCGAGGAGTCCTGTCTGTAAAGTTACTATTCTTGATGGTAACCCGATCATGACAAACCTCGTTTCCGGAGCCGCCCTGGGGTCTTGGCGAGTGAGAGGTTATAACTTTCGTCGGCTGCGGTCAACCGAAAGCGTGGTTTGTTGCGGCGCCCCGAATCACTGCGAGCTTTACAGCAAAGTCGGCGTCCAAGGCTATCAGATCCGCAATCTTTCCTTCGGTGATCGAACCGATATCACCCTCGACTCCGGCGGCGCGGGCGGGGACTAGCCCAGCCATCCGAACGGCTTCGTGAATCGGTACGCCAAGCCCGGCGATGTTGCTTAGGGCGTGCCGCATCGTTATAACGGAGCCCGCTAACCGGCCATGTCCGTCCCTCGCAAAAAGGGCTGTCCGACCCTCCCGCACCGCTATCTTTTCTCCCCACACTAAATAGTCCCCATCTCCAAGCCCTGCCGGCATTATCCCGTCGCTGATAAGCGCCATTCGATCGGAGCCCTTCGATTGATACATCAACCGTAGCATCAGCGGGTGAACGTGATGAAAGTCGGCGATGCAATCCAACGTAACATCCCGGCGCACCAGGCCCCACCCAATCGCGCCCGGGTTGCGGTGGTGCAATGGTCCAAGGGCATTGGGGAAGTGAGTGATATGACGCGCTCCGGCGTTAGCTGCCAGGTCGAGCGTTTCAAGATCGGCTTGCGAGTGACCGATAAAGACGCGAAAGCCGTTTTGTGATAACTCACGCGTGAGGTCGAGCCCGCCTCGGATCTCAGGCGCAACCGTGATCAGACGAGCGATGTTTGATGCTTTGCCAGTGAACAGCTCCATCGAGCGCGGGTCGCCGTCGTACGTTCTGAAATGTTGAGGAAGAAGTGCGCCGCAGCGGTGTTCGCTGACGAAAGGACCTTCGAAGTGAACACCAAGCACGCGCGCCGCGGGCCTTTGCTTGCCGGTTACGCCGGCTTTATCCTGCTGGGCCAGGTAGGAGCCGATGACCTCGATAGACGCGCGATATTCCTTTTCATCCGTGGGGACCAACGTCGGAAAGTAGCCTGTTACCCCTTCGGCGAGCAGAAACTCTGACAGCCTTGCGAGTCCGGGGCCGTCCGTCGCCTGCACGTCAACTCCCGCCGATCCGTGAATGTGAATGTCAATCAATCCCGGAGCCAACCAGGCGCCGCCAAGATCGATCGACTCGCTCACGGTCAAACCGGCGGGCTTCTGCTCTTGTTCGAAGACGTGAGCGATGCGGCCATCGAGAGCGAGTACCCCGCCATGTTGGACGCCGCCCTCGAGGACTACTCTCGCATTGTGGAGAAGCAATTGGCTCATAGATAAACACGCGGAGGCCGTAACAAATCACAGGGTAAGATCAAGCAAAGAACCTGTGATCCCTCCGTGTGGCCACAACCTGGTAATCAATTCAAACTGTCCAATGCGCGACGAACCGACCCGCCATGCTCCCGCAGCAAGCGATCGGCGGCTTCTCTCGATACATTCGCTCGTGCCATCAAGAGCGCAACACGCAGGTCTCCACCGGCGGCTTGAAAGACGTTATTCGCCTCCTCGGGGCCGAGGCCCGTTTCTTCAGAAAGGATCGCGCAAGCGCGCCGACGCAGTTTGTCGTTTGTAGCTCGCAGGTTAGACATCAGATTGCTGTAGACCAACCCAAGCCTGATCATCGTCGCGGTGGACAGCATGTTGAGAATCATCTTCTGCGCCGTGCCCGCCTTCATTCGCGATGAGCCGGCGATCACTTCCGGTCCGATTACAGGAGAGATGCTGACGTCGGCCGCCGATGCCATTAGCGATTCACTGTTGCACGTGACCGCAATGGTTGCGGCGTGGATTGTTTTTGCGAATTCGATCGCGCCGGCCGTATACGGTGTGTTGCCGCTAGCCGATATCCCTACGACAACGTCGCCCGATGAGATCTTGTGAGATTGAAGATCGCGCACCGCTTGATCGGGGTCGTCCTCCGCGGTTTCAACGGCGCGATGCAGAGCGTCGTAGCCGCCCGCGATAATGCCGACAACAAGATCAGCCGAGACCCCGAACGTAGGTGGGCACTCAGACGCATCGAGGACGCCTAAGCGGCCGCTAGTGCCGGTTCCGACATAGATCAAGCGTCCACCCGCCTTGAGTCGATCGACGACCAGATCAACCGCTTCGGCGACGCGATCAAGAACGAGCGAGACAGCCTCGGCTACAGATTCATCTTCATCGTTGATCAGGCGGATAATTTCGATTGTCGAACGGCGATCTATGTCCCTGGTCTTCGGATTGGCTTCTTCGGTGACTGGTTTCATTGTCGGCTTTGAGCGCGGTCAACCGATTAGTAATATTAAGGCGAGATGAAACTGAGCACAGCAGTAAAGACCTTTGCGGTTCGTCTGCGAGAACTAATGGTCCTTCTTTATCGCTTGCCGCCGAGTAGCTGAGCGATGACGGCAGAGCCCCTGCGCCGGGAGCGCGAGGCAATCTTTTTTAAAGCAACTGATTGACATCGTTTTCAAACACCGAGATCGGCTTCATCCCAACATAAGTCCGAACGATTTTGCCGCTTCGGTCCAGCACGTACGTAGTTGGAATGCCCTGACTCACATCGTAACCTCTGAGCGCCGCTGCATTGTTGACCATCAGTATTGTGTAATTGATGCCATAGTTTCTCATGAACGGAGCCACTGCGGGCGCGCCGGCCGGGTTTCCTCGAGGAACCATAGGATCAAGCGAGACTCCGACGATTTCCAATCCTTGACTTCGGTATTTGTTCTGAAGCGCGATAAAGTCGGGTATTTCTCTGATGCAGGGTGGACACCATGTAGCCCAGAAGTCGAGGATTACTACTTTGCCGCGAAATGCTTCTAAGCTTTGTTGAACATCTTCGGTGACCGCGGGTGTCGGAGAGACGGTTATGGTCTTTCCGCCTGGATTCCCACCGCCCATCATCGCCAAGCCGACAACAACCAGGCCAGCGATCAGCACCAGGCCGATTATTAGCGGGGTTTTTCGAGACTTAGCATTGTTTTTGGTTCGTGACATAGCTCCTACAACTCCACCTGCCAAGGTATCTGCTGAATAATTCCGGTTAGCTTACCACGAAACGGCGCGGAGGGGCAGGCCTTCAGATACGCTTGCGTTCCCTAACGCGTGCGCTGCTAACGAAGCGCCGGACCTTCGTCTCCTTTACCCTGAGCCGCCGCGAGCCGGAATGGCGTCGTTCAAGGATTATTCTGCAAACGATCAACGCAAGCAATCGGTGCATGAATCGTGCTTCCCATTTCATCACCGGGTTGATCACTATGCGGGCGGTGGTCTGTGTGCGACTGCGCATATTGAAATGAAAAACCAGCAGGCTTGAATAGTAGAATTGCTTGTGCACCACGAACGAGGCTTCGGCCCGGAAGCGGCTATCCCAGGACCGCATCACACAAAAGTTGTCGCCTTCAGCCATCTCCCCTCGGAGTTCTTCTTTGTTAGGATTGGCTCGCGAGCGCTCGACTAGGAAAGACGCTCCACAATCATCCGAAATGATCGAGATACGTTTGTCCAGAGCGCCAACCTTGATGTCCCACTTCGCGCCTTCGGCTTCGTATACAGCTCGCCGCAAGCCGCGCCATCGAAGTCGCGCGATCGTTCGACCGTTGACAGTCAATACATGTTGCACGCGGCTGTATCCGACACGCTCGACTAGAACTTCGCCCGGGCCCATGAAGTCGCGCTCAAAGGCTTCTCCCGCGAACGCTATTAAGCTTGCCAGACCGGTCTGCATGTTAGTTGTCAGCGGAGTCATACCGGGAACTTCGATTCTCCATTTTCCATTTGTCATTTTTCATTTGTCGTTTTCCTTTTCAGTTTGCCATCGATCAGTGGCTGGGTCGTTTCTCAGGCCAGGGGAATGAAAAATGACAAATGATAAATTATGATAAATGGAAAATGAAAAATGAATAACCCCTCTTCATACCCGCCCTTCCTCATTCCGCATATGTTCTCTCACGCTCCTATGTACCGGGCGTATAGTCCTCTCGCGATTGCGGGATCGGTCGTTCCGCGAATGATGCTGCGAGCGTCTCTAAAAACCGTTATGTCGTATCCGTCCACCCGAAAACGGAGAAGGAAATCGTTGAAGGCAACCTCACCCGCTGACTTCAAACGCTCCGCTAGATCGGTGAAATCGATCGCCACTTTGCCCGACCGAGCTATTTGGACGGCATTGCGTCCGCACAGGGTAGTCGCGACCTGACGTCCCGCGCCGCGCAAATACTCGTACTGACCGAGACCGCACAACGGACATTGTTCGGATGCCTCGAAGGTCGAAAGATCGAGCCGGTTGAACTGAAAATCCCACACGTCCATTCGGATCAGCGATCGGTGAAGGCTGCCGGTCTGACCCGAGAGCAGCTTCAGGGCTTCAGCTGACTGGATCGAAGCGATCACCGTTACGATCGGCATGATGACACCTGCTGTGTCGCAAGTCGGCCCCGAGCCCGGCTCGGGCAGAGCCTCAAGCACGCAGCGAAGGCATGGTGAATGGCCGGGGACGATCGTCATCGTCAATCCGTAAGATCCCACTGCCGCGCCGTAAACCCAGGGCGTTTTGGATTTAACACATGCGTCATTGATCAGAAACCTTGTCTCGAAGTTGTCCGTGCCGTCGAGCACCACGCCGGCGTCGTCGATCAACTCCTCGACGTTCTCGAAGTTCACATCGGCGACAATGGGATCTACTCGGATCTCGGAATTGACGCGAGCAATTCGCAACGCGGCCGCGACCGCTTTTGGCAAGCGGTTCAGCGCGTCGTTTTCTTCGAACATGATTTGGCGTTGAAGGTTCGATTCCTCGACGAAATCTCGATCAACCAGAACGAGGTGACCTACGCCGGCTCGTGCGAGTGTTTCAGTTTGAACCGCGCCAAGCGCGCCGCATCCGATGATCACGGCTTTCGATTGAGCGAGCCGAGTTTGTCCTTCTGCGCCGATGCCTTCGAAGAGTATTTGCCGGGAGTATCTCTCGTCGCTTGCCATCCTGCTGTCGCTCCGAAACGCGTTTCATCAACGGCGCCTCAATTCTACACTGGGAGGGGACGTGGCAGAAGTGGGTGACAAGCTCATTCGGACGTTCATTGACTCGAGTGTTCCGGCAGGCAGGTTAGAAATACGCCGCTGTCGTCTGATCGGGCGCACTAGAAGTTTCTCGAGTGTCCGCTGTTCACGCCGCCGGTTGTTGAGTCCAGGGGGAGCCTCACTTACTGAACACCTGCTCGTCCAGCGCCTGATTGTGCAGGACCTGATCGACGGCGATGTTCCAATCAAACACGTTGGATCCCCTTGAAGTTTGTACGTTGAGCTGGACCCTGTACTTGCGCGGAACCATCAGTCCATCGACAGCACGAAAATCATCGAATTCCTCGACAACCTGGTAGTAGTCCTCCTGAAATCTGTTCGATTCGTTTGGCCCCAGACCGAGCCGGGCAGGAACTCTGAACTCATAAGCCGTGCGCACGTGCGCAAAGGTCGCCGGGTCGAAGAACAAGCTTACCTTTAGATCCGGCGAGCCCTTTTGCGCGCGATAGCCCACCTCGTGAAGCTGCCGCCCTTCGATTTTTTTCAACCCACGATATTCGAGCTTTGGTTTCAGTTGTTCGACTCGAAGCATCGCCCAGGCTGTCGAAATTGTGCCCCCCAACAAGCCGTCTTTTAGCATCACGCTCTGCTGTTCGAGGTACAAACTGAGAGGTGAGCGCTGCCCGTTTGGCAAATAACCTGTCAGCACTTTGGAACCGTCAAACCCGAACTGTTCTCCAGGGTAGGTTGGCGAAGGAAACTTCAGGCTATAGCGGAGCTTGGAGCCTGAAGACGCCATCGCCGCCTGGCCCTCCAGGTTGCTGACCGCGCCGACGCGGCTGATGAGCTTCACAGTTCCGCTGACCACACGGTTCTTCGGGAACGCCCGGGCCTGGGCGCTGCCTATCGCGTCCAAATGGTGAGCAAGCAACTCGTCTATGGTTAGCTTCTTCTCTTGCGGAGAGGCCGAAGCGCAGAGCAACAAAGCGGTAATGAAGATGGTGGCCCGCAAAAGAAGTCTCTTGATTGATCGAGTCATGTCATTGCTCCACGGCTTTTGGAGAATTCCTTCAACTGATGCGGGAGACCACTGACGCGCTGGT
Organism: Blastocatellia bacterium; assembly: GCA_049273835.1. Classification (GTDB taxonomy): domain Bacteria; phylum Acidobacteriota; class Blastocatellia; order UBA7656; family UBA7656; genus Onstottus_A. The sequence continues at coordinate 191 of JBASRM010000297.1, read as the reverse complement.
TTTAGTCCGTTCGGCGTGATTTGTCAACGAAGAGTACAACTCGAGTCTTGGGCGATGAGCGTTGCGTGGCATCGATCCATCGGATATATTCTTCTCCGATCAGAGTGCAGCTTGCCGATGTCCTTGAGCCGCACACTCTTCTTTTTATGCTGGAAGAAAAAGTTGTGGCGACCAACCGAGAGGCCTACCAC
>JBASRM010000294.1:0-1922 GCA_049273835.1 Blastocatellia bacterium | reverse complement strand
ACGACTCGCAATCCTCTGGCGCTGACCATGTTCGAAAGCTGGTTTAATGTGTAGCCCTCGCGTACATGTGCCGGATCGAATACCGCCGGAAGAGTTGGTACGGTTATCAACAACCAACCGCCAGGCGCAAGCACACGACGCAGCTCATCCAGGGCGCGTCCGTCATCGTGGATATGCTCCAAGACTTCCGAGCAGAGTATGAAATCTACGCTCTCGCTCTCGAGTGGGATGTCAGTCAAAGATGCTCCCACGAAAGTCTGGCGAGAGTCTGAAGGCCAGCGCGCACTAGCGCCGTAGCTAATATCAATCTCGATTACATCTTGAGCGGTGGGGACGCTGAGCAACAGGTGCGAAAACAGACCCTCCCCGGCACCAGCATTCAGAAATCGGAGAAGTGGTGGTGAACTGTCGTGTGCCTTTTTGATCAAGGACCGCAGATGAGGGTCTTGAACAATACGGCGGCCTTCGTCGACCCACCCGGGGAACAGAGGCCACAACGTCGTCCTAACGACTTGCCAGAAACGCGATTGACGGATTTCCAGGAGAAGGGGATTTGTGATCATTGAAGCTCGGATAATCTTCGGTCATAGACCCAATGAGCGACGGCCTTGATGCAGTGCGAGCCAGCCCTGCTCTCTGTATCAATACGGGCTGCCCGACCCATCGCACCCAATTGTTCCCGCTTCTTAAGCGCTGTTTCAATCGCTTCTGCCAGCGCCTCTACGCTGCGCGGCGGTATTATCCATCCGGTGTTACCTTCCCTTACCCACTCGGCTGCCCCGCAGCTTCCCGTCACAACGACTGGAAGACCACTCGCCATCGCCTCGGCAGCAGAAAAGGGAGACCCGTCCTCGAGAGTGGGGAGCACGAATAGCTCTGAATCCGTGTAAGCGGGTACTGGATCGCCGGGAGCAACGGTAACATCAAGACCAGCGCGCTCTCGTTTGAGAAGACTTGCACAGCAGCGGTCGCCCGTGGCGCCGACGATCGTAAGTTTCGCGTTCTTGTTTGCGACCATTCTGATTGCTCGAAGTAGATAGACAAAACCCTTGCGGAGATCGAGACTACCAACAAAACAAACCCGCAAAGGACCGGTATGTTTCGTCTCACGAGAACCCGGCCTAAACCGGCTGAGATTCAACGGCTGTTGCAGAACATGTATCTTGTCCGCCGGAACTCCGCCTTCAACCATCGACGCCTTCGACCACTCGGAGGAAACGCGGATGCGGTCGGCGAGAGAATACTCCTCTTCAACCCGTTCGATCATTGCCTGGTTCGGATGACCCTGGTACTTTTTCCCGCACCAGACTAATGACTCGTGATCGTACACCGCGCGAAAGTTGCGGATGTGCCCGTTGGGGTTCTCGAGAATCGTTGGTATCCCCGCCCGCCTGGCCCATCTCAAAGTCTCCAGCCCAACCTGGGTGAACACGTAGCAGAGTTCGGGCCTCTGTCTCTCTATCAGAGCCGCCGCCCACGCGCCTAGAGCTGCATCCCGTTCAAACTGTAGATCTCCATGCCTCCACCGGAGGCTGGTATATTGGGCAGCGAAGTTTGAGACAAACGAAGGTGATTCGTTCCATCTTATGCTCGAGGCCCTTTCCGGCAAGGGCCACCCCGATGTGAAGCCGGACCCGAAGACTTGGAGAGAGCCTCCCCGAAGGGCGAGAGCTGCAATCGCGTTCGCTGACTGAACGCCCAGCCCCCCGGCGCCAGCCTTTACCCCGCACAGAAATGCGACCGACGGATTGTCCGGCACCTTAATGATTGCGGCGCCTCCTAATTACTAAGGCCCGGCGCACCTAGCAGTCGAAGTCTCAATGAAGCGAGTCTCGGCCTAATGTATATCCCGAGCGGCGAGTTCAAAGACATCGGCGCCATAATCGTCACGTAAGCCGACGCGACGACGGTCGAGGTTAACG
>JBASRM010000293.1:0-2974 GCA_049273835.1 Blastocatellia bacterium | reverse complement strand
GCTCAACGGGGAGAACGATTATTGGATTTACTTCCAGGTCGAGCTGCTCTAGGTTACTGAGCTGTCCAATTTCCGCTGGTAAGGTCGATAGATGGTTACGCCGTAGATCGAGTTTTTGCAGCTGCTTGAGGCTTCCAATCTCGGCAGGCAATTCTACTATCTGGTTACTCTTGAGACGAAGGTCCTTAAGTTCGGAAAGGTTGCTGATCGCTCGCGGGACTTCCACTATTCCATTCGCAGTGAGTCGTAGCTCCTCCAAGCTTAAGCTAAGGATTTCGGGCGGAAACCTGCCAAGCTTGTTTGCACTGAGTCCAAGTTTTCGCAAGCTGGAGAGATTCGCGATCTCTTTGGGCAAAGACGTAAGTTTGTTGACGTACAGCGTTAGCTCTTGGAGATTGACAAGCAGACCTATCTCAGCCGGAAGCGATTCAAGCTCAATGCCACCCAGTTCCAAACGGCGAAGCTCATCTAGTTGACCAATTTCGGCTGGTACTTTGTGCAGTTTGAGTCTCCGCACTTTAAGAGAAGTAGCCCGATCGCGCTTAGCGTTATATATCATTAGTCTTACTTGCTCTTCAGGTTCTTTGTTCATATAGTTCCCTGATCAATGCCGTTGGCAATCTTGCACTGTGGCGCAGTCCTACGTAGGGAGCGACAAGAATTAACATCCGGATTCTCAGATCGCCTGTCGCGCGGCGACTGCCTCCTCCATCACTGTGCTAGTTGCGTCCGGGCGGCTCTTTGAGTATTGGTCGTCTTGGGCATAGAGATAGCAGTCATAAGCTTGGGCTTTCGCTTGCTCCAAGATGTCGATCACACCTTCAGTGGTCTCGAGGATCTTTGAGCAAAGACCAATTAACTCCTGCTCCAAAAATAAGCGAAACTCCTTCTCGGTTCCTTTAAAGAATCTCCGCTGACTTTCAACAAGGGTTGGCCCAATTAATGAGCGCGGTCCTTTTCGCGGATACGTCTTTGTCTTCTCATCGATCCAGCCTCCGTAACCTTTCAACCTTGAGATCAAAACCTTGTAGAAGGGCCTCCCAAGAAAACAACCTACCGCTGCGATATAGCCAACCTTAGTTGCTGTAGGCTGTAATGAAATCACTTTCAGAATCGCCTCTTTGATGTCATCAGCATTGAGACCCTTAAGCCAGAACAAAGTAGGTACTCCGGCGATCAAACAGAATTTCGCAATCGCGAGTCGCTGCTCTTCGGAGACATTCAGATTCGCTCTTGTGTTGTACCACTGCCAGAGGGTAACACAATCTGGAATGGCATTATTATTCGCTGCAGTCATAGCAATCCAACCAGCGACAGCTTCTTCATTGGTTTTGGGTGGGATCGAGAAGCTCAGCCCAGCGACCGGAATTGCGTCCGGGCTATTGCTATAGACTAACCTCTTGTCCGAGCCGCCAGATGCCTCTGCTGAAACAACGATGACTTCGCTCCCCTGCGGAGCATCGACAACTCTCGCTATGCTTCCCATGAGCGAATTACGATACAAATCAAGTCTCCGGTCAAAAATCTCGTCCAGATCACGGGAATCAACAAGGTGATTGCCGCCGCTTCGCCGAACATAGAGCGTGCCTTTTCTGAAAATAACCTGCTCGTCGCCACTTGGATAACGCACTTTGCCATCTTTGGAGAATACGTGCGTGCATCGCAATGAGCGAGGAACAAAGAGAACTACGATCAGCCTTCCTTTGATTACTGTGCCCTTAGTTCTGACTCCGACAATGTGTGGTTCTATATAGCGATTGATTTTTTGCTGAATTTGATCGGTATTTACCAGCGATGCTGCAATGCTTGAGTCAAGGCCTACTACATCAAAAGAGGCATCGCGAACGCCGAAGACGAGGTAACCACCGCACGTGTTGGCGAAGGCCATAACGTCTTTCGTAAGTTCTAACCAGTCCTTGTCCTGAGAATGAAAAGTCTCCTTGTAATCTACTGACGAATCTTCTTCGCGGTGTCTTAGCAGAAACTCGAAACACTCAGGACGGAGGGGATCATCCGACTCCAAAAGTTCCTTAACACTATTCACATTGTTGAATGTGCTACCTCCTTTTATGGGCGGTCAACCTACGCATTCATTATACGAGAGTACGAGAATCGCGCAATCGGCTGTGCCTTCCAACGTTGATTTCGTACCAGAATTTATGTGGGCTCATTTGAATCATCGGGAATGCGAAGCCGGCGCGACTACTTAAACATAGCGGAAATCGTAGCATCAGTTTTGTGCTAATCTCGTGTACACAACATGACGTCCACCAAAGCAATCAACGATTTATCGCTGCCTTGCTCAAGACGGCAATCCTGGTTGCCACGTACGGGTAACCTCACTCTCGCGCGACAGCTAGGCTTTCATAGCGGTGAATGGCGCTTACGTAAGCTTGCATTAAGAGAGCTTTCGAGTTTGCGATGTCTGTGTAATCACCGTGGAAGTTGAACCACGCATTGAGGCCCCACTCTTGTTCGTGACTATCGTGCTTTCGTGCAGCCAGCTGACCGTTGCTCAGAACACCACTCCCAATCGAGCCGCCCAGTAGCTGCGTCAGATTCAATATCCGCGAGCGATGAACTCGCCGGGCGTGAAACGGGCAGCGATGGCATCGTCGAGCCAGGGAAATTGAATTCGTTAGTTCTGATCTAACGCGGATCGACCACGCCGGGACTTCATAATCTCGCTCAGTTTGTTCAGACTTGCCAGACAGTAGCGGCGTTGATTAAGTTTGCTGCTCGCCTCTTAACCTTCAGTGGATTCATCGACTATCCAGTCACGAGTGTTATCTCAAGAGACTCGCTTCAGCGCAGCGCGGCCGCCGAGGTATGCGGCAAACAGCTTGCTCGAAAGTGAAATAGCAACCATCATCCAAGTGTAAGCCGATTGCTCTGTCAGAAAGTTCAGCGGAAAATCAATGAGGAACAGAATAAACCAGGCCCACACGCACATCGCCACCGCGCGAGTGCCCGC